>RHMC01000077.1 GCA_003719395.1 Streptomyces altiplanensis
CCGGCGGTCGGCGCCACGCCGGTGTGCTGCTGCTCAACGACGGCGGCGAGGACACCACCGTGCGGCAGTCGCACGACGACAAGTCCGTGGTGGCCGAGAGCGACAGCCCCAGCGAACCGGCGACCGGAACCCCCGGCACCTCCACGTCCCCCACTCCCACCCCCACCGCGTCCCCGTCCCCCTCGGCCTCCGAGACCGGGACCGCGCCGAGCCCGTCCGCGACCTCCGCCCCGCCGGCGCCCTCCGAAGTGCCCGCCGGCTACCGGAGGGTGACGGACCCGGCCGGTTTCTCCCTCGCCGTACCGGAGGTCTGGTCCCGCCAGAGCGCCGACCGCGGCCAGATCACCTACGCCGGTTCCACCGGGATGGAGCACCTGCTCGTCGGTGTCGTCTCCGACCCCCCGTACGCCTCCTCGTACGAGAACTTCCTGACCATCGAGAAGAAGGCCAGGGCGAATCAGAAGGACTTCCGGCGCCTGCGCCTGGAACGGAACACCTTCCAGGGCCGGCCGGGCGCGATCTGGGAGTACACGTTCACGGACAAGCAGACGGGCGAGACCCTGCACGCGATCGACCAGGGCTACATCGCGGAGAACGGCACCGACTACTCGGTCTACACCAAGGCACGGGACCGCGACTGGCAGTACGCCCGCCAGACCTTCGACACCGCGCTGGCGACCTGGACCCTCGACTGACCCGCCCACCCTTCGGAAGGGCGCTCGGTACGCCCCAATAGACTGCCTTCGACCTGTGCCCCCGGGCACGCGACGTCGAGTCTTACGGGAGATCCCGCCGTGACCGAGCCCCTCTCCGAGCACACCGCAGATGTGATCGTCGTCGGGGCCGGACCCGCCGGCTCCACGACCGCCTACTACCTGGCGAAGGCCGGACTCGACGTCCTGCTGCTGGAGAAGACCGCGTTCCCGCGCGAGAAGGTCTGCGGCGACGGCCTGACGCCCCGCGCCACCAAGCAGCTGGTCTCGATGGGCATCGACATCTCCGAAGAGGCGGGCTGGCTGCGCAACAAGGGCCTGCGCATCATCGGCGGCGGCGTACGCCTCCAGCTCGACTGGCCGGACCTGGCCTCGTACCCGGACTACGGACTCGTCCGCAAGCGCGACGACTTCGACGAGCAGCTCGCCCGCCAGGCCCAGAAGGCGGCGCCCGCCTGTACGAGCGCTGCAACGTCGGCGAGCCGGTCCTCGACCCCCGCACGGGC
Organism: Streptomyces altiplanensis; assembly: GCA_003719395.1. Classification (GTDB taxonomy): domain Bacteria; phylum Actinomycetota; class Actinomycetes; order Streptomycetales; family Streptomycetaceae; genus Streptomyces; species Streptomyces altiplanensis. The sequence continues at coordinate 1,220 of RHMC01000077.1, forward strand.
CGGATCACCGGCGTCAAGGCCAAGCTCGGCGAGGAGAAGACCCCGGTCACCTTCCACGCCCCGCTGGTCGTCGCGGCCGACGGCAACTCGACCCGCCTCTCCCTCGCCATGGGCCTGCACCGCATGGAGGACCGCCCGATGGGCGTAGCGGTCCGTACGTACTTCACCTCCCCCCGCCACGACGACGACTACCTGGAGTCCTGGCTGGAGCTGTGGGACCGCCGGGGCCCGCAGGACCGCCTGCTCCCCGGCTACGGCTGGATCTTCGGCATGGGCGACGGCACGTCCAACGTCGGTCTCGGCATCCTCAACTCCTCCAAGGCGTTCAAGGAGCTGGACTGGCGCGAGGTGCTCAAGGCGTGGTGCGCGTCGATGCCGGAGGACTGGGGCTACACCCCGGACAACATGACGATGCCGATCCGCGGCGCCGCGCTCCCGATGGCCTTCAACCGCCAGCCCCACTACACCAAGGGCCTGCTCCTCGTGGGTGACGCGGGCGGCATGGTGAACCCGTTCAACGGCGAGGGCATCGCGTACGCCATGGAGTCGGGCCAGATCGCCGCCGACGTCATCGTCCAGGCCCACGCCCGCGCGACCCCCGCCCAGCGCGAACTCGCCCTCCACGCCTACCCGAAGATCCTCAAGGAGACGTACGGCGGCTACTACACGATGGGCCGCGCCTTCGTGAAGCTCATCGGCAACCCGAAGGTCATGAAGATCGCGACCCAGCGCGGCCTGACGCACCCGGTGCTGATGAAGTTCACGCTGAAGATGCTGGCCAACCTGACCGACCCGACGGGCGGCGACGCGATGGACCGCATCATCAACGGCCTGGCCAAGGTCGCGCCGAACTCCTGACACCTGAGGGCGGACGGGCGGCGTGCAGGTGGTGAGCCCCGCAGGAGCTGCTCACCGCCTGGCGGTGAGCGCGTAGCGTCCGGGGGTGGTACCCACGTGGCGGGCGAAGTGCCGGTTCAGATGCGCCTGGTCGTAGAACCCCACCGCCGTGGCGACATCGGCGGGCCGTCGGCCGGCGAGCAGGAGCCGGCGTGCCCGGTCGATGCGTTTGCCGGTCAGGTAGGTGTGCGGCGGCAGGCCGTACGTCTGCGTGAAGCACCGGATCAGGTGGGTGGGGTGGGCGTGCAGAATCGCCGCCGCTTCGTCCAGGGGTACTCCGCCGGATATGCGGGAGTCGAGCAGTTCGCGCAGTGCGGCGGCGAGCCGCCCTGCCTCGCGGCCCGGTGACCGGAGCCGCGGGGCGTCGAGGTGGAGGAGCAGCCGCTCGCGGACGAAGGCCGGCCGGGACTCGGCCTCGAACTCGTCTCCCGTACCGGCGAGGGTCGCGTGCAGCTGGTGGATGCGGCGGCGCAGCAGCCCGTCGCTGTGGACCGGGCCGACTGACGAGGTCAGGCGCGGGGCAGCCGGTCGTCCTTCACGGCGGAGACGAAGGACGACCAGGCGGTCACGTCGAAGAGGAGCGCGGGACCGCCGGAGATCTTGCTGTCCCGTACGGGCATGACGCCGGGCAGGCCGTCGGTGACTTCCAGGCAGCTACCGCCATCCGAATTGCTGTACGACGACTTGCGCCATGCCGCAGCGCCCAGATCATGCGCATTGTTCATTGTTTGTAGTCCTCCGCCACCGATTCGATCAGGGCCAGGGACGCCTCCGGTGACAGCGCGGCGGCCCGGATCAGATCGTAGGTCAGCTGATACTTCGCGACCAGCGCGGGAGAGTCCAACAGCTGCCCCGAGTACTGCCCTTCCGAGTAAGCGACGGGTGGTGCGTCCTCGAAGGTCATCAGCACGAACATGCTGCCGCTTGCGGCGTGCGCATTTGCACTGAACGGAAGTACCTGAACCAGGATGCGCTCGCGGCGAACCAGGCTCGCGAGGTGCGTCAGCTGGCGAGCCAGGAGCGCCTGCCCACCCACGGGCACCCGGAGGACAGTCTCGTGCAGCACTACCCACAACACGGGCTTTGTTGGCTCATCGAGCAGGGCCGCACGGTCAGTCCTAGCCCTGATCCGAGTCTCCACCAGGGCGCTGTCCAGCAGAAGCGATGCGGACGGTGCCATCAGAGCACGCGCGTATTCCTCGGTCTGGAGCAGACCAGGAATCCGAGTGGGCGCGTACTCGCTGATGGTGAGGGCTTCGACCTCAAGTGCCGCCGCGTCCGCGAAATAGGGGGCGTGCGGGCTGCTGTCGATGAGCTCCCTGCACATGCGGGTGAGCAGTCCGTCCGTCCCCAGCTCGCTGTCGATGCGCTGCGCGAGGTCGAGCTGGGGCTTGCGGACGGCGGCCTCGATCTGGCCGATGTACGTCCCCGAGACGTAGACCCGTTCCCCGAGCTGCTGCTGGGTGAGCGCTACCGCTTCTCGCTGTCGCTTGAGTTCGGAGCCGAAGAACGGCCACCCGACCTTGCCCTGAGCGAAGCTCAGGCCTTTGTTTGGCTTGCTCACCACTGGACTCCCCTGCGTTTCAACGCCGTTGTTGCCCGCTGTCCCCTAGCCATCGTATGCACACAGCGCAACGATCGGACACGGAAAGCGACGGATCGAACGAGGCAAGGGGCAGGGATGAACGCACCACGGAGGAGCGAGGCGCGGCGCAGCTCGCGGAGCTGATGGCGGACTACGGAACGGACGGCGTCCTCCGGCTCGACGCGGCCGGGGAGCCGGCGGAGGGGGCGGAGCTGCCGCCCGGGTCGATGGAGTACCCGCCGTGCCGCTGCCCTCGCTGCCGGGACGACGCTTGAGCTTCGGGAAGCGAGGTGCGAGCGCCTTTTGCTGGGAATGGTGGGTGGGGATTCCTCCCACCCATCCTCCCTGTGGTGCGCCAACTGACCGGCGTACCGGCGCAGATGACTTTTTGTGATCAGGTCGCCACACAGAGCTGTTGCCGTGTAGCGTGCGGCACAGCAAACGACCCCCATGCGGTGTTACCAGCACCACACGGGGGTCTGACCAACAAGATCGTGGAGCCGATCTCATGGCTGTTCAGCAGCTTAGCCGCGCCGCCCTGCACGCGCCCGCCCATCCGATGGCCAAGCCCGGATTCGGGAAGCGGTCCGCGCCCGACCAAGAGCCCCGTCGCGGACGGGACTTCGCACACTTGCCCAAGCGTGAAGCGGCGATCGCCGGGTACATCGACCGGCTGCCCGACGGCGCCGACATCTCGATCAAGACGCTGGCCAGGGAGCTGGACGACTTCGGCCAGTGCGCCGTCGGCACCGCACTGCGCAGGCTCTCCGAGGCCGGGCACCTGCGGCGCGTACGCCGGGACGTGCAGGACGCGGAAGGCGCGCGGTGGGTCTACCGCACCTATTTCACCCGCACCGCGCGCCCCGACGCCTGGTGGGCCGCGTTCCTCGAGCGGTGACGTTTCCGCAGTCCGGGACGGCCGACCCCGCGCCCGCGCGGGAACCCGACGCGCGTGGCCGCGACGCCCTCGCCCGGCTCGTGCACAGCCATCCCCAACTCGCCCTGTCCGCAGTGGAGTGCGAGGCGCTGGCCGCTCTGGCCGGGGACTGGTTCCGGCGGGGCGCCACCGAGGCGCAGCTCGTGCGGGCCGTCGCCGCGATGCTGCCCGACCCCGTCCGGCACCCGTTCGGCTTCGTACAGAGCCGGCTGATCACGAAGCTGCCGCCGGTGCCCCCGGCCCCCGCCCAGGGCCGGTACGTCATGGAGTGCACGGACTGCCACGCCCCCGGTACGCCGGAATCCCTGCCCGGCGGCCTGTGCCGGATCTGCCGCAGCGAGCCGTGCGTACGCCAGGACGACGGCCTCCCGGCCGACGTCGTACACGGAAAGGCGGCCCGGCTCCGGGAAGCCCTCCGTACGCACAGACTCCGCCCGGCGCCCTGAGCCGTCCCGGCCGGACGTGGCTCAGGCGGTGCTGTCCGAGGGCGTTCCGGGTTTCGTGTGGAGGACTTCGCGGGCCTGCTCCGCGGCCCGGATGGTGCTCTCGGAGACGAAGTCGAGGAAGCGGGCGACGTTCTCCAGGCGGGCGGCGGCCGGGGTGCCGGGGCCGAGGACGCCGACGCCCTGCCGTGCGGTCTCTATGACCTGGACGAGGGACCGGGCGCTGGCGATCGTCGACTGGTACCAGATGTCGTCGTCGACGACGTAGCGCTCGCGGCGGCGTTCGTCGCGTTCTCGGCGGACGAAGCTCTGGCTCTCCAGGAACGCGATCGCTTTGGAGACGGACGCCGGGCTGACCTGGAGGCGCTGGACGAGTTCGGACGCGGTGAGGCTGCCGGGTCGCTGAGGGTGAGGCAGGCCATCACCCGGGACATCATCTTGGGCATGCCCGAAGCCATGAGGACGGTGGTGAACGTCTCCTCGTACTCGCGCACCGCCTCGGCGTCGAGTCCGTAGGGCTGCGGGGGCGCCTCCGGCCCCCGGGGCGCGGCCTGCCCGCGCCGGTGGGTGCGGCGTTCGGTGGCGCGGTGGGCGAGGTCGGCGCGGTAGGTGGTGGGGCCGCCGTTGCGCATCACCTCGCGCGTGATCGTCGAGGTGGGGCGGTCGAGGCGTCTGGCGATCTCCGCATAGGCGAGCCCGTCGGCCAGTCCCAGCGCGATCTGCTGGCGTTCCTGCTGGGTGAGTCTGCCTCCCGGCATCGCGGTCTCCTTCGTGGTCCGTGGTGTCGCCAGCATAGCGTTCGCCTTCAATCCATTGCAACGAGCAGGATGAGGGCTGTTGCATTACGGTCAGGATCGTTGCAACGATTTCTCGGCTCTTACCTGGTGTTATTGGGTTTACGTGCAACGAAGTTATTGCCGGAACTTTGAATGCAACGTAGCGTTTTGGTCATCGGAAACAACGAACCCAAGGAGCGCGCCATGCAGAAGTTCGCCACCCCCGCCCCGGTCTCCGCCGTCCTCGACATCCCCGCGGGACGCATCCGGTTCATCGCCGCCGACCGCACCGACACCACGGTCGAGGTCCTGCCCGCGGACGCCGCCAAGAGCCGCGACGTGAAGGCGGCGGAGCAGACCACGGTCGAATACGGCGACGGTGTCCTGCGGATCGGGGCCGCACCGGCCAAGAACCGGATCCTCGGCCACTCCGGATCCGTCGAGGTGACCATCCAGCTGCCCGCCGGCTCCCGCGTCGAAGCGAAGGTGGCCGGCGCCGAGTTCCGGGGCGTCGGACGGCTCGGCGACGTCGCCTTCGAGGGCGCGCAGGCCACGGTCAAGCTCGACGAGACCGCGAGCGCCCGTCTCGCCCTCCTCGACGGCGACGTCTCGATCGGCCGCCTGGGCGGCCCCGCGGAGATCAGCACCCAGAAGGGCGACCTCCGCATCACCGAGGCCGTGCGCGGGACGGTCACACTGCGCACCGAGTCCGGCGAGATCTCGGTCGGCGCCGCCCGCGGAGTCTCCGCCTCCCTGGACGCCGGCACCGCCTACGGCCGGATCCACAACGCGCTCAAGAACACCGACGGCGCCGCCGCCGGCCTGAACATCCACGCGACCACCGCCTACGGCGACATCACCGCCCGCAGCCTCTGAGAGGGGCACCCCGCGGAGATCCCGTCCGTGATCCCGTCCGTCCAGTCGAATTCCGTAACAGTTCTGAAGGAGCACACCACCATGTCCAGCACTCTTGCCGACCAGGACCGCCCGGAGCTGCAGAAGGCCATCGAGGAGATGGTCGAGTCCGGTTTCACCGGGGTGACGATGCGCGTGCACGACGAGCGGGGCGAGTGGGTCGGCAGCGCCGGGGTGCGCAAGCTGGGCGGCGCCCGCCGCCGTGGACGGCCGGGTCCACCCGGCCACACGCTGCGGCAGGCCTACGCCGAAGTGCGACCGCGGCCCGAAGCAGCCGCCATGAGCGCGCGGGCCCCCGCAGCTCCCGGCGCCCGGGGCGCGTACCCCGAAACCGCGTCGGAGTACGCCGCCTCGTTCGTGTGCGGGGCGGGCCCGGGGGACGGACACGGCCGGCTGGACGGACGAGGCGCCGGTGCTGGTGCCGGTGCCGGTGCCGGGCTCAGGCTTCGGTGGCCGCCGCCAGCGTGGCGGGGTCCACCCCGGTCAGTTCCACGATGCGGTGCGGCGGGACACCGGCCGCCAGGGCCTTGCCGAGCAACGCGTCCCGCCCGTCGGCGCAGTCGCGGAAAGCCAGGAGTTCCTCCTCGAGGCGGGCCGTCGCCTCCGGAGCACCGGCCCGCCGGACGCGTTCGAGCTCCTCCTCGCTGAGCGGGACCGGCAGCCGTTCGGCTCCCTCGGGGACGAAACCGTTCTCCTCGGGCGGCAGTACCCGCACGTGCTCCTGGTGCGCCGTGACGCCCTGGGCGTCGAACCACGCCTGCACGGCGGAGGTCTCCAGGCATTCGAGGTCACCGACGACGGACAACGCCACCCCCAGGTGCCTGGCCGAGGCGTCCGCGAGAAACAGGTAGGCGTCGTCCGTCATCTTCGAGTCCTTCGTGCGGGTGCTGGATCGGTCGGTTCCGTTCTTTCTTTTACCCCGGCACACGGAAGTCACCACCCGGCCGCACGGCACAGAACCCGGCCGGGGGCTGTCAGCGCAACTGCTCGGGCGTGACCAGGGACCGGAGCGGGGGCAGGGATCCGGGCGCCGACTGGCGGAGGGACGTCGAGGGCTTGCCCGGCCCGCCGCTGAGCGCTCCGTCGACGTACGAGAACAGCGCCGCCCCTATCGGGTCCGGCTTCGGCTTGTTCTGCTCGTCGAACCGCTCGTACTTCATGAGGTTGTAGCCGACGGCGACCTGCCTGCGGCCGTTCTCGGTGGAGAGCGCCCAGGTCCCGGCCCCGAAGACGCCGCCGTCGTGGCCCCAGTACCAGCCGCCGCTGGGCATGCGCAGGGTGTAGATGCCCAGGCCGTAGCGCATCGCGACGTCCTGGCCCGGATCGGGCTCGTAGGCCGGGACGGTGGTCTTCATGGCGCGCAGTTCGGCGGGGCCGAGCAGCTTGCCGCCCAGCAGCTGGCGGTAGAAGTCGTTGAGGTCCCGCATCGTCGAGATCATCGCTCCGGCCGTGCCCGCCCAGGACATGTCGTAGACGCTGTAGTCGCGGGCCGGCTCGATGTAGCCGTACATCGATTCGTACATCCTGGCGTGCGGCCCGGATATGTAGGGCGAGCTCGGGAAGTAGGTGTGCCGCAGCCCGGCCTTACGGATGACGTTGCGGGTGATGTACGTTTCCGGGTCCTCGCCCGTGACCTTCTGCAACAGCAGTCCGGCGATGACGTAGTTGGTGTTCGCGTAGGAGTGCGTGCCGCGCTCGGCGACCGGCGGCGCCGCGAGCCCGAGACGGACGAGCTGCTCCGGTTGCAGACGGCGGAAGCGGTTCTCGTCGAGCTCCTTGCCCGGGTCCACGGTCAGGCCGGGGAAGGCGGGGAGTACGTAATCGGGGATGCCGCTGGTGTGGTTGAGCAGCATACGCACCGTCACCTCGCGTCCCCGCTCGCCGGGTATCAGCTCGGGCAGGTAGCGTCCGATCGGTGCGTCGAGCTCGATGCGGCCCTTGTGGACCTGCTGGAGGACGGCCACCGCGGTGAAGGTCTTGGTGATGCTGCCGATCCGGTGCTCGAAGTCGGGGCGCATCCGGCGCTCGGTGTCCACGTCGGCCAGCCCGGCGGCTCCCCGCCACTGCTCGGAGCCGTCGCGGACCGCGGAATAGGCCCCGTACATACCGGCTTCGTGGAATGCCGCGAGCGAGCTCCGGAGGGCTGCCCGGTCAAGTCCGCGCCCGGGCCCGGCGAACGGCGCGGCGGACGAGCCGGACCCGGTGGCGGCGGGGAGCGGTCGCCGCGGGGCTCGGCCGCCTGCGCGGCACGGCCCCGAGCGACAGGACGGCGGCCGTGGCCACCGCGGCCAGGCGGAGTCTCCGGTGCTCCGGGCGGGGGGCGTTGGCGCGGGCGAGGGGCATGGTCACTCCTGTTTCGTCACTCGTGCACGGTGGGTGTTCGATTTCCCCATCCTCGTCGCACCGCTGCGGCTCGCCCTCCGCCCGCAGCACGATCTTCTGCACAGGAACACATGACAAACGTCAGGCTTCGGACGGCGCCGGGGGCGATCACGGTGAGGTGCGCGTCGTCCTGAAGCTGCGCCGGTAGTCGCTGGGGGAGACCCCGACCTGGCGGGTGAAGTGGCGGCGCAGGTTGGCCGCCGTGCCGAGGCCGCTCTCCTCGCCGATGCGGTCGATCGGCAGGTCGGTCGATTCGAGGAGCGACTGGGCGTGGGCCAGGCGGCGGCCCAGCAGCCACTGGAGCGGGGTGGTGCCGGTGGACGCCTGGAGGCGGCGGTAGAAGGTGCGCGGGCTCATGCGGGCGCGGCGGGCCATGTCGTCGACGGTGAGCGGCTCGTGGAGGCGGGCCGCCGCCCACTGGAGAGCCGGGCCGAGGTTGTCGTCGTCGGTCTCGGGGACGGGATGGTCGATGAACTGGGCCTGTCCGCCCGTGCGGTGGGCGGGGACGACCAGGCGGCGGGCCAGCTGGCCCGCGACCCGGGCCCCGAAGTCGCGGCGGACCAGGTGCAGGCAGAGATCGAGGCCGGCGGCGGCTCCGGCGCTGGTGAGGACGTTGCCGTCGTCGGTGTAGAGGACGGAGTCGTCGACCAGGACCTTCGGGTAGCGCTCGGCGAGCGCCGCCGTGTGCTGCCAGTGGGCGGTGGCGCGGCGGCCGTCGAGCAGTCCGGCCGCGGCGAGCGCGAACGCGCCGGTGCACAGGGACACCATGCGGGCCCCGGAGCCGGCGGCGCGCGCAGCGCGTCGACGAGTTCGGGCGGCACGTCCTGGCCGTCCTCGACGCACGGGTCGGGGACCGAGGGCACGATCACGGTGTCCGCCCCGGCGAGCGCGTCGAGTCCGTGCGGAGTCGAGAGGGAGAAGCCGGTGCTGGGAGCGCTCTTGCGCGTACCGCACAGGCGCAGGTCGTACCAGGGGTCGGCGAGATCGGGCTGCGGGACGCCGAAGACCGCGCAGGCGATCGACAGTTCGTGCAGTTCCCAGGGGGAGATGCCCGCGTCCTCGGCCACGGCTATGGCGACGGTGTGCATGCGGGCGAGCGTACGGCAGGAATTTTGCGGAGGGAGGCACTCCTGCCACTGTCGGCGGACGCCGGGCGCTGCGAGGGTTGATCTCGCCAAGAAGCAATACACACTGCGCATTTGGGAGATACGACAATGAACCGGGAAAACGTCACGGTCCTCGGCCTGGGACAGATGGGGACGGCGCTGGCGGACGCTTTCCTCGCCGCCGGCCACCCCACGACCGTCTGGAACCGCACCCCGGCCAAGGCGGACCCGCTCGTCGCCCGGGGCGCCGTGCGCGCGGCGACGCCCGGCGACGCCGTGACGGGCGCCGGGGTCGTGGTGGTCTGCGTGCTCGACTACGACGCCGTACGGGAACTGCTGGAGCCGGTGGCCGGGTCGCTCGCGGGCCGTACGGTCGTCAACCTCACCACCGGCTCGCCCGAGCAGGCCAGGCGGACGGCGTCCTGGGCGGCCGGGCACGGCTTCGGCTACCTCGACGGCGCCATCATGTCGACGCCGCCCGGGGTCGGCGACCGGGCGAGCATGTTCCTCTACAGCGGCTCACCCGCCGCCTTCGCCGCCCACCGGGACACCCTGGCCGCCCTGGGCGACCCCGTCGACCTCGGCGACGACCCCGGCGTCGCCTCGCTCTACGACCTGGCGCTGCTCGACCTGATGTGGGCGACGCTGAGCGGCTGGCTGCACGCCACGGCCCTGGCGGGCGCCGACGGCGTGGCCGCGACGGCGTTCACCCCGGTCGCCATCCGCTGGCTGAGCGCGGTGACGGGCTTCATGGGGACGTACGCCGGGCAGGTGGACGCCGGCCACTACCCGGGCGACGACGCCACTCTCGACGTGCAGCGCGTGGCGATCGCGCACCTGGTCCACGCGGGGAGGGACCGCGGCGTCGACGGGCGGCTGCCCGAGCTGTCGCAGGCGTTGATCGAGCGGGCCGTCGAGGAGGGGAACGGCGGGGACAGCTACGCGCGCCTCGACGAGTTGTTCCGCAAGGGCTGAGCGACGTCGGACGACGGGTGGCCGGCGGTCGGACGTACGACGGAGGGCCGTCGTGGAGAAGATGCGGAGACCGCTCAGAGCACGCGGACCGCGCCGGTCGGCATGTCGTACGACAGGGGACGCTCGACCACGCCGGTACCGGAGTTCTGCGCGCCGACGAAGTTGCCGCCGCCCACGTAGATGCCCACGTGGTACGCGCTGCCCGCGCCGCCCCAGTAGAGGATGTCGCCCGGCTGGAGGTTGTCCAGGCCGACCTGGATGCCCGCGGTCGACTGGGCCTGCGAGACGCGCGGCAGGTCGACGCCGATCGAGCGGAACGCGGCCTGGGTGAGGCCGGAGCAGTCCCACGAGTTGGGGCCGGTGCCGCCGGAGACGTACGCGTCGCCGACCTGGGCGCGCGCGAAGGCGACCACGGCCGCCGCGCTGCCCGTGGCGGTGGAGGACGACGAGGACGAGGAGGAGTCGGAGGAACCGACGGAGACGCCGGAGTCACCGGCGGAGGCGCTGAGCGTCGTGCGCTCCGCGGTGCGCGAGGCGCGCTCCTGCTCGGCCTTCTCGGCGGCCGCTTCCTTGGCGGCTGCTTCCTCCGCGGCCTTCTTCTTGGCGGCCTCTTCGGCCTTCCGCTCGGCCTCGGCCTTGCGTTCGGCGTCCGCCTTGGCCTTCTTGGCGGTCTTCGCGGCCTTCTCGGCGGCGGCGTCCTGCTGGGCCTGGAGGTCGTAGGCGTGCGCGACCTGCTGGGTGGCCTCGGCGGAGACGGCGACGGTGGTCGCCAGGTCCGCGGTGATCGTGGGCATCTCGAGGGTCGCGGTCACCGGCTCGGCATTCGCCGGCCCGGCAGCACCGGCCACCGCGATGGTGCTGAGGACGCCACCGGCAACTCCGGCACGGAGCGCGACCTTGGAGGCGCTGCGGCGGGGTTTCCGGTGGCTGGGTATGTGAGCGGTGAGGGACATGGGACAACCGCTATCAGGGGTTCGCGGTTCCCTTCAAGAAAGGTGGGGTGCGCCACAGTTGCGTCACAGCGGCCCGAATCGGGCGCCGCTCGGGCTTTATTGACGCCGTAACGGGCAATACGGGCATGCGTGATCAAGCCTGTGATCATGGGCTTTCCGCAATACGTCCCAATTGCCGGGCGCCTACCATCCGTTCACACTGTTGGCCAAGCCCGCTTGTATGGAAGCCGGGCGGGCGTGACGCAGGTCACAGATCGGGCGCCCCCGGGGCGCCGTCGGCGCTCGTGAACGCGCGCACGCGTCCACATTCGTACGCGAAGCTCCCCCGCCGGGGTGAGTGCGTCCTCTATCACCCGGTGCCGTCCATTGCGAATTTGCCTGCGCGCGCCTGTCTTGATAGCGCAATACGCCTCCGACCAGCGGTAACACCCTCACTTGTCACGGCTCGTGACCAGTCGTGTGCTTCGCGTACAAAGATCACCGCTCATCCGACTTCATGATCCTTCGTCGGGTGTTGGAGATCACAAAGACGTTGTCGCACCCCGTGTCGCAGATCACAGACCGGCAGGCATAGGATGCGAAGCAGCCGGGTTTGTGAACTGCCTCACATGTACGTGATCTTCGCGTGGCGAAGATCGCGGAGGCGGTGGAAAACGCAAGCTCCGGTGCGGTCCAACGGTCAAGGACGACTGGAAGGAGCGAGGAGCGTGAATGCCTACGCGCCCATCCTCGTGCTCGGCGCCCTCGGGGCAGGGTTTGCGATCTTTTCCGTGGTCATGGCCACGCTTATCGGCCCAAAGCGCTACAACCGGGCAAAGCTTGAAGCGTACGAGTGCGGCATCGAGCCGACACCCACGCCCGCCGGAGGCGGCCGCTTCCCGATCAAGTACTACCTGACGGCGATGCTCTTCATCATCTTCGACATCGAGATCGTCTTCCTCTATCCCTGGGCCGTCTCCTTCGACGCCCTGGGGCTTTTCGGGCTCGTCGAGATGCTGCTCTTCGTGCTCACCGTCTTCGTTGCCTACGCGTACGTATGGCGGCGCGGCGGCCTGGAATGGGACTGAGGGGCTGAGGGGTCACCAATGGGACTCGAAGAGAAGCTGCCCAGCGGCTTTCTGCTGACCACCGTCGAACAGGCCGCGGGCTGGGTGCGGAAATCCTCCGTCTTCCCCGCGACCTTCGGCCTCGCCTGCTGCGCCATCGAGATGATGACGACGGGCGCGGGCCGTTACGACCTGGCCCGCTTCGGCATGGAGGTGTTCCGCGGCTCGCCGCGCCAGGCCGACCTGATGATCGTGGCGGGCCGGGTCAGCCAGAAGATGGCGCCGGTGCTGCGGCAGGTCTACGACCAGATGCCGAACCCCAAGTGGGTCATTTCCATGGGTGTTTGCGCCTCTTCAGGCGGAATGTTCAATAACTACGCAATTGTGCAGGGTGTCGATCACATTGTTCCCGTCGACATCTACCTGCCCGGTTGCCCGCCCCGCCCCGAGATGCTGATCGACTCGATTCTGAAGCTGCACCAGAAGATTCAGAACTCCAAGCTCGGGGTGAACCAGGAAGAAGCGGCCCGCGAGGCGGAGGAAGCGGCCCTCAAGGCGCTCCCCACCATTGAGATGAAGGGGCTGCTGCGGTGAGCGAGCAGAACAACGGCGTCCCTGAGGACGGCGGCCTCCCCGCCCAGCGCGAGGACACCGCCGAGGTCATCGGCGTACGCAGGGGCATGTTCGGCGCCAAGAACGGCGGCGACACGAGCGGCTACGGCGGTCTCGTGCGCGTCGTCACGCTGCCCGGTGCCAGCCCGCGGCCGTACGGCGGGTGGTTCGACGAGGTCGCGGACGAGCTCGAAGGCGCCCTGGAGGAGCAGGACCTCCTCCCGGACAACGCCATCGAGAAGACCGTCGTCGACCGCGGCGAGATCACCTTCCACATCGCCCGCGAACACCTGGTGCAGGTGGCGAAGACGCTGCGTGACGACCCGGCCCTGCGCTTCGAGCTCTGCACGGGCGTCAGCGGGGTCCACTACCTGGAGGACAAGGGCCGCGAGCTGCACGCCGTCTACCACCTGCGCTCGCTCACCCACGGCCGGCTGATCCGCCTCGAAGTGAGCGCGCCGGACAGCGATCCGCACGTTCCCTCGCTGGTCTCGGTCTACCCGACCAACGACTGGCACGAGCGCGAGACGTACGACTTCTTCGGCCTCGTCTTCGACGGGCACCCCGCCCTCACCCGGATCATGATGCCGGACGACTGGCAGGGCTTCCCGCAGCGCAAGGACTACCCGCTCGGCGGCATCCCCGTCGAGTACAAGGGCGCCCAGATCCCGGCTCCGGACCAGCGGAGGTCGTACTCGTGACCACTCCACCCGCGTCAGCGCGCGAGACCACCGAAGGTCCCGTCTACACCGTCACCGGCGGCGACTGGGACGAGGTCGTCCAGGCGGCGACCAGGGCCGACGACGAGCGCATCGTCGTCAACATGGGCCCGCAGCACCCGTCGACGCACGGCGTGCTCCGGCTCATCCTCGAAATCGACGGCGAGACGGTCACCGAGGCCCGCTGCGGCATCGGTTACCTGCACACCGGCATCGAGAAGAGCGCCGAGTACCGCAACTGGACGCAGGGCACGACCCTCGTCACGCGCATGGACTACCTGACGCCGTTCTTCAACGAGGCGGCGTACTGCCTGGGCGTCGAGAAGCTGCTCGGCATCGAGGAGCAGATCCCGGACCGGGCCAGTGTCATCCGCGTGATGCTGATGGAGCTCAACCGGCTCTCCTCGCACCTCGTGTGCATCGCCACCGGCGGCATGGAGCTGGGTGCGACCACGATCATGATCTACGGGTTCCGTGATCGTGAACTGATTCTCGATGCCTTCGAGCTGATCACCGGCCTGCGCATGAACCACGCGTTCATCCGCCCCGGCGGCCTGGCCCAGGACCTGCCCCCGGGCGCGATGGACCAGCTGCGCGAGCTCGTGAAGACCATGAAGAAGAACCTGCCGGAGTACGACAAGCTCGCCACCGGCAACCCGATCTTCAAGGCCCGCATGCAGGACGTCGGGTACCTCGACCTCACCGGCTGCATGGCGCTCGGCGTGACCGGACCGGTCCTGCGCTCGGCCGGCCTGCCGCACGACGTGCGCAAGACCGACCCCTACTGCGGCTACGAGACGTACGACTTCGAGGTGCCGACCGCCGACACCTGCGACTCCTACGGCCGCTTCCTGATCCGGCTCGAAGAGATGCGGCAGTCGCTGCGGATCGTCGAGCAGTGCCTGGACCGGCTCCGGGAGCCGGGCGACGTGATGGTCGCCGACAAGAAGATCGCCTGGCCCGCGCAGCTCGCGCTCGGGCCGGACGGCCTCGGCAACTCGCTCGACCACATCAAGAAGATCATGGGCACCTCCATGGAGGCCCTGATCCACCACTTCAAGCTGGTGACCGAGGGCTTCCGGGTCCCGGCCGGACAGACGTACGTCACCGTCGAGTCGCCCAGGGGCGAGCTGGGCGTGCACGTCGTCTCCGACGGCGGCACCCGCCCCTACCGGGTCCACTTCCGCGACCCGTCCTTCACCAACCTGCAGGCCATGGCGGCGATGTGCGAGGGCGGCCAGGTCGCCGACGTCATCGTCGCCGTCGCGTCCATCGACCCCGTGATGGGAGGCGTCGACCGGTGACAGCCACACCAGCAAATCAAGAGGTGTCTTTGGGGATGCCGCAGCTCCCCGCTCCCGACTACCCGGCCGACGTGCGCGCCCGGCTCGACGCGGACGCCAGGGAGGTGATCGCCCGCTACCCCGACAGCCGGTCCGCCCTGCTGCCGCTGCTGCACCTCGTGCAGTCGGAGGAGGGCCACGTCACCCGCACCGGCGTCCGCTTCTGCGCCGAGACACTGGGCCTGACCACCGCCGAGGTCACCGCCGTCTCCACCTTCTACTCGATGTACCGGCGCAAGCCGAGCGGCGACTACCAGGTGGGCGTCTGCACCAACACGCTGTGCGCGGTGATGGGCGGCGACGCCATCTTCGACGAACTCAAGCAGCACCTCGGCGTCGGCAACAACGAGACGACCGAGGACGGCAAGGTCACCCTCGAACACATCGAGTGCAACGCGGCCTGCGACTTCGCGCCCGTGGTGATGGTCAACTGGGAGTTCTTCGACGACCAGACGCCCGAATCCGCCAAGCGGCTCGTCGACGACCTGCGGGCCGGGCGGCCCGTCCGGCCCACCCGCGGCGCGCCCCTGTGCACGTACAAGGAGACCGCCCGCATCCTGGCCGGCTTCCCCGACCGGCGCCCCGGCGCCGTCGAGGCCACGGGCGCGCCGGACCCGCCTCGCTCATCGGCCTCAGGCTCGCCAAGGGCGAGGCACCGCAGCACCGTGTGGTCCACCCGCGCGGGGAGGCCCAGCAGGGCGGGCCGCCGCACGATCCTTCGCCGTCCGAGCACCTCAGCTCGCACGACGCTCCGCAGCAGACCTCGGCGTCCGACCCCGCTCACCCGGCCGGACCGGAAGCCGAGGAGGGGGAGTGATGACCTTGTCCACCCAATACGGGGGCACCTCCCGGCCGGAGACCGGGGGAGAGACCAGCCCGGAGAAGCTGCTCTCGCCCGTCCTGTCGGCGTTCTGGGACGAGCCGAAGTCCTGGACCCTGGACACCTACCGGCGGCACGAGGGGTACGAGGGCCTGCGCAAGGCCCTCGCCATGTCGCCGGACGACCTCATCGCGTACGTCAAGGACTCCGGTCTGCGCGGCCGCGGCGGCGCCGGCTTCCCCACCGGCATGAAGTGGCAGTTCATCCCGCAGGGCGACGGCAAGCCGCACTACCTGGTCGTCAACGCCGACGAGTCGGAGCCCGGGACCTGCAAGGACATCCCGCTCCTCTTCGCGAACCCGCACTCCCTCATCGAGGGCATCGTGATCGCCTGCTACGCGATCCGGTCGAACCACGCGTTCATCTACCTGCGCGGCGAGGTCGTCCCCGTACTGCGCAGGCTGCACGAGGCCGTACGCGAGGCATACGCGGCGGGCTACCTCGGCGAGAACATCCTGGGCAGCGGTCTCGACCTCGAACTCACCGTGCACGCGGGCGCGGGCGCGTACATCTGCGGTGAGGAGACCGCGCTGCTCGACTCGCTCGAAGGCCGGCGAGGCCAGCCCCGGCTCCGTCCCCCCTTCCCTGCGGTCGCGGGTCTTTACGCGTGTCCCACTGTGGTGAACAACGTCGAGTCCATCGCGTCCGTTCCCGCGATCCTCAACAAGGGCAAGGACTGGTTCCGTTCGATGGGCAGCGAGAAGTCCCCGGGCTTCACGCTGTACTCGCTGAGCGGCCACGTCACCAGCCCCGGCCAGTACGAGGCCCCGCTCGGCATCACGCTGCGCCAGCTGCTCGACATGAGCGGCGGCATCCGCGCCGGCCACCGGCTGAAGTTCTGGACGCCCGGCGGCTCGTCGACGCCGATGTTCACCGACGAGCACCTCGACGTCCCGCTCGACTACGAGGGCGTGGGCGCGGCGGGTTCGATGCTCGGCACCAAGGCACTCCAGTGCTTCGACGAGACGACGTGCGTGGTGCGGGCCGTGACCCGCTGGACCGAGTTCTACGCCCACGAGTCCTGCGGCAAGTGCACGCCCTGCCGCGAAGGGACGTACTGGCTCGTGCAGCTGCTGCGCGACATCGAGGCCGGCAAGGGCCGCATGAGCGACCTCGACAAGCTGAACGACATCGCCGACAACATCAACGGCAAGTCCTTCTGCGCCCTCGGCGACGGCGCCGCGTCCCCGATCTTCTCCTCGCTCAAGTACTTCCGCGAGGAGTACGAGCAGCACATCACCGGCAAGGGCTGCCCCTTCGACCCGGCCAAGTCGACCGTATGGGCCGACAAGCCCGCCCACCCCACGGAGGTGAACGCATGACCGTCACGACAAGTGCTCCCTCCGGAGGCGGCGAGGCGGCGGGACCGCCCCAAGCCCCCGAAAACACGGTCTCGCTGACCATCGACGGCATTCCGGTCTCCGTCCCCAAGGGGACGCTGGTCATCCGCGCCGCCGAGCTGCTCGGCATCGAGATCCCGCGCTTCTGCGACCACCCGGCACTCGACCCGGCCGGCGCCTGCCGCCAGTGCATCGTCGAGGTCGAGGGCCAGCGCAAGCCCATGGCGTCGTGCACGATCACCTGCACCGACGGCATGGTCGTCAAGTCCCAGCTCACCTCGCCGGTCGCCGACAAGGCGCAGCGCGGTGTGATGGAACTGCTGCTGATCAACCACCCGCTGGACTGCCCGGTCTGCGACAAGGGCGGCGAGTGCCCGCTCCAGAACCAGGCCATGTCCCACGGCGACCCGGACTCCCGCTTCGACAAGAAGAAGCGGACGTACGAGAAGCCCGTCCCCATCTCCACCCAGGTGCTGCTCGACCGCGAGCGGTGCGTGCTGTGCGCGCGCTGCACCCGCTTCTCCAACCAGATCGCGGGCGACCCGATGATCGAGCTGATCGAGCGCGGCGCGCTCCAGCAGGTCGGCACCGGCGAGGGCGACCCCTTCCAGTCGTACTTCTCCGGGAACACCATCCAGATCTGCCCGGTGGGCGCGCTGACCTCGGCGGCGTACCGCTTCCGCTCGCGCCCCTTCGACCTCGTGTCGTCGCCGTCCGTCTGCGAGCACTGCGCGGGCGGCTGCGCGACCCGCACCGACCACCGGCGCGGCAAGGTCATGCGGCGCCTGGCGGCCGACGACCCCGAGGTCAACGAGGAGTGGATCTGCGACAAGGGGCGCTTCGGCTTCCGTTACGCCCAGCGTCCCGACCGGCTCACCACTCCGCTCGTACGGAGCGAAGCGGGCGTACTGGAGCCGGCGAGCTGGCCCGAGGCGCTCGAAGCGGCGGCCCGGGGGCTCTCGGCGGCGCGCGGACGGGCCGGTGTCCTGACCGGCGGCCGGCTCACCGTCGAAGACGCGTACGCGTACGCCAAGTTCGCCCGCGTCGCCCTCGACACCAACGACATCGACTTCCGCGCGCGTGTGCACAGCAGCGAGGAGGCCGACTTCCTGGCGTCCCGGGTCGCCGGACGCGGACGTGATCTCGACGGTACGGGGACGACGTACACGGCGCTGGAGAAGGCGCCCGCCGTCCTGCTCGTCGGCATCGAGTCCGAGGAGGAGGCGCCCGGCGTCTTCCTGCGGCTGCGCAAGGCCCACCGCAAGCACGGCCAGCGCACCTTCGCCGTCGCCACGCACGCCACCCGCGGCCTGACGAAGGCGGGCGGCACGCTGCTCCCCGCGGCCCCCGGCACCGAACCCGAGTGGCTCGACGCGATCACGGACCGCACCGAACTCGGCACCGACGGGAACGCCGCCGCCGAAGCGCTGCGCGGCGAGGGCGCCGTGATCGTCTCGGCGAGCGGCTGGCCGCCGTGCCCGGCGCGTACACCGCCGCCGTGCGGCCGCCACCGCGACCGGCGCTTCCCTGGTGTGGATCCCGCGCCGGGCGGGCGAGAGCGGCGCCGTCGAGGCGGGCGCGCTGCCCTCGCTGCTGCCCGGCGGCCGCCCGGCCACCGACCCGCGGGCGCGGGACGAGGTGGCGTCCCTCTGGGGCGTGGCCGAACTGCCGGGCCGTTACGGGCGCGACACCGGCCAGATCCTCGAGGCCGTGGCCACCGGTGAACTGGCCGCCCTGCTCGTCGAAGGCGTCGAGGTCGCGGACCTCCCCGACCCGCCGCGCGCGCGTGAGGCTCTCGACCAGGCCGGTTTCGTCGTCTCCCTGGAGCTGCGGCCCAGCGAGGTGACGGACCGGGCGGACGTCGTCCTTCCGGTGGCCGCCGTCGCCGAGAAGTCCGGCACCTTCCTCAACTGGGAGGGCAGGGCCCGGATGTTCGAGGCCGCGCTCAAGCCCGACCAGATGACGCGCACGCTCGCCGCGCGACGCGCGCGTGCTGCACATGCTGGCCGACGCGCTGGCCCGCGCCGGCGGCGCTGACAAGTACGGCCACTTCGCGCTGCCGGACGTACGCGCCGTACGCCGGCGAACTGGACCGCCTCGGCGCCTGGGGCGGAGCCCACGCCGCCGACCCGGCCGAGCCCGCCGCCCCGCTGCCGCACCCCGGCGCCGGTGAGGCCGTGCTCGCGGGCCACCGGCTGCTGCTCGACCAGGGCCGTCTCCAGGACGGCGACGAAGCCCTCGCGGGCACCCGCCACGCGGCCGTCGCCCGGCTCTCCGCGGCGACCGCGGCCAGCACGGGCGTCAAGGACGGCGACCTGCTCGCCGTCTCGGGCCCCGCCGGAACGGTCCGCCTGCCGCTCCAGGTCACGCCGATGCCGGACCGCGTGGTGTGGCTGCCGCTGAACTCGGGGGGCGGAGGAGTCGCCTCCGACACCGGCGCGGTGCCCGGACAGGTCGTCCGCATCGGCCCGGCGGCCACCGTCACCGCCGCCACCGACGCACCGGAGGTGATCGCGTGAATCCGATGTTCCTCGCGGCCGAGGACCTGTCCATGTTCGGCCGCGACCCGTGGTGGCTCGTCGCCGTCAAGGCGGTCTTCTGCTTCGCCTTCCTGATGGTCACCGTGCTCTTCTCCATCGTGTGGGAGCGCAAGGTCGTCGCCTGGATGCAGCTGCGCATCGGCCCCAACCGGCACGGCCCCTGGGGTCTCCTCCAGTCCCTCGCGGACGGCGTCAAGCTGATGCTCAAGGAGGACGTGGTCGTCAAGCGCGCGGACAAGGTGGTCTACGTCCTCGCTCCGGTCGTCGCGGCGATCCCGGCCTTCATGGCCATCGCGGTCATCCCGTTCGGCCCGGCCGGCAACGAGGTCTCGATCTTCGGACAGCGCACCACGATGCAGCTGACCGACCTGCCGATCGCGATGCTCTACATCCTCGCGGTCGCCTCCGTCGGCATCTACGGCATCGTGCTCGCGGGCTGGTCGTCCGGATCGACGTACCCGCTCCTCGGCGGCCTGCGCTCCTGCGCGCAGATGATCTCGTACGAGATCGCGATGGGCGCGGCCTTCGCCTCGGTGTTCCTCTACTCGGGGTCGATGTCGACCTCGGCGATCGTCGAGGCGCAGGAGGACCGCTGGTTCATCATCCTGCTGCCGGTGTCCTTCATCATCTACGTCGTCACGATGGTGGGCGAGACGAACCGCGCCCCCTTCGACATGCCGGAGTCCGAGGGCGACCTGGTCGGCGGCTTCAACACCGAGTACTCGTCGATCAAGTTCGCGCTGTTCATGCTGGCCGAGTACGTCAACATGGTCACCGTCTCGGCGGTCTCGGTCACCCTGTTCCTGGGCGGCTGGCGGGCCCCGTACCCGATCAGCACCTTCTGGGAGGGCGCGAACCACGGCTGGTGGCCGCTGCTCTGGTTCGTCGTCAAGGTCCAGCTGCTGCTGTTCTTCTTCATCTGGCTGCGCGGCACGCTCCCACGCGTGCGCTACGACCAGCTGATGAAGCTGGGCTGGAAGGTCCTGATCCCGGTCTCGGTGGTCTGGCTGATGCTGGTCGCCACGGTGCGCGCGATGCGCAACGAGAACATGGAATTCCAGAACATCGTGCTCTACGTCGCCGGAGCGATCGTCGCGATCCTGCTCCTCTCCTTCGTCGCCGACATCTTCCGCGACAAGAAGGAGAAGGAGGAGGCGGCGCAGGACGCGGCACAGCCGGCCGCCTTCGACCCGATGGCGGGCGGCTTCCCGGTACCTCCGCTGCCGGGGCAGGAGCTGCCGCCGGTGCCCCGCAGGCGGCCGCGCCACGAGCGCGAGCTGATTGTCAGTGGTGGGCCGGACACTACAAGTGACGGAAAGGAGGCCGACGGTGTCTGATTTCCAGAATCCTGTGGCCGGCTTCGGCGTGACCTTCAAGGCCATGTTCAAGAAGCGGCTGACCGAGCAGTACCCGGAGCAGCAGAAGACGACAGCGCCGCGCTTCCACGGGCGGCACCAGCTCAACCGCCATCCGGACGGCCTGGAGAAGTGCGTCGGGTGCGAGCTGTGCGCCTGGGCCTGCCCGGCCGACGCGATCTATGTCGAGGGCGCGGACAACACGGACGAGGAGCGTTACTCCCCGGGTGAGCGTTACGGCCGCGTCTACCAGATCAACTACGCCCGCTGCATCCTGTGCGGCCTGTGCATCGAGGCGTGCCCCACCCGCGCGCTGACGATGACCAACGAGTTCGAACTGGCCGACAGCAGCCGCGAGTCGCTGATCTACACCAAGGAGCAGCTGCTCGCCGGTCTGGACGAAGGCATGGTCGAGGCACCGCACTCGGTCTTTCCCGGCATGGACGAGCAGGACTACTACCGGGGCCTGGTCACCGAGGCCGCGCCGGGCACGGAGCGGCAGGTGGCGCTGAGCAGGGGCGAGCGGCCGCAGGAGGCCGCGTCGACCTTCGGCGAGGACGAGCCGATGTCGAAGAAGGTGATCGGGGGATGAACACGCTTGCCGCCTCGGCCACTTCGACCGGCGAGGCCGTGCAGTTCTGGGTGCTGGGCACGATCGCCGTCGTCGGGGCCCTGTGCACCATCCTGATGAAGAAGGCGGTGCACAGCGCGCTGTGCCTGGCCGGGACCATGATCATCCTGGCCGTCTTCTACCTCGCCAACGGCGCGTACTTCCTCGGCGTCGTCCAGATCGTCGTCTACACCGGCGCGATCATGATGCTGTTCCTCTTCGTGGTCATGCTGGTCGGCGTCACGGCCGCGGACTCCCTGAAGGAGACGATCAAGGGCCAGCGCTGGCTGGCCGCGGGGTGCGGCCTCGGCTTCGGCGTCCTGCTGATCGCCGGCATCGGGCAGGCCTCGCTGTCCACCTTCAACGGGCTCGGCAGGGCCAACGCCGCCTCCGGCGGCAACGTCGAGGGCCTCGCGGAGCTCATTTTCACCAAGTACGTCTTCGCCTTCGAGCTCACCGGCGCCCTGCTCATCACGGCGACCGTCGGCGCGATGGTGCTCACGCACCGCGAGCGCACCGAGCGCGCGAAGACGCAGCGGGAGATGTCCGAGGAGCGCGTACGCGGCAAGCACCTGCCGCCGCTGCCCGCCCCCGGTGTGTACGCCCGGCACAACGCGGTCGACATCGCCGGCCTGCTGCCGGACGGCACGCCGTCCGAGCTCACGGTCAACAAGACGCTGCGCGGGCGCGGTCAGATCCGCGACGTGTCGAGCGAGGCGATGGCCGACCTGAAGGCGCTGGAGCAGCGCGCCGCGGAGCGGCTCGGCCGTGAGTCCGGCCATGAGTCCGGGCGCGGCCAGGACGAATCGGAGGTCGCGAAGTGAACCCGGTCAACTACCTGTATCTCGCGGCGCTGCTGTTCACCATCGGCGCGGCGGGTGTGCTGATCCGGCGGAACGCGATCGTCGTCTTCATGTGCATCGAGCTGATGCTCAATGCCTGCAACCTCGCGTTCGTCGCCTTCTCCCGGATGCACGGCAATCTCGACGGCCAGATCGTCGCGTTCTTCACGATGGTCGTCGCCGCCGCCGAGGTCGTGGTGGGTCTCGCGATCATCGTGTCGCTGTTCCGGTCCCGCCACTCGGCCTCGGTCGACGACGCCGGCCTGATGAAGCTGTAAGGGGTCGCAAGAATCGTGGAGAACTTGATTGCGCTGCTCGTCGCAGCGCCTTTGCTCGGAGCGGCGGTCCTGCTGTGCGGCGGCCGGCGGCTCGACCGCGCGGGCCACTGGATCGGCACGCTGCTCGCGGCGGCCTCGTTCGTGGTCGGCGTGGTGCTGTTCGGCGCGATGCTGGGGTACGACGTCGAGGCGCGGACGATGCGCCAGCACCTGTTCAGCTGGGTTCCCGTCGGGGACTTCCGGGCGGACGTCGCCTTCCAGCTCGACCAGCTGTCGATGACGTTCGTGCTGCTGATCACCGGTGTGGGCACGCTGATCCACATCTACTCGATCGGTTACATGGAGCACGACGAGCGCCGGCGCCGCTTCTTCGGCTACCTGAACCTCTTCCTCGCGGCGATGCTCCTGCTGGTCGTCGCCGACAACTACCTGCTGCTGTACGTCGGGTGGGAGGGCGTCGGTCTGGCGTCGTTCCTGCTCATCGGCTTCTGGCAGCACAAGCCCAGCGCGGCGACGGCGGCCAAGAAGGCGTTCATCGTCAACCGCGTCGGCGACATGGGCCTGTCCATTGCGATCATGCTGATGTTCACCACCTTCGGGACCTTCGCCTTCGGGCCGGTCCTGGAGGCGTCCGCGAACGGGGACGCCGGCGAGGGCAAGCTCACGGCCATCGGGCTGATGCTGCTGCTGGCCGCGTGCGGCAAGTCGGCGCAGGTGCCGCTCCAGTCGTGGCTCGGTGACGCGATGGAGGGCCCGACCCCGGTCTCGGCCCTCATCCACGCCGCCACCATGGTGACCGCGGGCGTCTACCTCATCACCCGCTCCGGTGCGATCTTCAACGCCGCCCCCGACGCGCAGTTGGCCGTCGTGACGGTCGGCGCGGTCACGCTCCTCTTCGGTGCGATCGTCGGTTGCGCGAAGGACGACATCAAGAAGGCGCTGGCCGGTTCGACGATGTCGCAGATCGGCTACATGATCCTGGCGGCGGGCCTCGGCCCGATCGGCTACGTCTTCGCGATCATGCACCTGGTGACGCACGGCTTCTTCAAGGCGGGTCTCTTCCTCGGCGCCGCTCGGTCATGCACGGCATGAACGACGAGGTCGACATGAGGAAGTACGGCGGCCTGCGGAAGTACATGCCGGTGACGTTCGTGACGTTCGGACTCGGCTATCTCGCGATCATCGGCTTCCCGGGACTGTCCGGCTTCTTCTCGAAGGACAAGATCATCGAGGCGGCGTTCGCCTCCGGCGGCGCGCAGGGCTGGATCCTCGGCACCGTGACCCTGCTGGGCGCGGGCATCACGGCGTACTACATGACGCGCGTGATGCTGATGACGTTCTTCGGCGAGGAGCGGTGGCGCAACACGGCGACCGCCTCCCCGGCGGAGCCGGACGTCGAGCCCGCTGCGCAGACGCACGGCGCCCATGGAGAGCCGCACCCGCACGAGTCGCCCCGGTCGATGACGGTCCCGATGATCGTGCTCGCCTTCGGGTCGGTGTTCGCGGGCGGGTTCTTCAGCATCGGCGACCGGTTCGCGCACTGGCTGGAGCCGGTGACGCAGTTCGAGCACCCGCATCCGCCGATCAGCGTGCCGCTGATCACCGCGATGACGGTCGCCGTCCTGCTGATCGGCGTCGCGGCCGCGTACGCCCAGTACGGCCGGGGGCCCGTCCCGGTCGTCGCCCGTGCGGCTCGCTGCTGACCCGCGCCGCCCGGCGCGATCTCCTCCAGGACGACTTCAACCACGTCGTCCTGGTCCGCGGCGGCGAGCACCTCACCCGCTCCCTGGTCTACGTCACCACACCCTGGTCGACGGGGTGGTCAACGGTACGGCGGCCTCGGTCGGCGGGCTCTCCGGCCGGCTGCGCAAGCTGCAGAACGGCTATGCCCGCTCGTACGCGGTCTCGATGTTCGGCGGTACGGCGATCCTCATTGCCGCGACCCTGCTGATGAGGGCGGTCTGATCACGATGTCCTTTCCCCTTCTGACGGTCACGGCGGCGCTCCCGGCGGTCGGCGCGGTCCTGACCGCCGCCGTCCCGGCCGCCCGCCGCACCGCCGCCAAGTGGCTGGCGCTGCTCTTCTCGCTCGCCACGCTCGTCCTGGCCGCCCTGGTGGCCGTCCGCTTCGATCCCGCCGGCGACCGCTACCAGCTCACCGAGTCCCACGCCTGGATCCCGGACTTCGGAGTCAGGTACGAGCTGGGCGTGGACGGCATCGGCGTCGCGCTGATCGCGCTGACCGCCCTGCTGATCCCGTTCGTGATCCTGGCCGGCTGGAACGACGCCGAGCCCCTGGAGACGAAGTCCTCGCGGTGGCGGCCGACCCAGGGCTTCTTCGCCCTGATCCTGATGGTCGAGGCGATGGTGATCATCTCCTTCGAGGCCACCGACGTCTTCCTCTTCTACATCTTCTTCGAAGCCATGCTCATCCCGATGTACTTCCTCATCGGCGGCTTCGGGGACCGGGCGCACGCGGGCACCGACGGGGCGGCGGCGGCCCAGCGTTCGTACGCCGCCGTCAAGTTCCTCCTCTACAACCTGGCCGGCGGGCTCATCATGCTGGCCGCCGTCATCGGGCTGTACGTGGTCGCCGGGTCCTTCTCGCTCGCGGAGATCGCCGAGGCGCGCGCGAGCGGCGAGCTGGAGATGGCAGCCAGCACGGAGCGGCTGCTGTTCCTCGGCTTCTTCTTCGCGTTCGCGGTGAAGGCGCCGCTGTGGCCGCTGCACACCTGGCTGCCCAACGCCATGGGAGAGGCGACCGCCCCGGTCGCCGTGCTGATCACCGCGGTCGTCGACAAGGTCGGCACCTTCGCGATGCTGCGCTTCTGCCTCCAGCTCTTCCCCAACGCCAGCGAGTGGGCGACGCCCGCCATCCTCGTGCTGGCGCTGATCAGCATCATCTACGGCGCGCTGGTCGCCGTCGGCCAGCGCGACATCAAGCGCCTGATCGCGTACGCGTCGATCTCGCACTTCGGCTTCATCATCCTGGGCATCTTCGTGATGACGTCCCAGGGCCAGTCGGGCGCGACGCTCTACATGGTCAACCACGGAATCTCGACCGCCGCGCTGATGCTGGTGGCCGGGTTCCTGATCTCGCGGCGCGGCTCGCGGCTCATCGCCGACTACGGCGGGGTGCAGAAGGTGGCCCCGGTGCTCGCGGGCACCTTCCTGATCGGTGGTCTCGCGACGCTGTCCATGCCGGGGCTGGCACCCTTCGTCAGTGAATTCCTGGTGCTGGTCGGCGCGTTCGCGGCGTATCCGGTGGCCGGCGTCATCGCGACCCTGGGCATCGTCCTCGCCGCTCTCTACACCCTGGTCCTCTACCAGCGGACGATGACGGGCCCGGTCAAGGCCGAGGTGCGGGCCATGCCCGACCTCAAGGCCCGTGAGCTGGTGGTCGTCGCCCCGCTGATCGCGCTGCTGCTGCTCCTCGGCGTCTTTCCCAAGCCGCTGACGGACATCGTCAACCCGGCCGTGCAGCACACCATGAACGACGTCCGTAAGACGGACCCCACCCCCGAGATTGAAGCGGAGGCGGCCAAGTGAGCGCATCAGCTGTCCACGGTCTGTGGACGACGGTCGCGGCGCCCGCCGCCGAGGGCGGTTTCACGGCCCCGCACATCGAGTACGCGCAGCTGTCGCCGACGCTCATCGTCGTCGGCGCGGCGGTGCTCGGCGTACTCGCCGAGGCCTTCGTGCCGCGCAAGGCCCGGTACTACGCGCAGCTGTTCCTGTCGGTCGTCGCCCTCGCCGCCGCCTTCGCGGCGGTCGTGGCGCTCGCGGCCGGCGGATACGGCACCACGAAGGCGCAGATCGCGGCGGAGGGCGCCATCGCGGTCGACGGTCCGGCGCTCTTCCTCCAGGGCACGATCCTGCTGGCCTCGCTGGTCGCCGTGTTCACCTTCGCCGAGCGCAGGCTCGACCCGGACGCGCACGGCAACCGCGTCGACTCGTTCGCGGCCCAGGCCGCGTCCGTACCCGGCAGTGACAGTGAGAAGGCCGCGGTCAAGGCCGGATTCACCACGACCGAGGTCTTTCCGCTCGCGCTCTTCGCGATCGCCGGGATGCTCGTCTTCCCGGCGGCCAACGACCTGCTGACGCTGTTCGTGGCGCTGGAGGTCTTCTCGCTCCCGCTGTACCTGCTGTGCGCCGTCGCCCGCCGCAAGCGGCTGATGTCGCAGGAGGCCGCGGTGAAGTACTTCCTCCTCGGCTCCTTCTCGTCGGCGTTCCTGCTCTTCGGCATCGCGCTGATGTACGGGTACGCGGGCTCGGTCTCGTACGCG
This sequence comes from Streptomyces altiplanensis, assembly GCA_003719395.1. Lineage (GTDB taxonomy): Bacteria > Actinomycetota > Actinomycetes > Streptomycetales > Streptomycetaceae > Streptomyces > Streptomyces altiplanensis. Next base: position 28,039 of record RHMC01000077.1, read on the forward strand.
AGGATCGCGAGCGTCGTCGACGGCACGGTCCGGCAGATCGACCCGGCGCTCGCCGCCACCATGGGCAACGACGCGCTGCTGCTCATCGGCGCCGCGATGATCCTGATGGGCCTGCTCTTCAAGGTCGGCGCGGTGCCGTTCCACATGTGGACCCCGGACGTCTACCAGGGCGCTCCGACCCCGGTCACCGGTTTCATGGCGGCGGCGACCAAGGTGGCGGCCTTCGGCGCGCTGCTGCGGCTGCTGTACGTCGTGCTGCCGGGCCTGCGCTGGGACTGGCGCCCCGTGATGTGGGGCATCGCGATCGTCACCATGCTGGGCGGCGCGATCGTCGCGATCACCCAGACCGACATCAAGCGGCTCCTGGCGTACTCGTCGATCGCGCACGCCGGATTCATCCTGGCCGGTGTGATCGCGACCACGGGCGAGGGCGTGTCGGCCGTCCTCTTCTACCTGCTGGGGTACTCCTTCACGACGATCGGCGCCTTCGCCGTGGTCACGCTGGTGCGCGACGCGGGCGGCGAGGCGACGCACCTGTCGAAATGGGCGGGGCTGGGGCGGCGCTCGCCCCTGGTGGCCGCCGTCTTCGCGGTGTTCCTGCTGGCCTTCGCCGGTATCCCGCTGACGTCGGGCTTCACGGGGAAGTTCGCGGTCTTCAAGGCGGCGGCCGAGGGCGGCGCCGGGACGCTGGTCGTGGTCGGTGTGGTCTCGTCGGCGATCGCCGCGTTCTTCTACATCCGGGTGATCGTCCTGATGTTCTTCAGCGAGCCGAAGGCGGACGGCCCGACGGTCGCCGTGCCGTCGCCGCTGACGATGGTGGCGATCGGGACGGGCGTCGCGGTGACGCTGGTGCTCGGTCTCGCGCCGCAGTACTTCCTGGACCTGGCCGACCAGGCGGGGGTCTTCGTCCGCTGACCGTGTGCCGTCTTCCGTACGGGCATGACCGCCGCCCGGTGTCCCTCCTCGCAGGGGTGCCGGGCGGCTGTTTTCGGGTGGGGTGTCAGTGGGTGCCCCTATCGTGGGGAGCCGGGCACGGTACGCACGGGGGACAGAGCGATGAACGGGACGGGTGGCATGGTCGAGGCCGGCGAGGTGACGCGCAGCGACGCGCTGGAGACGCTGCACCGCGTCTTCGGGTACGAGGCGTTCCGCGGTGAGCAGGCCGCGGTCATCGAGCATGTGGTGGCCGGCGGGGACGCGGTCGTGCTGATGCCGACCGGCGGCGGAAAGTCGCTGTGCTACCAGATCCCCGCGCTGGTCAGGCCCGGCACGGGCATCGTGATCTCCCCTCTCATCGCACTCATGCAGGACCAGGTCGACGCGCTGCGGGCGCTCGGTGTGCGGGCCGGGTTCATCAACTCCACGCAGGACTTCGACGAGCGGCGCGCGATGGAGGCGGAGTTCCTCGCCGGGGAGCTGGACCTCCTCTATCTGGCACCGGAGCGGCTGCGCCTGGACTCCACCCTGGACCTGATCGGCCGGGCCAAGATCTCGGTGTTCGCGATCGACGAGGCTCACTGCGTGGCCCAGTGGGGCCACGACTTCCGGCCGGACTACCTGAACCTGTCGGTGCTGGGCCGGCGGTGGCCGGAGGTGCCGCGGATCGCGCTCACGGCGACCGCGACGGACGCCACCCACCGCGAGATCACCCAGCGGCTCGGGATGCCGCAGGCCCGGCACTTCGTGGCGAGCTTCGACCGCCCCAACATCCAGTACCGGATCGTGGGGAAGTCCGACCCGAAGAAGCAGCTGCTGTCCTTCCTGCGGGAGGAGCACCCGGGGGACGCGGGCATCGTCTACTGCCTCTCGCGCAATTCGGTCGACAAGACGGCGGAGTTCCTCTGCCGCAACGGCATCGAGGCCGTGCCGTACCACGCGGGGCTCGACGGGGGGACGCGCGCCGCGCACCAGTCCCGGTTCCTGCGGGAGGAGGGCCTGGTGGTCGTGGCGACCATCGCCTTCGGCATGGGCATCGACAAGCCGGACGTGCGGTTCGTCGCCCACCTCGACCTGCCGAAGTCGGTCGAGGGCTACTACCAGGAGACGGGCCGCGCCGGGCGCGACGGGATGCCGTCGACGGCCTGGATGGCGTACGGCCTCCAGGACGTGGTGCAGCAGCGCAAGATGATCCAGAGCGGCGAGGGCGACGAGGCGTTCCGCCGGCGGGCCGCCTCCCACCTGGACGCGATGCTCGCACTCTGCGAGACCGCGCAGTGCCGGCGGGCCCAGCTGCTGGCGTACTTCGGGCAGGACCCCGAGACGGCCGCCTGCGGCAATTGCGACACGTGCCTGACCCCGCCCGAGACGTGGGACGGGACGGTGGCGGCGCAGAAGGTCCTGTCCACGATCGTGCGGTTGCAGCGGGAGCGCAGGCAGAAGTTCGGGGCGGGCCAGATCATCGACATCCTGCTGGGCCGCAAGACCGCCAAGGTGATCCAGTTCGACCACGACCAGCTGTCGGTCTTCGGTATCGGCGAGGAGCTGGCGGAGGCGGAGTGGCGGGGTGTGGTGCGGCAGATGCTGGCACAGGGCCTGCTGGCGGTCGAGGGGGAGTACGGCACGCTGGTCATGACGGACGAGAGCGCGTCGGTGCTGAGCCGGGAGCGTGAGGTGCGCCTGCGCAAGGAGGCGAAGCCGGTCCCGGCCGCGCGGTCCGGGTCCGCGAAGGGCGAGCGCAGGGCGAAGGCGGCGGCCGCCAAGGCGGACCTGCCGGCGGAGGCGGTGCCGGTCTTCGAAGCGCTGCGGGCGTGGCGCGCGGAGCAGGCGCGGGAGCAGGGCGTACCGGCGTACGTGATCTTCCACGACGCGACCCTGCGCGAGAATCGCGACGGTGCGGCCGGGGTCGGTGGCGGAGCTGGGCGGTATCGCCGCGCCTCGGCGAGAAGAAGCTGGGCCACGTACGGGGAGGGGGTGCTGGAGGTGCTGGCCTCACTGGAGGGGACGGCGACGGCTCCGGTCGCCCCGGCAGCCCCGGCCGGGGCGGTGGCTCCGGCCCCGGCGGCGCCGGTCGCCGATGCGGGTGCGGGTGCGGGTGCGGCGGAATGGGACTGGGACGCGGAGCCCGACTGGGACGAGCCGGAGCTGTCCGGGCCGGCGTAGGGGGCTTGCCCTCCCCCGGTTCCGTTCGGGAAGGGCCTCGAAGGCCGGCGGGCTCGTGTGTTCAGGTGTCGCGTATGCGGAGCCGGGACACGGCGGACCGTCGCACTGGGGCCGTCGGGCCCGGAGGTGAACCACGGCCTCGCCCCGCGGGGTGGTTACGGCCCGCTGTTGTTCGGACCGGGGCGGGTCCGCGAGCGGAAGGTGCGGCGGTAGGTGTCCGGAGGCACGCCGACCGTGCGGTTGAAGTGCCGGCGCAGCGTTGTGGCGGTGCCCATGCCGGTGGCCGCCGCGATGGTGTCGATGCTGTCGTCCGTGGTCTCCAGCAACTCCTGGGCGTGGCGGATCCGTTGAGTGAGCAGCCATTGCAGGGGGGTGGTGCCGGTCACCGACCTGAAGTGGCGGCCCAGGTTGCGTGAGCTCATCCGTGCCTGGCGGGCCAGGTCCTCCACGGTCAGCGGATGGTCCAGCCGTTCGATCACCCAGGGGAGGAGTTCGGCGAGCGGGTGGTTGCCCGGGGCGGGGACCGGGGTGGTCACGAACTGGGCCTGGCCGCCGTCCCGGTGCGGCGGTACGACCAGGCGGCGGGCGAGCGCATTGGCGATCGAGGAGCCGTGGTCGAGGCGGACGAGGTGCAGGCACAGGTCCATGGCGGCGGCTTTTCCGGCGGAGGTGAGCACGCTGCCGTTGTCCACGTAGAGGACGTCCGGGTCGACCTCCACCTCGGGGTAGCGGGCGGCCAGGGCGTCGGTGTGTGCCCAGTGCGTGGTCGCCCGCCGCCCGTCCAGCAGTCCGGCGGCGGCCAGGACGAACGCGCCCGTGCAGAGGGAGACCACGCGCGCGCCGGCCTCGTGAGCCGCGCGAACCGCGTCGACCAGGTCGCCGGGCGGATCCTCGTCGATGTCGGCCCAGCCCGGGACGATCACGGTTTCGGCGCGCGAGAGCCGGTCGAGACCGTGGTCGGGCTCCAGTCGGAACCGGCCGACCCGTACGGCACTCGGCCCGCAGAGGGAGACGCTGTACCAGGGGTCCGCCACCCCGGTCGGGCCGGATCCGAAGACCTCGCACGCCAGGGCCAGCTCGAAATGCAGCATTCCGTCGGTGACGGCCAGCGCGACAGTTCTCATGTCCGGAATTGTACGGGCCGTGGCGTTCCAGACACTCGCGTGGGGCGGCCGTCCGCGCCAGGATGTCCATGACAGATCGCAACAGATCATTTCGAGTACGGGGGAGAACCCATGGGATCGGGACTCACGGTGGCGGTGTTCGGCGCGTACGGGCACACCGGGCGCTTCGTGGTGGCACAGTTGCGCGATCGCGGGTTCGTCCCGGTCCTGTCCGGCCGCGACGCCGACAAGCTGCGCGTACTGGCGTCCGAGTCCGGACTCGACGCCCGCCCGGCGTCGGTCGACGACCCGGCCTCGCTCGACCGCGCACTGGCCGGTGCGGCGGCCATGATCAACTGCGCCGGGCCTTTCGCCACGACGGCCGCCCCCGTGATCGAGGCGGCACTGCGCGCCGGGATCCCGTATGTGGACGTGGCGGCCGAGATCGAGGCCAACGCCGATACGTTCACGCACTTCACCGACCGCGCTCGCGCCGCAGGAGCGTTGATCGTTCCCGCGATGGCCTTCTACGGCGGCCTCGGAGACCTGCTGGTCACCGCGGCGATGGGCGATTGGACGACGGCCGACGAGGCGCACATCGCGTACGGGCTGAGCAGTTGGCACCCCACCGCCGGTACGCGTACGGCGGGCGCGGTCTCCCGGCAGCGGAGGGGCGGCGGGCGCGTCGTGTACACGAAGGGGCGGCTGGAGCAGCGCCACGACAACCCGCCGGCCCTGGAGTGGCCCTTCCCCGACCCGATGGGCCCCCGGGCCGTCATCGGGGAGTTCACGATGCCGATGTCGTCACCGTCCCCAGCCACCTGCCCATTCCTGAGGTGCGCACGTACATGACGGTCGAGGCGGCCAGGGAGGTGTCGGCCCCGGACACCCCGACGCCGGCCGCGGTCGACGCGCGCGGGCGGTCCGCGCAGACCTCCTCGTCGACGTCGTCGTGCGCTCCGGCGGTGCTGAACGGCGAGCTGTGGCAAGGGGGCAGGACATCTACGCCGTCACCGCGCCACTCGTGGTGGAAGCGGTCGACCGCATCCTCACGGGGCGGACCAGGGCGGTCGGCGTCGCCTCCGCGGGCGAGGTCTTCGACGCGCCCGACTTCCTCCGCGCGCTGTCCTCGCACATCTCCCTGGAACTGCGCCCGTAGCGGGCGGTCCGCCCCACGCTGCGCGCCGGGTTGCCGGGGTCCGGCGGACTGGCGCCCTGGCGGCCCTGTGGCACCGCTGGGACCGGGTCCGTGCCGCGGATCACCCCGGGGCGTACGCCCGCGGTGTCGTGACCACCCCTGGCCCGCGGCCGGATCGACGGGCCGGACACCGCCCCGGCGCCGCCGTCCGGCATCCCCGCCCCC
>RHMC01000078.1 GCA_003719395.1 Streptomyces altiplanensis
CAGGGCCGACCGCGTCGCCCCCCGCGCTGTCGCTGCGCGAGACGCCGAGCGGGAGCACCGCGCGGCGAGCGCGGCCCGCGAACGCGCGCGGGCCGAACTGCCGCCGGACCTCGCCGACACCGGTGCCGAGCACCTCGCCGCACTGGAACGCGGGCTCCGCCAGGATCTCGGCGGCCTCGAAGCCGCGCGCAGGGCGGAGCGGCGCAGCGAGGAGATCGGCCGGGAGCGGGCGGCGCTGGAGCGGCAGGCCCGCTCCGACGACGAACTGCTGCGGACGCCGCCGACTGGCTGGACGGCTGGGACACGACCCGCCGCCGCTGCAGGAGCGCATCGAGCGGCCCAGGACGCGGTGACCCGCGCCGAGCACCTGGCGGGTCGGCTCGAACCGCCCGCCGCAGACTCGACGCCGCACGCCGGCGCGACGCGCTCGGCGAACGATCGGGCCGCCGAGGACCGGCTGCGGACGGCCCGGGAGGAGGCCGCCTCGGCCCACGAGAGGTGGCTGGACCTGAAGGAACGCCGGCTGCTGGGCATCGCGGCCGAACTGGCGGCGGGCCTGCGCGACGGTCAGGAGTGCGCGGTCTGCGGCTCGACCGAGCACCCGGCGCCCGCGCGGGCGGCGGCGGACCAGGTGGACCGTACGGCGGAAGAAGCGGCGTACGCCGCCCATGCGGACGCCGAGGCGGTGCGCTCCGGGGCGGAGCGCGCGCTGGCGGCGGTGCGTGAGGACCACGCGGCGGCGCGCGCGGAGGCGGGCGGCCGCGCCGTCGGTGACGGGCCGTCCGGAGCGGGGACGCCGGCGCGGTGCCTGCGCCGGCGGAAGCGCTCCGGGACGCCGGATCCGGCCGCCCGCGTGAGGTGAGCGTCGGCGAACTGGCCTCCCTCGTAGAGGATTTGCGGCAGGAGCACGCCGAGGCGCACGCCGCTGGCCGCCGGTCTGCACGCGGCCCGTGAGGCGCTGGACCGCGCCGAGCGCGAGTACGAGGACGCGTCGACGCGCAGCGGCAGGCCGAACGGCGTGCCGCCGCCCGCACCTCGCAGCGCGAAGCGCTCGACCGCGAACAGGCATCCCTCGAAGCCGAACTGACCCGGGCCCGCGGCGAAGCGCGCAGTGTCGCCGAGCACGCCGCGCTGCTGGAGCGCCGTGTCCGGGTGCTCGGTGAGGCGTCCGAAGCCGTACGGGCGGTCGAGATCACCGCCCAGCGCCTCAAGGAGGCCGACGACCGGCTCGCCGACGCCGCGTTCAAAGCCGGCTTCGACACTCCGCGGACGGCGGCCGAAGCGCTGCTCGGAGAAGCGGAACAGCGCGGCCTCCAGCGCCGGATCGACGACTGGCAGCGCGAACAGGCCGCCGTCGCCGACCGGCTGGCGGAGCCCGCGACCGCCGCGGCCGCCGCCCGGCCCCGGGCCGAACCGCAGCGCGCCCAGGCCGGGTTCGACGCCGCCGAGCGCGGGCTGCTCGACGCCGCGTCCGTCCTCGAGCGCCGCGAGCGGGCGCTGCGCCGCTCTCGCCCGGCTCTCGCAGCAGGCCGCCGAGGAGACGCGCCGCCTCGGCCCGCTGCGCGAGCAGTACGATGCGGGTCGCGCGCCTCGCCTCGCTCACCGCCGGCACCTCCGCCGACAACGAACGCAAGATGCGCCTGGAGTCGTACGTCCTGGCCGCCCGCCTGGAGCAGGTCGCGGCCGCCGCCACCGCCCGCCTCCAGCTCATGTCCTCCGGCCGCTACACCCTCGTCCACTCCGACGCCAGGGCCGGCGGCCGGGGCCGGTCGGGACTCGGCCTGCACGTCGTCGACGCCTGGACCGGCATCGAACGCGACACGGCGACCCTCTCCGGCGGCGAGACGTTCTTCGCCTCGCTCGCCCTCGCGCTCGGCCTCGCCGACGTGGTCACCGACGAGGCCGGCGGCGTACGGCTCGACACCCTCTTCATCGACGAGGGCTTCGGCAGCCTCGACGACCAGACCCTGGACGAGGTCCTCGACGTACTGGACTCCCTGCGCGAACGCGACCGCAGCGTCGGCATCGTGAGCCACGTCGCGGACCTGCGGCGCCGCGTCACCACCCGGCTGGAGGTCGTCAAGGACCGGCACGGCTCCGTGGTGCGCCACCACACGGCCTTCGATCAGCGGCTGAGCGCGCGCCGGGGGAGGGGCGAGGAGTAGACGACGCTGGTGGTGACCGAGCCGAGTGTGCCGAACCGGCCCGAGACCTCTTCCAGGTGCTTCATCGAACGGGCCGCGACCTTCATGACGAAGCAGTCGTCGCCCGTGACGTGATGTGCTTCGAGCACCTCGGTCGTCACTTCGAGCAGGTCGTGGAACGGCTTGTAGTTGCCGTGCGGATAGCGCAGCCGTACGAACGCCAGGATGGGCATCCCCAGCTGCTCCTGCTCGACGACGGCCGTGTAGCCCGAGATCACCCCGGCCTCTTCGAGCCGCCGCACCCGCTCCGTCACGGCGCTCGCGGACATGGAGACGGTGCGCGCCAGTTCGGCGAACGTGGCCCGCCCCTCGCGTTGCAGGGCTTCCAGGATGCGCCAGTCGGTGGCGTCCGGTGAATATCGGGTCATGTTCCAGAGACAACAGGGAATCCACCGGCAGATCAAGACAGAAGCCGGGGAATCTCACTTCAATCGGATGATCGTCCGCCGTAGATTTTTATCCATGACGACACGGCCCACCACCGCCCAGACCTCCGCCACCCGCGCGAACGCCGTTCTCCGCGTCCCGCCGGCCACCCCCGCCGCGGCCGCCGCGTACTTCGGCGCCAGCCTCGCCTTCCACACCGATCCGTTCGACGTCGCCGCGGCCCTCGCGGCGGGTGGGAACCCGGGCTTCGCCCTGATCGACCCCCGCTCCACGGAAGCCTGGGAGCAGGGACACATCCCCGGCGCCCTGCACCTCCCCACGGCGGAGATCCCCGCCCGGGCGGAGCAGCTCCTGGACAAGTCCGTGCCGGTCGTCACGTACTGCTGGGGACCCGGCTGCAACGGCGGTACCCGCGCGGCTCTCGCCCTCGCCGAACTCGGCTACCAGGTCAAGGAGATGCTCGGCGGCATCGAGTACTGGATCCGCGAGGGCTTCGAGACCGAGACGGGCAGGGGCCGGGAGCAGCGCGACGCCGACCCGCTCACCGCGCTCGTCGGATCCGGCAACTGCGGCTGCTGACCGGCCGGTTCGCCGTACGGAAGGGGGCCGGGAAACCGGGTGACGCCGGCGGTCGGGACCCCAGGATGTGGGTCGTGCCCAAGATCCCAGGACCTTCCGCGGCCGGAATCCGCCGCGACCCCCTGCCCCTGCGCGACCGTACCGCCCTCGTCACCGGAGCCGGCCGCCGCGGTGGCATACGACGCGATCGCCGCGATGTTCCCCGCCGGGCGGTGGGGGATGCCGGACGATCCGGCCCGGCTCGTCGCCCGGCTCGCCACGGACGGGGCAATGGGGTCTCCCCTGCTCGAACGGGGTTGAGAGCTTGGGGAAGGGTGACGGGGCAGGTGATCGACTCCGAGGGCGGGTTCCGGCGCGGGTGGGCACGTGAGTCGTCCGGGGCGACGGCGGCCGGGTGCATGGAACTGGGGGAGTCCGGCCGCCCTGCCCGCGTACCCGGGCCGTCAGAGCTTCGACAGCTCTTCCACCAGGTCGTCGAGGCCCAGCGAGCCCTGCGACAGCGCCGCCATGTGCCACGCCTTCGCGTCGAAGGCGTCACCGTGCGCCTTGCGGGCGTTCTCGCGGCCCAGCAGCCACGCCCGTTCGCCCAGCTTGTAGCCGATCGCCTGGCCGGGCATCGACAGGTAGCGGGTCAGCTCGCTCTCCACGAAGACCGCGGGCCGCCCGCTGTGCATGCCGAAGAACTCCTGTGCCAGCTCCGGCGTCCAGCGCTCGCCCGGGTGGAACGGCGAGTCCGCCGGGATCTCCAGCTCCAGGTGCATGCCGATGTCGACGATGATCCGGGTGGAGCGCATCATCTGCGCGTCCAGGTAGCCGATCCTGCGCTCCGCGTCACCGAGGAAGCCCAGCTCGTCCATCAGCCGCTCCGCGTACAGCGCCCAGCCTTCGGCGTTGGCGCTGACCATGCCGACCGACGCCTGGTAGCGGGACAGCCGGTCCGCGACGTGCACCCACTGCGCGAGTTGCAGGTGGTGCCCGGGAACACCCTCGTGGTACCAGGTCGACGCCAGGTCGTACACCGGGAAGCGGGTCTCGCCCATCGTCGCAGCCAGGTGATGCCCGGGCGCGAGAAGTCCTCGGAGGGGGTGGTGTAGTACGGCGCCGCCGCGCCGCCGGGGGGTGCGATGCGGGACTCCACCTTCCGTACCCGCTCGGCGAGTTCGAAGTGCGTGCCGTCCAGCGCCTCGATGGCCTCGTCCATCAGGCCCTGGAGCCAGGCCCTGGTCTCCTCGACCCCTTCGATGTGCGTGCCGTGCTCGTCGAGCCAGGCCAGCGCCTCCCACGGGGTGGCCGCGCCCGGCAGGATCTTCTCCGCCTCGGTCCTCATCTCGCCGAGCAGGCGGTGGTACTCGGACCAGCCGTACGCGTACGCCTCGTCGAGGTCGAGGTCGGTGCCGTTGAAGTAGCGCGACCAGCGGGCGTACCGCTCGCGGCCCACCGTGTCGGGCGCGTCCTTCACGGCCGGGGCGTACACGTCGCGCAGCCGGTCGCGCAGCGCGGCGACGGCTTCGGTGGCGCCGCGGGCCGCCGCGTCCAGCTCGGCGCGCAGCGAGCCGGGCCCTGCCGCCGCGAACTCCTCGACCAGCGCGTCCGGTGCCCGCCCACTCGGTCAACTGGCCGATGAAGGTCTCCGTGGCGCGCGGGCCGCCCAGGAGCCCCCGTTCCAGACCGAGCGCGAGCGACGCCCGGTAGCCCTCCAGGGCGCCGGGCACCGCGCGCAGCCGCTCGGCCACCGCCGCCCAGTCCCCGTCGGTCCCGGTGGGCGTCACGGTGAAGACGCCGCGGATGCTGTGCGCGGGCGAGTGGATGTTGCTGACGGCGCGCAGGCTCTCGTCGGCCTCGTGCACGGCGAGTTCGGCGTTCAGCCGCTCGCGCAGCAGCCGGCCGCAGCGTCGCTCGACGTCACTGTCCGCACCGGGCCGGCCCTCCGCCCTGTCCAGCTCCGCGAGCGTGGTGCGGGCCAGCGCGGCGAGTGCCTCCTGCCCTGCGGGGGAGAAGTCCGGCAGGCTGCGGGAGCTCTCCCCGACTCCCAAGTACGTGCCGGTGATCGGGTCGAGGGCGATGAGTGCGTCGACGTACGCGTCGGCTACCTGGCGGGGCAGGAGGAGCGCGCTGCTCGAAGTGACTGACATGCGGACATCCTCGTACGGGAAAGGCCTCCGCGTCACCACTGTCCGGAGTTGAGGTCATGTCACCAACCGTTTGGTGGCAGCTTGTTCTCAGCGTCCGGCCGCGGGCGGCAGCAGCGGCCCGCAGTCCCACGCCTGGAAGATCAGCCGGGTCTCCACGCGGGCGACTTCGCGCCGCGAGGTGAACTCGTCCAGGACCAGCCGCTGCAGGTCCGCCGTGTCCGCCACCGCCACATGGACGAGGTAGTCGTCGGGCCCGGTCAGGTGGAAGAGCGCCCGCGACTCGGGCAGCGCCCTGATGCGCTCCACGAACGGGCCGATGAGCTCGCGCCGGTGCGGGCGTACCTGCACCGAGAGCAGGGCTTCGAGACCCCGGCCGAGCTTGGCGGGGTCGAGGCGCAGCTGGTGGCCGAGGATCACACCGGAGCGGCGCAGCCGCGCCACCCGGTCCAGGCAGGTCGAGGGCGCCACCCCGACCTCGGCGGCCAGATCACGGTAGGTGGTCCGCGCGTCGTTCTGCAGAAGGCGCAGGATGTGCAGATCGACCGGGTCGAGTACGACGGATTCGGCCATGTGCCGAACGTAACACGGCCATCTGTCCCTACTTCCCGGTAGTTGTTCAGAGTCATGTCATGAACACCGACGCCTCGACCACACCCCGGGCCCTGGCCACCGAAGCCGTCCACGCCGGCCGCGAAGACCTCGCGGCGCTGGGACTGCACGCCGTGCCGCTCGACCTGTCGACCACCTACCCGTCGTACGACAGCCGGGGGGAGGCGGCCAGGATCGACGAGTTCGCCGCCACCGGCGCACGGCCCCAGGGCCCGCCCGTCTACTCACGGCTCGACAACCCGACCACCGCCCGCTTCGAGGACGCCCTGGCGCGGCTGGAGGGCGCCGGGAGCGCCGTCGCGTTCGCCAGCGGCATGGCGGCGCTCACCGCCGTACTCCTCGTACGGGCGAGCGCGGGCCTGCGCCACGTCGTCGCCGTACGGCCGCTGTACGGATGCAGCGACCACCTGCTGAACGCCGGGCTGCTCGGCACCGAGGTGACCTGGGTGGACCCGGCCGGCATCGAGGACGCGATCCGCCCCGACACCGGCCTCGTGATCGTCGAGACCCCCGCCAATCCGACCCTCGCGGAGATCGACGTCCGGGCGGTCGCGCGCTCCTGCGGGTCGGTGCCGCTGCTCGTCGACAACACCTTCGCGAGCGCCGGTCCTCCAGCGCCCGCTGGAGGACGGCGCACGGCTCGTCCTGCACAGCGCGACCAAGTACCTGGGCGGGCACGGCGACGTACTGGGCGGGGTGGTGGCGTGCGACGAGGAGCTCGCCCGCGCGCTGCGCCAGGTGCGGTTCGCGACCGGCGGCGTACTCCATCCGCTGGCCGGATACCTGCTGCTGCGCGGGCTCTCCACACTGCCCGTACGGATGCGTGCGGCGTCGGCGTCCGCGGCCGAACTCGCCCGGCGGCTGTCCGCCGAGCGCGGGTGGCGCGGGTGCACTATCCGAAGCTCGGCGGCGCGATGGTGGCCTTCGAGGTGTACGGCGACCCGCACGCGGTGATCGGGGGGGTACGGCTGATCACGCCCGCTGTCAGCCTCGGCAGCGTGGACTCGCTCATCCAGCACCCGGCCTCCATCAGCCACCGCATCGTGGCCGAGGGAGACCGGCGGTCCTCGGGGGTCAGCGACCGGCTGCTGCGGATGTCGGTCGGGCTCGAGGACGTGGAGGACCTGTGGCGGGACCTGTGCGAGGCCCTCAGCGCTGCCGGGGCCGCTGCGGCCGTGCGTGGGCCGGTGTCTGTGCCGGCCCCTGCGCGTGAGCGGGGCGCGGGCGTACGGCCGTCGCACCCAGCCGCGCGGTGACCACCAGGGTGCCCTCCTCGATCTGGTAGTCGAGGGGCAGGCCGAGGCCGCGCATGGCCGCGACCATGCCGGTGTTGGACGACTGGGTGACGGCGTAGACGCTCTCGCAGCCCGCCTCGGCGGCGAGAGCCACCAGGCGGCCCAGCAGTTCGGAGCCGATGCCGCGCCGCTGCCACGCGTCCTCGACGAGCAGCGCCACCTCCGTCTCGTCGCCGTCCCAGAGGAGGTGGCCGAGGCCGACGAGGCGGCCGGACGCCGTCGAGGCGGCGAGGGTGCGGCCGAAACGCGGGCTGAGGAGGTGGCCGAGGTAGCGGTCGGCGTCGCCCACCGGGCCGTGGTAGCGCAGGCTCAGGGTGCGGTCGCCGCAGCGGTCGTGCATGGCGCGGGCGGCTTCGAGGTCGTCTGGTCCGGCCCTGCGGACGGTGATCTCGTTGCCCTCGGGGAGGGTCAGGACCTGCTCGCCGCGCGGGATGCGCGGGCCGAGGCGGGCGTCGAGCTCCACGAGGGCGCGCGCGCGCGCGAACTCCGTCGGAGTGAAGGGCAGGTAATGGCGCTCGACGGTGATCGCCCCGCCGGACGGGTCGCGCAGCTTCATGACCGTGCCGTCGAGTACGCCTTCGACCGGAGCGGCGTCACCGGTGGGCCGGCCGGTGAGGCTGGTGGCGGGCAGCGAATGGATGGTGCAGCGTCCGAGCAACTGGCGCAGCGCCAGCGGAAGTTCCGCGGCGTCGAGCGCGGTGCGGGTGGCGAGACCGAGCACCCGGGTGGGGGCGTCGACCAGGTCGTGGGCGTCGGCCCGCTCCAGCCACGTGTCGCTGCCGCCGGCGGCGGAGACCTCACGGCTCAGCGCGGCGGCCTGGAGGGTGGCGGGAGCGCGCAGCAGCAGTTCGTAGTCGGTGCCCTCGGCGAGCGGGTGGGTCTGCAGGGTGAGGATGTCCACCTGGTGGCGGGCCAGGGCGGTGCACAGCAGCGCCAGGCTGCCGGGCTCGTCCCTGACGGTGGTGCGCATCCGCCAGAGCGCGGTCTCGGAGACGGACGGTGCACCGTCACCGGCCGCACGGGGGCGGGGGCCGGGAGGGAGCGGCGGCGGGGAATGACTGTGCCGCCGCGCCCACCAGGTGTGGAATCCGGCCGTGGCGGCCAGGACCACGGCCGAGGCCACGAGGAGGTACGGTCCGTCGGGGCCGTGCGCGATCGTGTTCGCGATCGCTGTCGGCGACGGCCACGGCGGTGAACAGGGCGGCGAGTTCGACGAGGTCCCGCCGCCAGTGGTGGGCGCGGCGGGGACGCTTCGGCGAGGCCGTGCCGGTCGTGCCGGTCGTGTCGGTCGTATGGGGCATGCCAGTCACATCCGTCATGACACCACTGTGACCGACCGTTGTTGCGTGATCACGAACGCTCTGTGACTGATGGGTTAAGCGTGCTTCTGGGGCTTAGTGGCCGTTTTCGGCCATGTCGGCCACGGGAGCCGGCCCGTCCGCCTTCCCGGACCCCCTCTCCGGCGCCTCCGTCTCCTCCGGCTACTGGCCGACGAGGCCGGGCTGCAGCACCTTGCTGAACAGCACCGTCCCGCCCTCGGCACGCAGCCGCACCGTCAGCTCGCCGCTCCCGCGTCCGATGTCGACCTCGCCGAAGTACTGCGGGGACTCCATGGGCGACACGTTGGCGCGGGCCGGTGCCTTCACGAAGACCTGGTCCGGCCCGAAGGTGGCGTCGAGCCGGCTCGACGGGAAGCCGCCCGCGGCCAGCGGGCCGGACACGAACTCCCAGAAGGGCGCGAAGTCCTTGAACGCCGCGCGGGACGGATCGTAGTGCTGGGCGGAGGTGTAGTGCACATCCGCCGTGAGCCACACCGTGCCGGTGATACGGGCGTGCTTGATGTGGCGCAGGAGCTCCGCGATCTGGAGCTCCCTGCCCAGCGGCGCCCCGGGGTCGCCCTGCGCGACCGCCTCGAAGTCGGCCGGTCCGTCCGGGACGACGATCCCCAGCGGCATGTCGGAGGCGATCACCTTCCACACCGCGCGGGAGCGCGACAGCTCCTTCTTCAGCCAGGCGAGCTGCTCGGCGCCGAGGATGCCGGTCGCGTCGTCGGGCTGCCGGCCGGGGGAATTGGCGTTGCGGTACGTCCGCATGTCGAGGACGAAGACGTCGAGCAGGGGGCCCTGCCTGACCACCCGGTAGACCCGGCCGTCGTCCTTCCCGCGCTTCCCGTCCTTTCCGCCCTCCCCGCGCGCGGGGAGCGTCGAAATCGGGAAGTACTCGCTGAACGCGCGCATCGACCGCGCCGCCAGTACGTCGATGTTCTTCTCCGTGTAGCGGGCGTCGTCGAGGATCTGGCCCGGGTACCAGTTGTTGCGCACCTCGTGATCGTCCCACTGCACGATCGAGGGCACCTGCGCGTTGAAACGGCGCACGTTCTCGTCCAGCAGGTTGTAGCGGAAGTTCCCGCGGTACTCGTCCAGGGTCTCGGCGACCTTCGACTTCTCCGGGGTGGTGATGTTCCGCCACACGCGCCCGTCGGGCAGCGTCACGCTCGGCTGGATCACGCCGTCCGCGTAGACGGTGTCGCCGCTGCACAGGAAGAAGTCCGGGTCGAGGCGGCGCATCTCGTCGTACACCCGGTAGCCGCCGATGTCCGGGTTGATGCCCCACCCCTGCCCCGCGATGTCACCCGACCACAGGAAGCGCACGCCCCCGCGTCGCTTCGCGGACGCCGTACGGAACGTTCCCCGGACCGGTTCCCCGGTGCGACGGGGATCGTCGGGATCGGCGAGGGTCACCCGGTAGTACACCTGCTCGCCCGGGGGCAGGCCCCGCAGCGGCGTCGTCCCTGTGAAGTCCGTACCGGGCCCGAGCAGGGGGCCGTGCCATCTGCGGGAGTGGCGGAAGGTCTCCGTCGCGGACGTCTCCACGATCATCCGGGCCGGGCGGTCGGACCGTACCCACACCAGACCCGACGAGGAGGTGACGTCACCCGTCTGCACGCCCCATGCGGCGCGCGGCCGGCCGGAGAGCGCCTGGGCGGGCGCGGCGGCCGCGCCGGCGGCGGTGGCACCGACGGCGGGCAGGGCGAGCGCGGCCGAGGCGGCCAGCGAGCCGCGCAGGACGGAACGTCGGTCGGGGGACTGGCTCTGCGGTCGGTGCGGCATCGATGCGCCTCCAGTGACGGTTCGGTCGTTCTGTGGATCGGACTGCCCGTCGGAGTGTCCGCCCTGCGGACAGTCCGACGTGTGAGGCCATGCCTAATGCCCGGTCACGGCAACCACACGAACCACAAGTGAACAGCCGGCCACCGTTCCCGGGAACCGGTTCGGCGCGTTCCGGGCTGTCCGGGCCCCGGCCCCCACGAGGCCGCCCGGCCCCGTTCCCGCAGGGCGGAGCCGACGGCGTCATCGTCTGGACAGGGCAGGAACGGTCGGCTGGGATGGGGGAGTGACTGCGGACACCGTGACTGACGTCTTCGAAGAGCACCGGCCCGTTCTGACCGGAGTGGCGTACCGGATGCTCGGCCGGGTGGCCGACGCCGAGGACGTCGTGCAGGAGGCGTGGCTGCGCTGGTCCGCGCAGACGCGTGACGACGTGCGCGAACCGCGCGCCTACCTGGTGCGGATCACCACCCGGCTCGCCGTCGACCGGCTGCGCCACGTACAGGCCAGGCGTGAGGCGTACGTCGGGCCGTGGCTGCCCGAGCCGCTCGTGACGGACTTCGGCGCGACCGTCGGGGACACCGCACAGCGCGCGGTGCTCGCCGACTCCGTCTCGCTCGCGGTTCTCGTCGTTCTCGAGTCGCTCTCCCCGCTGGAGCGCGCGGTGTTCGTCCTGCGGGAGGCTTTCGGCTTCCCGTACGGAGAAATCGCAGCCGCCCTGGAACGCTCGGAATCGGCCGTACGGCAGCTCTCGGGACGCGCCCGGCGGCATGTGGCGGAACGCAGGCCGCGGTTCGACGTGGACCCGGCCGAACGCCGCGACCTCACCGAACGGTTCCTCGCGGCGGCGTCGGGAGGGGACCTCGACGCGTTGCTCGCCCTGCTCGCGCCGGACGTCGGCTCGTCGGTGACAGCGGGGGCAAGGCCAAGGCGCCGCTGCGCGTCATGGAGAGCGCCGACAAGGTGGGGCGTTTCCTGCTCGCTGCGGCCAAGCAGCCGGTCGCCGAGAGCGAGTTCCGCTTCCTGGAGCTCAACGGCGGGCCGGCCCTGCTGGTCCTGTCCGGCTCGAAGCCCGACACGGTCTTCCAGCTGGACGTCGCGGACGGTCTCATCCAGTGCGTCTACATCGTCCGCAACCCCGACAAGCTCACCGCCATCGCCCCGTAGAAGCGACGGCTGTCCCGCGCCGATTGGTCTTGACCAAGGGGGGTCACGGACTTATGGTCGCAGAGTTAGTGCAGGAACCTTTAATAAACAAGGGCGCGGAAACTCGCCGGGGACAGGCTGATTGCGGAGGATCAGGGTGGGGACCACGCAGCTCGAAACGGTGCCGGAGCCGAAGTACTGGCACCTCAAGACCGTGCTCAGCGAGGCACTCGACTCCGATTTCGCGGTCGGGGAGATCCTGCCCAACGAGCGTGAACTCGCCTCGCGCTTCGGCGTCGCGCGCGCCACGCTCCGCCAGGCCCTCGAACAGCTCGAGCTGGAAGGCCGCCTGCAGCGCCGTCGCGGCGTGGGCACCACGGTCGCCCCGCCGCGCGTGGGTGTGGACGTCGGCACCTCGCGGCACGGATGGCCGGGCGCGGCCGGCGACGCCTGGCAGCCGGTCGACTGCACGAGCGCCGTGCCCCCCGTCGCGGTGGCCCGCATGCTCGACAAGGACTTCGACGCCGAGGGCGAGGTGCACGTGGTGCGCCGGATCCGGGTGACGAACGGCCAGCCGGTCGCGGCCGAACTGCTGTACGTACCGCACGCGTCCGTACCGGATCTCGCGGCCATCGAAGCCCCCTCGGGCGCGGCCCGCGCGCGCAGTGTGCTCCGGGAGCTGCAGCGCCTCGCGATGAACGGCCAGGACCGTGCCGTCGAGCTCGGCTCGGCCCGCGCGGACGACGCGAAGGAACTCGACCGGCTGCCCGGCGCGCCCGTCCTCGTCGTCACCACGCGTTACTTCGCCGAGGGCAGGACCGCCGCGGTCTCCGTGGCCACCTACCGGGCGGACACCTGCCGGCTCACCTTCGGCGATTCGGGCGACGTGGAGATAAGCCACCACACGCAGGAGCGCAGGGCCTCCTGATCCCGTCCGCCCTGCGGCACTTGGAGTGCTTGCGGTACGGCCCGCCGCGACTCAGCGCCGGGCCGTCACCGTTCCCTCGACGGCGAAGAGCTGTTCCTCGACATGGTCGAGGGCCAGGCGCAGCGCACCGGTCGCCACCGCCGCCTCACCGAGCAGTGACAGCGCCACTCGCGGCGGGCGCAGGCAGTAGCGCGCCAACTCGCCGCGCAGCGGCTCCAGTACGCCGTCGATGCCGGCTGCCCACCCGCCGACCACGACCAGCTCGGGGTCGAGTGCCAGGACCAGCGCCGCCACGTCGTGCACCAGCCGCTGGATGAACCTCTCGACGGCCTCCTGCGCCCCCGGGTCGCCCTGTCTGGCGCGCCGGAAGACCGTGGCCACCGCCTGCTCGTCCAGCGGGAGCAGCGGCTCGTCCGTCGTCGACAGCAGCGTCTCCGGCGTGACCTCGCGGCCCAGCAGGTGCAGCGCTCCGATCTCGCCGGCCGCGCCCCCGTATCCGCGGTGCAGCCGGCCGCCGATCAGTGAACCCGCGCCGGGGCTCAGTCCGGCCAGGACGAACACGATGTCGTCGGAGTCGACGGCGGCGCCCTTCCAGTGCTCGGCGACCGCCGCCGCGTTGGCGTCGTTCTCCACCAGTACGGGGCAGCGGAAGGAACGGCGGAGCCGCTCACCGAGGGGCAGCCCGGTCCACTCCGGGAGGGCCGTGCCCAGCCGTACGGTTCCGTCGGCCTCCACGATGCCGGGTGAGCCGACGCCGACGGCGCGCAGCGAGCTGCGGGCGACTCCGGCGCGGCGCAGTACGTCGGCGACCATGGCGCGTACCCGGTCGAGCCGCTCGTCCGCCGAGGCGGTCTCGGACACCTCGCGGGAGCCCGCGCCGATGACACGGCCGTCGAGTCCGGACAGCAGGGCGGCGATGCGGTGCGAGCCGATCTCGACGCCCAGCAAGTGCCCCGCCTCGGCCCGGAACCGGAACCTCCGCGCGGGCCGCCCCTGCCGCCGCGTCTCGCCGTCCTCGGCCGGCGCATCGACGACGAGCCCGGTCTCCATGAGCCCTTCGACCACACCCTCGACCGTCGGCCGGGAGAGGCCCGTGATGCGGGTCAGGTCGGTGAGAGTGGGGGAGTCGGCGCCTCGCAGAGCGTGCAGCACCACGGCGGAATTGATCCGCCGCAGCAATGAGGGATCTCCACCGGTCAGCCGCCCCACGGTGTGTCCTCCCAGCTCGCGCACTTGTTCTGCCGGATCGTACTCGCTGGTCGGGGGAGCGGCGAGGGCGGTCCGGCGGTGTGCGGCCTCCGCAGCGCCCCAGCGGTACGCCGGAGGGCCGGAGGTCTTCCGCGTCTAGCGGGCGGCTTCGGGTTCCCGGCCGTCGTCGTGCGACGCGGCCCGCAGTCTGGCGTACTCCTCGGCCATGGTCTGCGCGGTCCAGTGGGCGTTGAGTCCGCTGGGGTTGGGCAGGGCCCAGATCCGGGTCCCGCCGATCGTCCGCTCCTGCGGTCCGACCACCGCTTTCTTCTCACCGAACGCCGTGCGGTAGGCGGTGATGCCGACCACCGCGAGCCACTTCGGCCGCAGCAGTTCGACCTTCGCCGTCAGGAGCCGTCCGCCCTCGCGGAACTCCTCGTCACTGACCTCGTCGCCCGAGCGCTCGCCCTGGCCACCACGTTGGTGATGCCCAGACCGTAGGACAGGAGCTCGCCCTGCTCCGCACGGCTTCAGCTGCCGGGGCGTGAAGCCCGAGAGGTGCAGCACCGGCCAGAAGCGGTTGCCGGGGCGGGCGAAGTGGTGGCCCGTCGCGGCCGACATCAGCCCCGGGTTGATGCCGCAGAAAAGCACCCGCAGGCCACCCGCGACCACGTCGGGAACGAGGCGGTCGCGGGCGGCCAGGAGTTCTTCGGGCGTCATGGCGTGCGGATCAGAGGATCGATCCGGGGGTGTACGCGGCGGCGTCGGGGTGCTGCTTGGCGATCTCCTCGATACGGGAGACCACGGACCCGACCTGCTGCGCCGCCGCCCCGGTGAAGGACAGCTTGTCGGCCATCAGCTCGTCCAGCTGTGCCCGGTCCAGCGGGATCCGCTCGTCGGCCGCGAGCTTGTCCAGCAGCTCGTTGCGCTCGGCGCCCTGCTCGCGCATCGCCAGCGCGGAGGCGACGGCGTTCTCCTTGATGGCCTCGTGCGCGACCTCGCGGCCGACCCCGGACCGTACCGAAGCCATGAGCACCTTGGTGGTGGCGAGGAAGGGGAGGTAGCGGTCCAGCTCGCGGGAGACGACCGCCGGGAAGGCGCCGAACTCGTCCAGCACCGTCAGGAAGGTCTCCAGCAGGCCGTCGAAGGCGAAGAACGCGTCGGGCAGCGCGACACGGCGCACCACCGAGCAGGACACGTCGCCCTCGTTCCACTGGTCGCCCGCCAGCTCGCCCGTCATCGAGGCGTAGCCGCGCAGGATCACCATGAGGCCGTTCACACGCTCGCAGGAGCGGGTGTTCATCTTGTGCGGCATCGCGGACGAGCCGACCTGACCGGGCTTGAAGCCCTCCGTCACCAGCTCGTGTCCGGCCATCAGCCGGATCGTCTTCGCGACCGACGACGGCGCGCCCGCCAGCTGCACCAGCGCGGTGACGACCTCGTAGTCCAGCGAGCGCGGGTACACCTGGCCCACCGAGGTGAAGGCCTGCGAGAAACCGAGGTGAGCGGCGATCCGCTGCTCCAGGTCGGCCAGCTTGCCGGCGTCACCGCCCAGCAGGTCGAGCATGTCCTGGGCCGTGCCGACCGGGCCCTTGATCCCGCGCAGCGGGTAGCGGCCCAGCAGCTCCTCAAGACGTCCGTACGCCACCAGCAGTTCGTCGGCCGCCGTCGCGAAGCGCTTGCCGAGCGTCGTCGCCTGGGCCGCGACGTTGTGCGAGCGGCCCGCCATGACGAGTTCCGCGTACTCGGCGGACAGCTTGCCGAGGCGGGCGAGCACGGCGACCGTACGGTCGCGCATCAGCTCCAGCGAGAGCCGGATCTGAAGCTGCTCGACGTTCTCGGTGAGGTCGCGGGACGTCATGCCCTTGTGGACCTGCTCGTGGCCCGCGAGCGCGTTGAACTCCTCGATCCGCGCCTTCACGTCGTGGCGCGTGACCTTCTCGCGCTCGGCGATCGACGCCAGGTCGACCTGGTCGAGCACACGCTCGTAGTCGGAGATGGCCTCGTCCGGCACCTCGATGCCGAGGTCCTTCTGGGCGCGGAGCACGGCGAGCCACAGCCGGCGCTCCAGCTTCACCTTCTCCTCGGGGGACCACAGGACGGCGAGTTGCGTGGAGGCGTAGCGGCCGGCCAGGACATTGGGGATGCGGGGCTTCGCAGGAGCAGCAGTCACGTGACCAGATTCTACTGGCGGTTTCTGCAGGTCGGCGCCGCGCCCCCGTTTGTGGCTTGCTACGAGGAGGGGACGGGAGCGCTACGGCAGGGGACCGTCGTAGGGCAGCAGCTCCGGGCGCTTGGGCGGCCGCCCGTCGCCCGAGGACCGTCCCGTGACGCGCGTCCCGATCCACGGCACCAAGTGCTCGCGCGCGAACCGCAGGTCGCTGCCGCGGCGCGCCGCCCACCCGGGAGTCGCGCCCGGCGCCAGCGGCGAGCGCCAGTCGTCCTCCGCCGCGAGCCCGAGCGCCTGCCACACCGCCTCGGCGACCCGCCGGTGCCCCTCCGCCGTGAGGTGCAGCCGGTCGACGTGCCACAGCCGGGGGTCGGCGAGCACGGGAGCGCCGTACAGGTCGACCACCAGGGCGCCGTGCCGCGCCGCCAGGCCGTCGATGAAGTCGAACAACTGCTCCATGCGCGGCCGGAAGCGCTCCATCACCGGACCGTTCCGGCCGGGGCTGCGCATCAGCACCAGCCGCCCGCAGGACGGCGCCAGCTTCCCGGCGGCCTCTTCGAGGAGTCCGCACACCCTGCCCATGTCGACCTTCGGCCGCAGCGTGTCGTTGAGCCCGCCCACCAGCGTCACGAGGTCCGGCCGCATGGCGGCCGCGACATCGACCTGCTCGTCGACGATCTGGCCGATCAGCTTTCCGCGTACGGCGAGATTGGCGTACTGGAAGCCCGGTGTGCTCGCCGCGAGCCGCGCGGCGAGCAGGTCAGCCCAGCCGCGGTACGAGCCGTCGGGCAGCGCGTCCGACATGCCCTCGGTGAACGAGTCGCCGACCGCGACAAAACTGGTGTAGACAGCATTCATTTTCATGGCGGAGCGATCGTATCCCGGCCGCGCCGGCGGCTAGGACTCCTGCTTCTGGTCCGGCCGGCCCACCAGTTCCCGCAGTACGTCCTCCATCGTGACGAGCCCCGCCGGACTGCCGTCCTCGTCCAGCACCGCCGCCAGGTGCGTCCGGCTGCGCCGCATCGCCGTCAGTACGTCGTCGAGCGGTGCGGCGCCCGCACCCGGGCGATCGGCCGCAGCGCGGACACCGGGAACGGCACATCGCGCGGTACGGCGTCCAGCGCGTCCTTGACGTGCAGGTAACCCAGGATCCGCAGACCCTCCAGCACCGGGAAGCGGGAGAAACCCGACTCGGCCGACAGCCGCTCCAGGTCCTCCGGGGTCGTCCCCACCTGGGCGTACACCACACGCTCCACCGGCATGACCACGTCCCGCACCGGGCGCCGTGCCCAGCTCCAGGGCGTCGTGCAGCCGCTCGGCCGCGCGGTCGTCGAGCAGACCGGCGTCGCCCGCGTCGGTGACCAGCCGCGCCAGTTCGTCGTCCGAGAACGTCGCGGACACCTCGTTCTTGGCCTCCACCCGCAACAGCTTGAGCAGCGCGTTGGCGAAGGCGTTGATCGCGAAGATCACCGGGCGCAGCGCACGGGCCAGCGCCACCAGCGGCGGCCCCAGCAGCAGCGCGGCCCGCACCGGCTCGGCCAGCGCGATGTTCTTCGGCACCATCTCACCGAAGAGCATGTGCAGGTACGTCGCCGCGGCGAGCGCGATGACGAACGAGACGAGGTGCGTCAGCCCGTCCGGCACACCGACGGCGTGGAAGACCGGTTCCAGCAGGTGCGCGATGGCCGGCTCGGCGACCACACCCAGCACCAGGGTGCACAGCGTGATGCCCAGCTGGGCCGCCGCGAGCAGCGCCGAGACGTGTTCGAGGCCCCACAGGACGCTGTGCGCCCGCCGGTTCCCGCGCTCGGCCTCCGGCTCGATCTGACTGCGGCGCACGGAGATCAGAGCGAACTCCGCGCCGACGAAGAAGGCGTTGACGACCAGCGTGAGCAGGCCGACGAGCAGTTGGACCGCGGTCATCGCCCGGCCTCCTTTTCCCCGGAACGGGTGGATCCGGCGGAGCCGTAGGAGCCCGCGGCCTCTTCTTCCCCGGGCGGCGGGGCGTGCAGCAGCACTCGCGCCGCCCGGCGGCCCGCCGCGTCCACCACGTCCAGCTGCCATCCGGCCAGTTCGATGCGGTCGCCCACGACCGGGATGCGGCCGAGCTCACTGGCGACCAGCCCGGCGAGCGTCTCGTACGGGCCGTCGTGCAGCCGCAGCCCGACCCGCTCCAGCTGGTCCGTCCTGGCCGCGCCGTCCGCCGACCACAGCGTCCGCCCGTCGGCGTCCTCGCCCGCCGGGGCGAGGTCCGGCGTCTCGTGCGGGTCGTGCTCGTCGCGTACCTCGCCGACGACCTCCTCGACGATGTCCTCCAGCGTCACGACGCCCGCCGTACCGCCGTACTCGTCGATGACGACGGCCATGGTGCGCTTGCCCGACAACCGGTCGAGGAGCCGGTCCACGGTCAGCGTCTCCGGTACGAGCAGGGGCTCGCGCAGCAGGGAGGAGACGGGATGCGACGGCCTGAGTTCGGCGGGCACGGTCAGCACGTCCTTGATGTGCACGATGCCGACGACCGAGTCGAGGCTGCCCCGGTAGACGGGGAAGCGGGACAGGCCGGTCGCGCGGGTGGCGTTCGCGACGTCCTCCGCGGTGGCCTGCACGTCGAGCGCGGTGACCTGCACGCGCGGGGTCATCACGTTCTCCGCGGTCAGTTCGGCCAGGTTGAGGGTCCGTACGAACAGCTCCGCCGTGTCGGCCTCCAGTGCGCCCTCCCGCGCGGAGTGCCGCGCCAGGGCGACGAGCTCCTGCGGGCTGCGGGCGGAGGCCAGCTCCTCGGCCGGCTCCATGCCCAGGCGCCGCACGATCCGGTTCGCCGAACCGTTGAGGTGGCTGATGAGCGGGCGGAAGGCCGCGCTGAACATCCGCTGCGGGGCGGCGACCACCCTGGCCACGGCCAGTGGTGACGAGATCGCCCAGTTCTTGGGCACCAGCTCGCCGACGACCATCAGGACGACGGTGGACAGGGCCGTACCGATGACCAGAGCCACCGACGAGGACGTCGAGCGGGAGAGGCCGACGTCTTCGAGCGGACCGCGGATCAGCTTGCCGATGGAGGGCTCGGCGAGCATGCCGACGAGGAGGTTGGTGACGGTGATGCCGAGCTGGGCGCCGGAGAGCTGGAACGTGAGGCTGCGTACGGCCTTGAGGGCACTCGCCGCACCCCGTTCGCCGCGCTCCACGGACCGTTCGAGATCTCCGCGCTCGATCGTGGTCAGCGAGAACTCGGCTGCGACGAAGGCTCCGCAGGCGAGCGAGAGCAGCACGGCCACGGCGAGCAGGAGCACTTCGGTCATCGGTTCACCTCCGTCCCATGATCGGGCAGGGCGGGGAGGAGTGCGCGATGTCGACTGCTGGTACTGGGAGGCTCGCCCATGGGCGGACGCTCACACCTTTCAAAAAGGGGGATGAATGATCCGCCCATGGTAAAGGACCAGCAAACTGGGGCAGAAGTCAGTCCGCGAGCGGCTTGACCCACCGCTGCCACTGCGGCTCCGGGGCGTAGCCCGCGGCGCGCCAGGCGTGGTGCGCGCGCTCGTTGCGTGTGAGGACCATCGCGTCGCCGCGCCGCCCGCCCAGCTCCACGAACCGCTCCTCCGCCGCCGCGAGCAGCGCGGAGCCGATGCCGCGCCGCCGCCGGTCCGGGTGCACGGCCAGCCGGTACAGGTGGCAGCGCCAGCCGTCGAAGCCCGCGACGACCGTGCCGACGCGCTCGCCGCCGAGCTCGCGAGGAGCAGGCGAGCCGGGGTCCCGGGCGACCGAGCCGCTCGACGCCCGCGCCGGGTCGTCGCTGATGCTCGTCCCCTCGGCGGCTTCCTTCCAGAAGGCCAGTACCGCGTCGAGGTCGTCAGGGTTCGCGGCCCGTATTCGAAGATCGTCCATGGCGTCATCCCAGCACCCGGGGACCGCCGCGTCGACCGCTTTCCGTATGCCGGACACCCCTTGCCGGTGCTAGCGCCACCGCGCTAGCTTGGAAGGGTGGCGAAGACCCAGCTGAACGTACGCGTGGACGAGACCACCGCGGAGGCCGCGCGACAGCGCGCCCTCCAGCGCGGGATGAGCGTGAACCGCTACATCGAGGAACTGGTCAGACAGGACGCGGGCGAGGTGGGGCGCACCTTCGTCGAGGCCGCGTCCGACTTCATGAAGCAGTACGAATCGGTGTTCGCGGAAGAGTTCGGCACGGAGCGCGAAGGCAAGCGTTGACTCTCAGGATCGACCTTGCCTGGCTCCTCATGGTCGCCGAGCACAAGACCCCCGGCGACCCGCAGGTCGTCGACTGGGGCGCGCTCGTCGCCGCCGTGGCCCGGCACGAGGCGGAGATCTTCGGCATCCCCGTCTACGGCGATGCGCCGGCCCGCGCCGCCGCCCTGCTCCAGCTGCTCCTCCAGGTGCCCGCGCTGGAACGCTCCAACGCGATGTTCGCCTCGGCCGTCGCGTACGGCTATCTCGTCGCCTGCGGCCTGAAGATCGCGACCTCGCCCGAACAGGTGAGGGACCTGGCCAGGCTGGTCAAGGAGGGCAAGGCGGACGTGCACGCGATCGCCGAAGAGCTGCGCCGGTGGAGTCTGTGAGCGGCTGAGCCGCGGCCGGGCCGCAGCTCAGCCGCCGGACGGTCCCGTCCCTTCCGGGGGCCGGTGCGCCACGCCCAGCACGCAGGGCGACGACGGCAGCTTCGGTCCCTTCGCCGGTACAAACAGCCGCCGGTGGGCACCGATGTCGAAGCCCGCCGCCGCGATGCCCGGCCAGCGGGTCGCGCGCCGTGTGACACCCGCCGAAGAGCAGGGGCCACACGGTGCGGTCCAGCGCACGCTGGGCCGTCACCATGGCCCGGCCCTCGCCCCGGCCGTGCTCGAAGAAGCGCAGCTCGCCACCCGGCCGCAGCACGCGCCTGATCTCGGACAGGGCGCGCGGGACGTCCCGTACGCTGCACAGCACCAGCGACACCACCGCCGCGTCGAACGCCTCGCTCTTGACCGGCAGCGCCTCCGCGGCGCCCGGCACCACGTCCACCGGGACACCGGCGTCCAGGGCCGCCTTCACGGCCAGTTGCCGCAGGCTGCGCTCCGGTTCGATCGCCACCACCTCGGAGACGGCCGACGGGTAGTACGCGAAGTTCAGCCCGTTTCCCGCGCCGATCTCGATGACCCGGCCCGAGAGGCCGGACAGCAGCTCCGCGCGGTGCGCGGCCACCCCGCTCCTCAGGTCGGCCGCCACACTCACGCGGGCGTAGAAGCGGGCGAAGAGCGGATGGTGCACGGCGTCCCCGGGAACCTTGCGGCGGCGTTCCAGCATCGCGGACCTCCTCCGTGGGTGTACGGATACCGCGATTCCTACCCCGTGGCGGGGCTCACGCCGCTCACGAAGCAGAACTCGTTGCCCTCCGGATCCAGAAGCACCTGGAAGGAGCCGTTCTCGTCGGTGACGATGCCGCCCGTTCTGGTCGCTCCCAGGCGCTCCGCCTCGGCGCTCGCCGTGTCCAGGTCGCCCGCCTCCAGGTCCAGGTGGAGGCGGTTCTTGACGGTCTTGCCCTCCGGCACGCGCTGGAAGGCGACCCGCGTCCAGTCCGGCGGGTCGACGTACGACCAGTGCGGACTCCGGTCGACGGGATCGCCGCCCAGCAGGGCGGCCCAGAACCGGACCAGTGCGGCCGGGTCCGCGCAGTCGAAGACGATCTCGTCGATACGTGCTCGCATGACGACGACCATAAGGGCTTACGGGTGCCAGGTGCCGCCGAGCCGGGGCGCGACCCACGCCGTGGCGCGGTGGCGGAATTCGGCGGGCTCCAGGGCCCCCGCGCCCTCGGCGACGACGCCGAGCAGGGGCGCCCCTGCAGCCTCGGGGAGGTCCGTCAGATTGCACCGCTCGGCGAGGCCGGGGTCCCCGGGCCAGCTGCCGACGACGACTCCGAGCATCTCGATCCCGCGGGCGCGCAGGGCCTCGGCGGTCAGCGCGGTCGAGTTGAGCGTCCCGAGGGCGGCCGGGGTGACGACGAGTACGGGCGCTTCGAGCAGGCGGGCGGCGTCGGCGAGGGTGGCGCCGTCGTCGTCGAAGCGGACCAGGAGGCCGCCGGCGCCTTCGACGAGCCACGTGTCGTACTCGACGGCGAGCTGGCGGCCGCCGTGGCGACGTCGTGCGGCCGTACGGGGGGCAGGCCGGCGCGGCGGGCGGCGGTCGCGGGCGCCAACGGCTCGGGGAACCGCGCGAGTTCGACCCCCGTGACCGCGTCGCCCGCGAGCCGCACGACTTCGTCGGCGTCCCCCGGCTCCCCGTGCGCGAGTCCGGTCTGTGCGGGCTTGAGCACGGCGACGGTACGTCCGTGAGCGCGGGCGGCGGCTGCGAGGGCCGCCGTGACGACGGTCTTTCCGATCTCGGTGCCGGTGCCGCTGACGACGATGACGGTCATGGGTTGTGCTCCTGCGTAGTAGTTCGTCCGTGTCCGGGCGGGGGCTTCTCCCCTGCCCTCCCCTCCCCGGGTGCGGGAAGGGGAGGGCAGGGGGAAGACCCGCTCATGCGCCGGCCGACGCCGCCGCCCGCACCGCCCGGCAGATGCGGGCCAGGTCCTCGTCGTTCGTCACGTACGGCGGCATCGTGTAGATCAGGTCGCGGAACGGGCGCAGCCACACGCCCTCCCGTACCGCCGCCTCCGTCGCCGCCGCCATGTCGACCTCACGGTCCAGCTGTACGACGCCGAGCGCACCCAGCACCCGCACGTCCCGCACCCCCGGCAGCCGCGCCGCCTCCGCCAGCCCTTCGCCCAGGCCCGCTTCGATGCGCTTGACCTCGCCCTGCCAGTCCTGGCCGAGCAGCAGGTCGATCGAGGCGCACGCCACCGCCGACGCCAGCGGGTTGCCCATGAACGTCGGACCGTGGGCCAGGACCGGCACCTCGCCGCGCGAGATGCCGTCGGCCACCCCGGACGTGCACAGCGTCGCCGCCATCGTCAGGTAACCGCCGGTCAGCGCCTTGCCGAGGCACAGGACATCGGGTGAGACGGACGCGTGCTCCGAGGCGAAAAGGGTTCCCGTACGGCCGAAACCCGTCGCGATCTCGTCGAAGACCAGCAGCACGTCGTGCGCGTCGCACGCCTCCCGCAGCACCCGCAGGTACGCGGGGGAGTGGAAGCGCATCCCGCCCGCGCCCTGCACCACCGGCTCCACGATCACCGCGGCCAGTTCACCGGCGTGACGGGCGATCAGCGCGCGCAGGTGGTCGGCGTACGCCGCGTCGTACCCGGCCGGCGGCGCGTCCGCGAAGACCTGGCGCGGCAGCGCCCCCTGCCACAGCTCGTGCATCCCGCCCTCGGGGTCGCACACCGACATCGGCTGCCAGGTGTCCCCGTGGTAGCCGCCGCGCCAGGTCAGCAGCCGCTGCTTGCCGGGACGGCCGACCGAACGCCAGTACTGAAGGCACATCTTGACCGCGACTTCGACCGACACCGACCCGGAATCGGCCAGGAAGACATGGCGCAGCGGTTCCGGAGTGATCTCCACCAGCTTGGCGGCCAGGCGCACGGCGGGCTCATGGGTGAGCCCGCCGAACATCACGTGGCTCATCCGGTCGAGCTGACCGCGCGCCGCCTCGTTGAGGACCGGGTGGTTGTAGCCGTGGACCGCCGACCACCAGGACGACATGCCGTCGATCAGCTCGTCCTGGCCGTGGGCGGCCCGCGCGAGCCGCAGCCGGACGCCGGACGCGGACTCCACCAGCAGCGGCTCGGCCCGGCCCGGCATCGGACCGTACGGATGCCAGACGTGCTCCCGGTCGAGCCGGAGCAGCTCGGCGGGGGAGAGCGGCTCAGGCATTGGGCGCGAGGTCCGTCCCGGCGCCCCGACGGCGTACCGACACCAGGTCCGTACGGGCGGCCGGAATCTCCGATGCGTCCGCTTCGGCCGCCGGCTCACCGCACGCCGACGCGCAGCCGCCACCGCCCCGGTGCTCCGGCAGCGTCGTCGTGTCCGCCCCCTCCACCTCGAAACCGGCGTCGGCGATCATCTCCAGGTCGGCCTGACCGGCCTGGCCCTCACTGGTCAGGTAGTCGCCGAGGAAGATCGAGTTGACCAGGTGCAGCGCGAGCGGCTGCATGGTGCGCAGGTGCACCTCGCGCCCGCCCGCGAGCCGCACCTCCACGTCCGGGCAGACGAACCGCACCATCGCGAGGATGCGCAGCGCCCGCTGCGGGGTGAGGTTCCACTCCTTGGCGAGCGGCGTCCCCTCGAACGGGATCAGGAAGTTCACCGGCACCGAGTCCGGGTCCAGCTCGCGCAGCGCGAAGACGACGTCCACCAGGTCGGCGTCGGTCTCGCCCATGCCCGCGATCAGCCCGGAGCACGCGGACATGCCCGCGGCCTGCGCCTGCTGGACGGTCTCCACGCGGTCGGCGTAGGTGTGGGTGGTGGTGATGGCGCCGTACGTCGCCTCGGACGTGTTCAGGTTGTGGTTGTACGCGTCGGCGCCCGCCGCCCGCAGCCGCTCAGCCTGCCCGTCGGACAGCAGCCCGAGGCAGGCACACACCTCGACGTCCTCATTCTGGTCCTTGATCGCCTCGATCGTCTTCGAGACCCGGTCGACGTCCTTGTCCGTCGGCCCGCGCCCGCTCGCGACCAGGCACACCCGCTTCGCGCCGCCGGCGACCCCCGCGGCCGCCGCCTTGGACGCCTCGTCGGGCTTCAGCCAGGTGTACTTGAGAATCCCGGCCTTGGAGCCGAGCCGCTGCGAGCAGTACGAACAGTCCTCGGGGCACAGGCCCGACTTGAGGTTGACGAGGTAGTTGAGTTTCACCCGCCGTCCGAACCACTGACGGCGTACCTTTCCGGCCGCGGCCACCACATCGAGCAGCTCGTCGTCGGAGGTCGCCAGCACGGCGAGCGCTTCTTCGCGGGTCGGCAGCTCACGCCGCAGCCCCTTCTCCACCAGTGTGTTCAGCAGGTCCATGGCGCCGATCCTGGCCTACGGCGCAGCCTGCCGCCAGGGAGGAACCGCACAAGAGAGGCCCGACGAGGTGTGGGTATTGCCACACCCTGACCGCGCATGACCCCGGCTAGTGTCTGTTCGCTGCCTACAAAAAGGGACTCACTCATGCCCCAGGGACCGTTCGACCCGTTCGGCTGGATCGACGAGCAGGCGGCGGCGCGCGCCACGGCCGGACTCGTCAGGACCCTGCGCCCGCGCCCCGCCGAGTCCGCCCTGCTCGACCTCGCGAGCAACGACTACCTCGGCCTCACCCGCCGCCCGGAGATCACCTCCGCCGCCGCGGAGGCCGCCCGCCTCTGGGGCGCGGGCGCCACCGGGTCGCGGCTCGTCACCGGCTCCACGCGGCTGCACGCCGAACTGGAGCGGGAACTGGCCGACTTCTGCGGCTTCGAGGCAGCCCTCGTCCTCTCCTCCGGTTACGCCGCCAACCTCGCCGCTCTCACCGGGCTCACCGGTCACGGTGCCCTGATCGTGTCCGACGCCCTCAACCACGCCTCGATCGTCGACGGCTGGCGTGCTCGCGCGCGCCCACGACCGCCGGTGGTGCCCGCACGCCGACCCCGACGCCATACGCAAGACGCTCGACGCGCACGAGGGCCGCGCCCTCGCCGTCACCGACTCGGTGTTCTCGGTGGACGGCGACGCGGCGCCCCTGCCGGAACTGGCGGCGGCCTGCCGTGCGTACGGAGCGGGGCCTCGTCGACGACGCGCACGGCGCGGCGTCCTGGGCGACGGCGGCAGGGGCGCACTGGACGCGGCGGGCCTCGCGGGAGCGGACGGCGTCGTCGCCACTCTCACCCTGTCGAAGTCGCTCGGCAGCCAGGGCGGAGCGGTCCTCGGCCCGGCCCGTGTCATCGACCACCTCGTCAACACGGCCCGTACCTTCATCTTCGACACCGGACTGGCACCGGCCGCCGCGGGCGCGGCGCTGGCGAGCGTACGGCTGCTGCGCCGCGAACCGGAGCTGGCGGGCAGGGCCCGGAGCGTCGCCCTCTCGCTGCACCGCGGACTGACGGACGCCGGCCTGAGCGCCGTACGCCCGGACGCCGCCGTGGTGTCGGTGCTGGCGCCCTCGCCGGAGGCGGCGGTGCGGTGGGCGGCCGACTGCCGGGCGGCCGGTCTCGTGGTGGGCTGTTTCCGGCCCCCTTCGGTGCCGGACGGGATCTCCCGGCTCAGGCTGACCGCGCGGGCGGACCTGACGGGCCGGCAGATAGTGGAGGCGGTGGACACGGTCGTGCGGACCGCGCCCACCGCTGCCTTCTGAGAGCCGGCGGTCGATTCCCCGGACAGGGGCCGGAGAGCTGCGTGGGGGAATTCCGGCGCCGGCAGCAGCTTCCGTAACCGCTGTCCCCCACCTGCCGGCGTCGGCCGACCGAACTCGCCCGGAAATCAAGGCGGGTGAGCACCATCTGGTGACGCGGCCTTCACGGCTTCTCCACGGCCCTGCACAAGACCTGGCTCAAATGGACTACCGCGCAGCAGAGTTCACCGCTTCGAGCGACAGACATCTGCGTATCTCGGGGGATCACGCCCGGTAACGGCACCGTGAGTGGCACTCTGGCGCGGAGCACAATCCGAGGCCGTCCTCGAAGTTCATCCGCTACGAGTCGGAGTCCGGCCCCGGTGGGAAAGGGACAGCGTCGCCATGGCAGACCACCAGGAAGTATCCGTCACTCTGCCGAGCGAGCCAGCCTCGGTCTCCGCGGCCAGGAGATATGTCGCGGAGATTCTCGGCGAATGGGGCATGCCCCCGGGATCCGACGCCGCCGATACCGTCCGGCTGATCGTTTCGGAACTTGCGACCAATGCCGTTCAGCACACCTTCGGGCAGTCGCCGACGTTCACCGTGGACGTACAGCTGGAGCGGGACGAGCAGCTGCGCATCGGCGTCACCGACAGTCACCCGCGCTGGCCGAAACGGCTGCCCGCCGCCGTCCAGCAGGACAACGGGCGCGGCATGGTGATCATCCGCTGGCTCACCGCCGAGTACGGCGGACGGGTGTCCGTCCAGCCCACCAGGGACGGCGGCAAGACCGTGTGGATCGCACTGCCCTGGACCGTATCCGTCCAGCAGTAGGGCTCAGGCCGCACAGGCCCGGCCGAAGGCACCGCGCAGCAGCGCGCGCAGGGTTGCCCGCCGGGCTCGCCTCACCGGGCCGGTACGCCACCGAGATCGTGCGCCGCAGCCCGGCCGGTCCCAGCGGCCGTACGCCTACCGGCGTCATCGCCGTCGCGGCAACCATCTCGGGCACCACGGCCACCCCGAGCCCCGCGCTGACCAGCGCGCACACCAGCACGTAACCGGGCGACTCGCACACGACCGCCGGTGTCGCCGCCGGCATGGTCGCCAGGCCCGGTGCGGATTTCACCGTCGTCGTACACAACGCGCTCGTCTCCCGCCGGGACGGGGTCGCCTGCGCGGTGGGCGCCGCGGGCGGGCTCCTCGTCCGCGCGGCGCCGGCCGTGGCGGGACTGGCGGCCGTACTCGTCGCCGTACCGGCGCTCTTCCGCGCGTCCAGCTGCTCGGCTGGCGCCTACATCCTCTACCTCGGCTGCCGGACCCTGAGGTCCGCGCTGCGCCCGGCGCCGCGGAAGGGGCCGGAGCCCGAGCCCGGCGGACCGACGGCGACCGCGGCCCGCGGCGTCGGCCGCAGTCTGCGCCAGGGCTTCCTCACCAACGCGCTCAACCCCAAGGCGCCGGTTCTCTTCCTCAGCCTGCTGCCCCAGTTCGTCCCGGCGGACCAGCAGCCGCTGCCCAGGACGCTGCTGCTCGCCACCGTCGTCGTCGTTCACGTACTGCTGTGGTTCCCCGCCGTGGCCCTGCTCGTGGACGGGCTCGGCAGGTGGCTGCGGCGGCCGGGCGCGGTCCGCGCCGTGGAAGCGGTCAGCGGGACCGCGCTCTCCGTACTGGGGGTGGTCCTGCTGACAGGCCCGGTGGCGGCGGCCACCGTGTAACGCGCCCGCCCCACCGCGGCGTCGGCCCACCGCCCGCGCCGCCGCGTCAGACGGGCTTGATCTCCTCCGCGCCGCGCTCCACGCAGAATTCGTTGCCCTCGGGGTCGGCCATGACGACCCAGCCCCGGCCGTCCTCGGTGCGCGCGGTCGTCGACGATCCGCGCACCGAGCGCGCCGAGCCGCTCCACCTCGGCATCCCGCGTACCGTGCGGCGGCTGGATGTCGAGGTGGACGCGGTTCTTGCCGGCCTTGTCCCCGGGAACCCGTATGAACAGCAGTCCGGGCACACCGGGTCGCTCCGGATCGATCAGCACCTCGTCGTCACCCGGCTCGTCCAGCAGCTTGTAACCGGTCAGGCGGGACCAGAACTCGGCGATCGCGTACGGGTCGTGGGCGTCGAAGGTGATGTGACGTACCGGATTCAGGAAGGTCATGGTGGGGAACATATCTCCGCGGACCGGCATCCGGACGGGAAATATCAGCGCACGCGGCCGTACCAGACGCTCTTGGACCAGATCTTCTCCAGCTTCACCACGGAGCCGGACTTGGGGGAGTGCCAGATCTTGCCGCTCCCGGCGTAGATGCCCACGTGGTAGACGTTCCGCCCGGAGTGGAAGAAGACCAGGTCCCCGCGCTGACGGCTGGAGGCGGAGATGTGCCGGGTCTTGTTGTACTGGGACTGGGCGGTGCGTGGCAGGCTCTTGCCGACCTTCTTGTACGAATAGAGCGTCAGCCCTGAGCAGTCGAACCGGCTCGGGCCCGCCGCCCCGTACTTGTACGGGGCCCCCTTCTTCGACGCGGC
This sequence comes from Streptomyces altiplanensis, assembly GCA_003719395.1. Lineage (GTDB taxonomy): Bacteria > Actinomycetota > Actinomycetes > Streptomycetales > Streptomycetaceae > Streptomyces > Streptomyces altiplanensis. Next base: position 28,479 of record RHMC01000078.1, read on the forward strand.
GACGTTGAGCGCCTTCGTCGAATGCGATGCGGCCTGCGCCTCGGTGACGGCACCGGGCGCCAGCATCGTGGTGCCGATCGCGGCGAGGGTGAGAGCCGAAGCGGCTCCGGCCCGGGACAGTACGGACGGGACATGCTTGTGCGCGGTCATGCGCAACCCTTCGTCAGCCGCCTGTGAAGGATGACCTGTCGGGTTCGGACAGGCGAAGATGCCCGGCCGCGGTGTGCGGCTTCACCCCGAGGGACGACCGTCTCCGGCCACCCCGTACTGCTTGGGTCCTCCACTCCTGCCGATGCACTCCTGTCGACCAGTCATCCGGAACGGCGGCAGGACTCAGCGTCCGCCCGGACCGCCCCGCCGCGGTGGCGGGGGCTTGTCGTCCCAGGGATCTTCACTCATGAACGGCCGGATTTCCGAGCCGAAACGGCATTTTGTGAGGCTGATCACCGCTGACCCGTTCGGGTGGACAGGGGTGTTTTCGGCACCGGGCGCCGGTGTCCGACGACCGCCGTACCAGCGGCGGAATGTCCAATTCCGCCAAATGCGCAGGTGTGTTGCGCAAGCGGGGTCATACCGCTGTTCAGGTATTTCCTACGCCTTTTGAGTGAGTTCCTCTCGTACGCCAATGGGAGGAGCCGACCGCGTGTTCCTCAACTCGCGGACACGGCTGGCAGGGTGACCCGGCCCGCCCGCCGCTCCCCGTCGAGCACGCGCAGGGCCCGCGCGAGCGTGGCGGCGTGCACGCGCGTCTCGCCCCGCTCGTGCATCAGGGCGAGAGCGTCCCGCAGGCCGGCGGCCTTCCCGGCGAGCGCCTGGGCGGCCCGCAGCGCGCCATAGGTGTCGGTGCCGCGTGCGGGGTTGATCCGTCCCATCAGATCGAGCACTTCGAGATAGCGGTCGACGAATTCGCACTCGGCGCGCGTCAGTGCGGGCAGCGGCGGCAGTTCGGGCGGCAGCATGCGCGGGTTCACCTCGAAGCCGGGGAGGCGGGCGCGGCCTTGCGGCTCTGCACGACGTGGTCCACCAGGCCGTACGCCATCGCGGCCTCGGCCGTGAGCACCTTGTCGCGCTCGATGTCGTCGTCGACGCGCTCCGTGCTCTGGCCGGTGTGCCGTGCGAGGAGTCGAGTGAGCGTCTGCCGCATGCGCGTCAGCTCCCGCGCCTCGATCTCCAGGTCCGAAGGCCGGCCGTGCACGGGCCGGTCGATGGACGGCTGGCTGAGCAGTACCCGGGCGCCCGGCAGGGCGAGGCGCTTGCCCGGTGTGCCGGCCGCGAGCAGTACGGCGGCGGAGGCGGCGGCCTGGCCCAGGCAGATCGTCTCCACGTCGCAGCTCACGAACCGGATGGTGTCGTAGATCGCGGACATCGCGGTGTGCGAGCCGCCGGGGGAGTTGATGTAGAGCGAGATGACCCGGTCGGGGGCGGCGTGTTCGAGGTGCATGAACTGCGCCGTCACGTCGTTGGCCGCGGCGTCGTCGACGGCCGTTCCCAGGAAGACGATCCGCTCCGCGAGCAGTTTCGCGTACGGATCGACCGTGCGGGTCCCGGTGGTGGTGCGCTCGGTGAACTCGGGCAGTACGTAGCGGGCGCTGTAGGTGCTGCGGGCGGTGGATCGGTTCATGGCGGTGCCTCCGAAGCCTCTGTAAAAAATGTACAGGACGTACAGCTCGTACTATGGGGAGCATGGCCTACGAGATTCCGGTGACGCAAGCCCGGGCAGAGCTGGCGGAGCTGATCAACCGCGTCGTGTACGGCGGCGAGCGGGTGGTCGTGACGCGGCACGGGAAGCCGCTGGTGGCGCTGGTTTCCGCCGCTGACCTGGCACGGCTTGAAGGTGAGCAGCAGGAGGCGGCCGAGGAGCCGGTGGTCCGCTCGGTCTCCGCGATCGGCTCAACGCCGTCCGCTCCGGGCGAACGGCGCCGCTTCGGAATCGCCGCCGAACACCGCGGCGAAACCTTCGGCAGCTGACGCCTCGGCCGCCCGGGGCCGGGGCCGTGCGACCCCGGGCCGCCCGCGGGTGTGACGGCCGCGGCGCTGTATACGACGCGGCCCCCGGCCGCGGTGCGGGCCCCGGCCCCGTCGGCGGGGGCGGGCTGAACGCGCTGATGACCATGGATGCGCAAAGGCCCAGTTAACGCGTTGGAAAAACTTCCGCTCTAACGTGCAATGTCTGGCCGCTGGGCCAGAAAACGCAGGTCAACAGAGTGTTGAAGTTGGATATGGTCCCGCTGCGCCCGAGTTGGAAGCCGTGGTTCCGTACCCCCTCGGCCTCGCAGACGCGCTGGATTCCGTCTGCCCCCGTACGGGCGGCGCGGCGGTACAACTGGAGGTGGCACGCGTGCAACTGACCCCGCACGAGCAGGAAAGACTGCTCATCCATGTGGCGGCGGACGTGGCGGAGAAACGACGCGCACGCGGCGTGAAACTCAACCACCCCGAAACGATCGCCCTCATCACCTCGCACATCCTCGAAGGCGCCCGCGACGGCCGCAGCGTCGCCGAACTCATGTCGTCGGGCCGCAAGGTGCTCACCCGTGACGACGTCATGGAGGGCATCCCGGAGATGATCCACGACGTACAGGTCGAGGCGACCTTCCCGGACGGCACCAAGCTCGTCACCGTCCACGAGCCGATCGCCTGACGGGGAACGGCAGCCGATGATTCCCGGAGAAATCCTGTACGCCGACGCCCCCGTCGCTCTCAACGACGGCCTGCCCGTCACCCGCCTCACCGTTCTGAACGCCGCCGACCGGCCCGTCCAGGTCGGCTCCCATTACCACTTCGCCGAGGCTAACCCCGGTCTCGACTTCGACCGCGCCGCCGCCCGCGGCCTGCGGCTGAACATCGCCGCGGGCACCGCCGTGCGCTTCGAGCCCGGCATCCCCGTCGACGTCGAACTCGTCCCCGTCGGAGGCCGGCGCATCGTCGCCGGTCTGCGCGGGGAGACCGGAGGTGCCCTCGATGCCTGAGCTCCTGCGCCCTGTGTACGCCGACCTGTTCGGCCCCACCACCGGCGACCGCATCCGGCTCGCCGACACCGACCTGCTGATCGAGATCGAGGAGGACCGCTGCGGCGGGCCCGGACGCGCCGGCGACGAGGCGGTGTTCGGCGGCGGCAAGGTGATCCGCGAGTCCATGGGCCAGGCCCGTACGGCCCGGGCCGACGGCGCACCCGACACCGTCATCACCGGGGCGGTGATCCTCGACCACTGGGGTGTCGTCAAGGCCGACATCGGCCTGCGCGACGGGCGGATCACCGGCATCGGCAAGGCCGGCAACCCCGACACCATGGACGGCGTGCACCCCGACCTGGTCATCGGGCCCGAGACCGAGATCATCGCGGGCAACGGCAAGATCCTCACCGCCGGGACCATCGACGCGCACGTCCACTTCATCTCTCCGACCGTCGTCGAGCAAGCGCTCTCCTCGGGGATCACCACGCTCGTCGGCGGCGGCACCGGGCCCGCCGAGGGCACCAAGGCCACCACCGTCACGCCCGGCGGCTGGCACCTGGCCCGGATGTTCGAGGCGCTGGAGCACTACCCCGTCAACATCGGGCTGCTCGGCAAGGGCAACACGATGTCGCGCGAGGCGATGCACGCCCAACTGAGGGGCGGCGCACTGGGATTCAAGATCCACGAGGACTGGGGCGCGACGCCCGCCGTCATCGACGCCTGCCTCGGCGTGTGCGAGGAGACGGGCGCCCAGCTCGCCATCCACACCGACACGCTGAACGAGGCCGGGTTCGTCGGCGACACCCTCGCCGCCATCGCCGGGCGCACCATCCACGCGTACCACACCGAGGGTGCGGGCGGCGGGCACGCGCCGGACATCATCACGGTCGTCTCCGAGCCGCACGTCCTGCCCAGCTCCACCAACCCGACCCGGCCGCACACCGTCAACACGATCGAGGAACACCTCGACATGCTGATGGTCTGCCACCACCTCAACCCGGCCGTGCCGGAGGACCTGGCCTTCGCCGAGTCCCGGATCCGGCCCTCGACCATCGCGGCCGAGGACATCCTCCACGACCTCGGTGCCATCTCGATCATCTCCTCCGATTCGCAGGCGATGGGCCGTGTCGGCGAGGTCGCGCTGCGCACCTGGCAGACCGCGCACGTCATGAAGAAGCGCCGGGGAGCGCTGCCGGGCGACGGACGCGCCGACAACCACCGTGCGCGTCGCTATGTCGCCAAGTACACGATCAATCCGGCCGTCGCGCAGGGTCTCGACCACGAGATCGGCTCCGTCGAGAGCGGGAAGCTCGCCGACCTCGTGCTGTGGGACCCTGCCTTCTTCGGCGTCAAGCCGCAGCTCGTCATCAAGGGCGGGCAGATCGCGTACGCGCAGATGGGCGACGCCAACGCTTCCATCCCGACCCCGCAGCCGGTGCTGCCCCGGCCGATGTTCGGCGCGCTCGGCAGGGCCCCCGCCGCCAATTCGTTCAACTTCGTCGCCGAGGCGGCGATCGGGGACGGACTGCCGGAACGCCTCGGCCTGGGCAAGCGGTTCGTACCCATCAGGAACACGCGGCGGGTCACCAAGGCCGACATGCGCGAGAACGACGCCCTCCCGCGTGTCGAGGTCGACCCCGACACCTTCACGGTGACGATCGACGGCGACGCGGTCGAGCCGGCGCCGGCCGCGGAACTGCCCATGGCCCAGCGTTACTTCCTCTTCTGACCATGGGCATCTCCACTCACGGCGAGCACACCTCGCCCGGCGCGCGGGCCGCCCTCCTCGTTCTCGCGGACGGGCGGTTCCCCGCCGGGGGGCCCACGCCCCACTCGGGCGTGCCGAAGCGGCCGTCAAGGCGGGGCGCATCCGCGACGCCGCGGACCTCGCCGCCTTCTGCCGGGGCCGTCTGCACACCACCGGGCTCACCGCGGCGGCGCTCGCCGCCGCGGCGGCCCTCGCGCGACGCACTCGAACT
>RHMC01000079.1 GCA_003719395.1 Streptomyces altiplanensis
TGCCCCTACCGGGGTCTCGCGGCCTTCGGACCCGAGCACGCGCAGTGGTTCTTCGGACGGGAGCGGGCGACGGCCGAGCTGGTCGGGCGGCTCGCCGAACGGGCCGGCAGCGGGCCGCTCGCCGTGGTCGCGTCCTCGGGGGCGGGGAAGTCGTCGCTGCTGCGGGCCGGCCTGGTGCCGCGGCTGCGGCGCCGGCGCGCTGCCGGTCGAGGGGGCGAGCGGCTGGCCGGTGGTGGTGTGCACGCCGACCGCGCATCCGCTCAAGGAGCTGCTGCGGTGCGTGGCCGAGGCGCTGGGGGCGGAGCCCGGGGTCGGCCCCCGGGCGCTGCGGGCGCGGCCCCGGCAGCTCGCCGATGCCGTACGGCCCCTGCTGGCGGCGGGTCCGGGACGGCTGGTGCTGCTGGTGGACCAGTTCGAGGAGACGTTCACGCTGTGCGCGGACGAGGCGGAGCGGCGCGCTTTCGTCTCAGCGCTCTGCGCTCTCGCCACCCCCGCCGAGGGGGACCCCGGCCGGCCACCGGGCGTCGTGGTACTGGGTGTACGGGCCGACTTCAGCGGCCGGTGCCTCGACCACCCGGAACTGGCGGCCGTCTTCTCGCACGGTCTGTTCGCACTCGGCCCGATGACCGGCGCCGAACTGCGCGAGTCCATCACGCGGCCGGCCGAGCGCGCGGGGCTGTCCCTGGAGCCGGGCCTGGTCGGGCTGTTGCTGCGCGACGTGGGGGCCAGGGGCACCGGCCGGGGCGGCCAGGACGATCTCGCACCCGCCTCCCCCGGCGCGCTGCCCCTGCTCGCCCACGCGCTGCTGGTCACCTGGCAGCAGCGTACGGACCGCACGCTGACCGTCGCGGGGTACGAGACGACGGGCGGCATCCACGGGGCGGTCGCACGGACGGCCGAAGACGTGTTCACCCGGCTGCTCCCCGCCGAGCAGGAGATGGCGCGGCGGTGCTCGTACGGCGCTGGTCCAGATCGGCGCCGGGGACGGCGGCTCCGCCGGGGGCGGGGACGGCGACGCGGTGACCCGGCGCAGGGCGAGCCGCGAGGGGCTGCTCGCGCAACTGCCCGACCGGCGCGGGGTGGAGGCGGTGCTCGACGCGTTCGGTACGGGCCCGGCTCATCACCGTCGACAGCGACGCGGTGGAGATCACCCACGAGGCGCTGCTGCGTGCCTGGCCCCGGCTGCGCGGCTGGATCGCGCGCCGGGCGGGCCGTGCCTCGTCCACCAGCAGCTCGCCGAGGCCGCCGCCGAGTGGGTGCGCGAGGGGCGCGACGCCGGGCTGCTCTACCGGGGGACGCGGCTCGCCGCCGCGCGGGAATGGGCGGACCGGACCGGTCGGAGGGCCGAACTCACGGATCAGGAAGCCGAATTCATCGACGCCTGCCGGGCGGAGGAGGCGAACAGGCAGCAGGCCGAGCGGCGCCAGGCCCGCACCCACCGCAGGCTGCTGGCGCTGCTCACGGCGCTGCTGGTCCTGGCGCTCCTCGCGGGCACGGCGGCGTTCCACCAGCGGTCCCGGGCCTTCGACGACGGCCGCGTCGCCCAGTCCCAGGCGATGGCGGTACGGTCCGGCGCCCTGGCGTCCGGGCAGCCCGAGGCATCGATACGGCTGGCAGCCGAGGCGTACCGCACCGCGCCGACCACCGAGCGCGCGGTGCGCTGCTCAGCACGCAGCGCGGTACTTCGCGGGCCGGCTGAGCGGGCACACGGGACCGGTCAACGACGTCGCGTTCAGCCCCGGCGACAAGCTGCTGGCGTCGGCCAGTTCGGACGGCACGGTGCGGCTGTGGGCAGGGGCGGACCACCGCAGACCCGTGAACACGCTCACGGGCCACGGCGGTCCGGTGATCGCCGTGGCGTTCAGCCCCGACGGGCGGCTGATCGCGTCGGCGGGCTCCGACGGGACGGTGCGCCTGTGGGGCGTGGCGGACCGCCGGCCGGCCGGGACGCTGCTGGGCCACGGCGGCGCCGTACGGTCGGTCGCCTTCGGCCCGGGCGGCCGGAGCCTCGTGTCGGGCGGCGCGGACCGCGCGGTGCGCCTGTGGGACGTGGAGCGCCGGCGGCTGCGGGCGACGCTGCGGGGGCACCGGGACGACGTGCACGGGGTTGCCTTCAGCGCCGACGGACGCAGCGTCGTGTCGGGCGGCGCTGACCCGTACGGTCATGCGCTGGGACGTGGCCGGCCGGCAGGTGCGGGCGACGCCGAGGTCGACGGCTGCGGGGGGCACGGCGACGGCGTGCTGGGGGTGGCCTTCAGCCCCGACGGGGACAGCGTCGCTTCGGGCGGCGCTGACCGTACGGTCAAGCTCTGGGACGTACGCCGCCCCCGGATCCGGGCCACGCTCACCGGGCACAGCGACGACGTCAACGCGGTGGCGTACGGCGCGGACGGGACCATCGTCGTGAGCGCCTGCGGGGACGGCACGGCGAAGGTGTGGGACACCGCGAGTCACCGGGTGACCGCCACGCTGGCCGGGCACACCGATTACGCACTGGGGGCCGCCGTCAGCGGCGGCAATGTGGTGGCCACGGCGGGCTTCGACCGGTCGGTGGTGCTGTGGGACCTGGACAGGGCGGCGCTCACCGCACGTCCCTTCGCCGAGGCCTGGCAGTCGGCGCTCTCGCCGGACGGGCGGCTGCTGGCCTCGGCGAGCGTGGACCGTACGGTCAAACTGTGGGACGTACGCCGCCACAGACTCCTCGCCACTCTCACCGGCCACACCGGCTCCGTCTTCGGCGTCGCCTTCTCCCCCGACGGACACCACCTCGCCGCCGCGAGCGCCGACCGCACGGTCAGACTCTGGGACGTACGCCGCCGCACACACCTCACTGCCCTGACGGGACACCAGGACTTCGTGAACACCGTCGCTTTCAGCCCGGACGGCACGGCACTGGCGGCCGGTGGTGACGATCTGACGGTGCGGCTGTGGGACGTCGCGGACCGGGACGTCCGCGCGGTGCTGCGCCGCCACACGGGTTCGGTGCGCGGGGTGGCGTACAGCGAGGACGGACGGACGCTGGCGAGCAGCGGCAATGACGGGACCGTGCGCCTCTGGGACACCACGCACCACCGGCTCACCGCCACCCTCACCGGCCACAGCGGCGCGGTCTGGGGCGTCGTCTTCGACCCGCGGACGCACACGGTGGTGAGCAGCAGCAATGACGGCACCGTGCGGCTGTGGAACACCGACGTGAAGGCCGTTTCCCAGGACGTTTCCCGTTTCCTGTCGCACCGGGAGACAGCCGGCACCTCGACAGCGGCCGGCTTCACGACCCAGTCTCGAAGGGCCGGACCGAACCCGGACAGCCGGAAGCCGGACGGAAGATGAACGGGGATCAGCAATGCGCAACCGATGGAGAGCGGCAGTCGCGGCGGCGGCCGTCGGACTGTCGCTCATCGCCTGGCCGGCGGGGCGGCCCGCACAGGCGGCGGCTCCGAGGACGGCCGCCGCCGAAGGGTGCGACGTCCTCGCACCCGGCGCCTCGGCGGCGGCGGAGAAGGCGGTACGGGCGGCCTGTTCGCAGATCGGCGTCTGGTACTCGTGGGGCGGCGGCCACGGTCCGGCGCCCGGGCCCACCTACGGCGTGGTGGACCCCACCGACCCGGCCAGCGAACACGACCCCGAGCGGCGCGGCTTCGACTGTTCGGGCCTCGTCCGGTACGCCTACGCCGAGGCGACCGGCCGGGACATCCTGAACGGCACCGCCCACAGCCAGTTCAACACCCCGCACGCCACAGCACGTTTCGGCGCCGCGGACGGGACCGGGCCGCTGGTCCCCGGTGATTTGCTGGTCTACGGCAACGCCCGCAAGATCCACCACATCGCGATCCACCTCGGCGCGGGAAAGATGGTCGAGGCGCGGCAGTCCGGCACCCGGATCATGGTCAGCGATGTGCGCCTGGGTGGTGACTACTTCGGGGCCGTACGCATCAACAGCGACCCGGAGCGCGGGACGTTCAGCACCTGGGGCACGGATGTGTGGACGCATGCCGAGCCGTCCACGACGAGCGCACGGGTGCACAAGTTCACCGGCCCGACGTCCGTGCGCGTCGAGTGCCAGGTCCACGCCCAGCCGGTCACCGCCGAGGGCATCACCAACGACGCCTGGTCCTATCTGCCGGACTACAGCGCGTGGATCACCAACATCTACATCAAGGGCCCGGCCTGGCTCGACGGCGTGCCCACCTGCCCGTAACACCCCGGCTCCCTCACACCTCACTCATCACACCTCACTCATCACACCTCAAGGAGAACCTCATGAACCTGAACCTGGGCAAGAAGCTCGCGATCACCCTCGCCGCGACCGCTCTGACGGCGGGCATGGCAGCCGTCACGGCCCCCCGCGGCCGCCGCGCCCGCCGGCCCCGCCGCCGAGTGCGGCGTCCGCTCGGACGGCAAGCTCTACTGCGGAAACCGGGCCGGCGCCAAGGGCTACGCGCACCGGTCGTACGGATCGGCGGTGCGGGGCCAGATGAACACGACCTTCAGCTGGTTCTCGTGCTGGGGCCGCGGTGACAACCACCCGGGCGGCAACAACGTCTGGTACTGGACGCAGCTGGACAACGGCCAGTGGGGCAACATGCCGGCCGTGGACGTCCATACGTCGGTGGACCCGGCGCCCGGTCTGCGGGAGTGCTGACCACACTCCCACGTGGGTCCCGCGCTGACGGCGGGCCGCCCCTTCGGACGGGGCGGCCCGCTCACGCGCGTGCGGAGCGGGCGGGCCCTCGCCGAGGGTCTTCGACGGAGGCTCGCGCGGCAGCGCCTCACCTGCGCCGCGTGGTCACGCCGCGATCGCCACGGCCGTCCTGCTCAGCGCGGGCGCGGCCGTCACCGGGCGGTCGGCGAAGACCACGAGGCGCAGGACCGCGAAGCGGCCGATGCCCGCCAGCGCGGAAGCCGAGAGGTAGACGGCCTGTTCGGTCAAGGCCGACGGCGCGGACCGGACGGCGTACAGACCCAGCAGCGCTCCCGTGGTGAACGCGTAACTCACCAGGACCGTGAGGCCGGACTGCAGATGGGCCCTCCAGCCGCCGCGCCCGCTGCGGAAGGACACCGGCCGTGCAGCCGGTCGATATCAGCGTGGACACGACGGTGACCAGAGCGTTGGCGACGGCCAGCGGCATCCGGTCGTGGAGCAGCAGGAGCACACCGCTCGAGGCCAGCCCCACGCCACCGCCGCAGACGACGAAGCGCACGAAGGCCTCGGTCGTCGGGCGGAGCGGTCGGCGCTTGTGCGTGCGGGTGGTCACGGGGTGCCTCCGGGGAGCGGTTGAACCGTTGCCGCTATTCCACTCCGCGCCCCATGGGCCCGGCGTCGCCCGAACGGCCGGACCCGCCCCCGACTTTTGTCAGGGTCGGCTCCCCCGCTGTCTCAGGGCAGAACCCCGGTAGGAGGGGGGGTACGGCCCCACCCCCGTACGGCGGTCACCGGGCACCGGCAGACGGCGGGCAGGACTTCCGCCCGGGCCGCCGCGCCCTGCCGTGGGACCTGCACCCACCGCCAGGAGCGGCCCGCTCGTCGCCGGCCCGCACGGCCGGGAAACACGGCCGGGAAACAGTGCACTCGATCGTGTCGTCCGGTGTCCGAGCGGCGTTTGAGCAGCTGGGATCCGTCGCGAGGGCGGACCATTTCTCCCGTGCCCAAGAGCCCCGCCCGGGGCCCGAGCGACCACGGGAGAAGCACCATGCACCCACCCACCATGCGGGCCGTCAGCCAGGACGCGTTCGGCGGCCCCGAGGTACTGCGCCCTGTCACGCTGCCCCGCCCCGAGCCGCTTCCGACCGAGGTGCTGGTACGGGTCGTCGCGCCGGGGTCAATCCGGTCGACTGCAAGACCCGGGCCGGTTCCGGCATGGCCGGGGTCCTGGGCGAGCCGCCCTTCGTCCTGGGGTGGGACGTGTCCGGCGTCGTGGAGGCGGTCGGCTTCGGCGTCCACACCCTGAACGCCGGCGACGAGGTGTTCGGCATGCCGTGGTTTCCCCGCCGGGCCGGTGCGTACGCCGAGTACGTGACGGCGCCCTCCCGGCAGTTCGCCCGCAAGCCCGCCGGCGTCGGCCACGACGCGGCGGCGGCCGTTCCGCTGGCGGCGCTCACCGCCTGGCAGACGCTGGAGGACGCGGCGGAGCTCCGGGCCGGGCAGCGCGTGCTCGTCCATGCCGCGGCCGGCGGTGTGGGGCACTTCGCCGTCCAGATCGCACACCACCTGGGCGCACACGTCATCGCACCGCGCGCGCCGCCAAGCACGACTGGCTGCGTGAACTCGGCGCCGACGAGGTCGTCGACTACACCGCGGTCCGCTTCGAGGACGTGGTCGGTGACGTGGACGTCGTCATCGACCTGGTCGGCGACGGCCACGACGACAACAGCACCCGCTCGCTGGAGACCCTGCGCCCCGGCGGACTGCTCGTCACCGTACCTTCCGGCGTGTCGCCCGAACTCCTCGAACGGGCCCGGGAGCGGGGCCGCCCGCGCCACGGCGTACCTCGTCGAGCCGGACGGGCACGCGCTGGGTGAGATCGCCCGCCTCATCGGCTCCGACGCCCTGTCCGTGGAGGTCGAGGAGGTGTTCCTGCTGGAGGACGCCGCCGCCGCCCACCGCCACATCGAGTCGGGCCGTACCCGCGGCAAACTCGTGCTGCGCGTCGCCCCCTGACCTCTCCGCGCCGCAGCCCCGCCGGGCACACGGCCCGGCAGCGCCGGAGCGAGGCAGTCCGGTGACGAAAAAGACCCGAAGCCTCAAACCGGCAGAAACAGGGAATCACCCAGGGAGCACGTCCGAACGGCGGGCCGCCGACCGCCCCCTGCGCGGGGCGGCCGCAGACTGGTCAGAAGGAGCCGGAATCATGACGACGAACGACAACCGCACGGCCATCGCGGACAGCGAGGCTCCCGCGCACCGGGAAGACGACCAGTCCTGGCAGACATCGGGCACGGACGCTTCCAGGCCGTCCAGGCCACGCTGGAAGCCGTCCGGCCCGCGGTGCCGGTGCAAGTGCAGGTGCAGGTGCCCGGGGAGCCGGTGCTGAAGAAGGAGCTCAGCCGGCCCCGACAGCCCCTGCCCCTGGAGACCCGCCCGGTGATCGGCATCGCGCGTGGCATCGTCATGACACTGGGAGGCTGCACCCACGAGGAGGCGTTCCAGGTCCTGATGGACGTCTCCCGGCACACCAACATCGAGCTCCGCGAGATAGCCCAGCGCCTCGTCGAGAGCGTCGACGGGCCGCCGCCGTCCGGGCCACTGCGTACGGCCCTGCGCAATGCCCTCGAACGGCTCGCACCCCCACCGCCCGGCACGGGCGGCACCGCTCTCTGATCGGGTGCCCGCAACCGCCTGCGCATGCCGGGCAGGCGGATGAAGGGCCGCACCGGAAACCACACGGCATCCTCATGGAGGACGACGATGACAAGAGCCCTTCCCCTGCTGGGCCGCACCGCGGTGGTCACCGGCGCCGCGCGCGGCCTCGGAGAAGGCATGGCGCGCGCGCTCGTGCGGCGAGGAGCCGACGTGGCCCTGCTCGGCCACGAGGAATCCGAACTCGCCCGGGTCGCCGCCTCTCTCCCGGGCAGAGCCGCCCACTGGGCCGTCGACGTCACCGACGAGGCCGGGATGGCACGTACCGCCTCCCAGGTGGAGCAGCGCTTCGGGCCGCCTTCCGTGCTGGTGGCCAATGCCGGGGTGGCCGCGGGCGGCCTGTTCCTCGACAGCGACCCGGCGACCTGGCGACGGATCGTGGAGGTCAACCTGATCGGCAGCGCGGTCACCGCCCGGGCCTTCCTGCCCGGACTCCTCCGGACCCGCGGCTACTACCTGCAGATCGTGTCGCTCGCGGCCCTGGCCCCCGCTCCCCTGATGTCGGCGTACTGCGCTTCCAAGTCGGGCGTGGAGGTGTTCGCCCAGACGGTACGTGCGGAACTGGCGCACCGCGGCGTGAGAGTGGGCGTCGCCTACATCAGCTGGACCGACACGGACATGATCCAAGACGCCCAGCACCACCGGGCCATGCGCGAACTGCGCGCCCACATGCCGTGGCCGGCCGACAAGGTCTACCCGTCGCAACCGGTGGTGGACCGCCTCGTCCGTGGGATCGAGCGGCGTTCTCCCGCCGTCTACACCCAGCCCTGGCTGCGCGCCGCCCGGGCGGCGCGCGTGTGTCTGCCGGGAATCGTCGCCCGCCGGTCCCGGCGCGTACTCGGCCGTCTGGAAGGCCGCGCCGACCTCTCGGCGACCGGCCTGCTCGGAGCGGGCGGAGAGGCCGACGCCGTCGACGCGTCCCTGGGGTCCCCGCTCCACGGCGGCAACGGCTGAGAGAGGACGGGAGGGAGAGCGGCGGTCATGCCTGCGAGGAGGTTTCCGCGCGTTCGCCGCTCCTGTCGCGGCGGCTCAGAGCGCGCTGCGCACGGCTGAGCGCGCCCCCCAGGGAGCGGCTGTGGAGCGCGCCTGCGCCGCGTTGGCGCCCGGGGCGCCGTGGACGCCGCCGCCCGGGTGTGCGCCGGCCGAGGCCAGGTACAGCCCCTTGACGGGCGTTTCCGGGCGGCCGGTGCCGGGGAGCGGGCGGAAGATGAGCTGCTGGTGCATGGCGGTGGTGCCGCCGTTGATCGCGCCCCCGTGGAGGTTTGCGTTCATCGACTCCAGCGTCGGAGGAGCGAGGATGCGGCGGCTGCGGATGCGGGACCGGAAGCCCGGCGCGTACCGCTCGACCTGGGCCTCCACCCGGTCCGCCATCGCTTCCTGCTCACCCTTGTCCCAGGCGCCCGTCAGGCTGTCGTCTCCCGCGTCGCCCTTGATCCGGTGGGGGACGTGGGTGTAGGCCCACGCCGATTCGGTGCCCGCCGGTGAACGGGAGGCGTCGGCGGTGGTCATCTGGCCGAACAGTACGAACGGCCGGTCGGGGACCCGGCCCGCTCGCGAAGCTGCGCGGCGAACCGGGTCAGGCCGTCCACCCCGTCGGCCAGGTGCACCGTGCCCGCGGTCGAGGCTTCGGCGGCGGTCCACGGCACCCGGCCGTCGAGGGCCCAGTCGACCTTGAAGGTGGCGAAATCCCACTGGAAGGTGCGCAGGACGTCGAGGAACCGGCCGGGCAGGTGCCGGGCGTCCAGCAGCCCACCGTAGAGATCCGGTACGGACACGTCCGCCAGCACCGCCCGGGTCGCCGGCACCGCGTCGCCGCCCGCGGTCCGCACGCCCACGGCGCGCCCCGCCCTCACGACGATCTCGGTCACGCGTTCGCCGCAGCGCACAGCGCCGCCGCGCCCGCCTCCAGTCGCCGTACCAGCGCCGCGGTGAGTTCGCCCGCGCCGCCGGCCGGTACGGGGAACCCGCACCTCTGGCCGAGCATGGACATGAGCCAGCCGAAGCCGCCGCTGCCGGCCGCTTCCGGGGCGAGGTCCGCGTGCAGGGCGTTGCCCGCGAGGAGCAGCCGGCCCGCCTCCCCGTCGAACTCCTCCTCGCCCAGTCGTCGCACCGGCAACAGCATCGTCCGGGCCAGGTGCTGCCCGCCGCGCTGCGCAGCCGGGCCGCGACCGGACCGCGGGACGCACGGGCGGGAAGGGGGTGAAGAGGGAATCGAGGATGTCGGGACCGAGCCGGTCCCATACGCCGCACAGCCCCCGCCAGGCCGCGCCGTCACCGGCGGCGAAGGCGTCGAGGCCGGCGGTCGGTGTCCTCGGTGCGGCGTTCCAGGACCGCGCACCGCCCGTCGGGGAGGGGATGTGCCAGCACGCTGGGGGCGTGGCTCCAGCGCAGCCCGTGCTCGTGGAGCCTGAAGCGGGCCATGACCGGGGAGGCCGCGGCCAGTGGGTAGAAGGCGCTGAAGAGGTCGCTGACGTAATCGGGGTGGACGCCGCGGTCGCTGCGGACCGCGCCCCCCGGCTCGGGCTGGGCCTCCAGGACTTCCACCGTCCAGCCGGCATCGGCCAGCAGGTTCGCGGCGACGAGTCCATTGGGTCCTGCACCGATCACTACCGCGTCCGGCATTCCTGTCTCCTGTCCGGCCCGGCGCCTCAGGACCGTTCGCTCGCGTGCCGCGGGGCGTGCTCGACGACTTTGGCCAGCCGGCCGAGCATGCTGCGGTGGCGCAGTTGCAGCAGGGCGTCGAGCGCCGTGTTGTGCAGGGTGCCGCCCACTCCGCGCAGCGGGTGCTCGTCGAGGATGACCAGGGCGTCGTCCCCCCAGGGGCGTACTTCGATGGCGATTCTGGCGGTCCCCAGCGGACCGCTGTCGGCTTCGAGTTCGAGTTCGTACGGCGGTTTGCTGCGGCGGACGATCGTCTGGCCCGTCATCGTCCACGGTCCGATGTTCACGGTGTACTCGATCGTGGCGCCGACCTGCGGCCAGTCGCCCTTTCCGGGCCGCGACTGCGCGGTTCCGACCACCCAGTCGCCGTACCGCGACCCGTCGGCCAGGACCTCCCACACCGCTTCGGGGGGCCTGCGGATCAAGTGGTGCCGTACAGCCATCGGTCCTCCAACGTCTCAGCGGAACGGATCGTGATCATCAGCCCCTGGAAGGGCGGGCTCCGCACGCAGATACACGCACGGAGCCCGCCGCTCAGGCCGCTTGTGGCGCCACCGGCACCACCTGTATCACCGGTGTCACCGCATGACGACATGCCGTTCGTCGGGAACGCAGTGCGTCATGGTCAGACCGCTCACGTCGCGCGGGGGGTTGTCCCCCAGGTTGGCCAGCCGCTTGCGGTCCTCCTCGGTGAGGTCCTGACTGGCCAGCGGCTCCAGCCCGGCGACGTCCTGCGGGCTGATGCCCAGCCCCTCGCCCACCCGCAGGCCGAGCTCGTTCTCGACGAGCAGGAAGTGCCAGACCATCCGCTCCTGCACGGGGCGGTCGCAGTCGGAGAGCATGGTGACGAAGTTGTGCACCAGGTCGTCACGCTCCCAGTCCTCCATGAGCCGGAAGCGCTGTCCGGCCTGCATGTAGTCGTTGGTGCGCGGGATGCGCTTGCGCGTGAGCCTGCCGCGGATCTCCGGACCCTGCTCGTCGTGCGTGGGGTACTGGTCCTCGCGCAGGCCGCCGGTGATCGACGGTTCGTAGTTGACGCTCGGGTTCTCCCCGGCCTGGTCCACGTTGTACGTCATCAGGCCGTCGCGCTGGTTGGTGCGTACGTCGGTGTTCTTGGCCTGGTTGACGGGCAGCTGGAGGTAGTTCGGCCCCACCCGGTACCGCTGGGTGTCGCTGTAGGAGAACGTACGGCCCACGAGCATCTTGTCGTCGGAGAAGTCCAGGCCGTCGACCAGCACACCGGTGCCGAAGGAGATCTGCTCGTTCTCGGCGAAGAAGTTGTCCGGCATCCGGTTGAGGACCATCTTCCCGACCGGCTTCGGCGGGAAGTCCTGCTCGGGCCAGGTCTTCGTGTCGTCCAGGGGATCGAAGTCCAGCTCGGGGTGGTCGTGGTCCTCCATCATCTGGACGACGAGTTCCCACTCCGGGTAGTCGCCCCTGGCCACGGCGTCGTAGAGGTCCTTCGTGGCGTGGCCGAGCCCCTCGGCCTGTACGTTCGCCGCGTCCTCCGCCGTCATGCTGCGGACGCCCTGCTTGGGCAGCCAGTGGTACTTGACCAGGACGGTGTTGCCCTCGGCGTTGACCCACTTGTAGGTGTTGACGCCGAACCCCTGCATGTGGCGGTAGTCCGCCGGGATCCCGCGGGGGCTGAACAGGTTCACGAGCATGTGCATGCTCTCCGGGGTCTGCGACATGAAGTCGAAGATCCTGCGCGGCTGCTGCTCGAAGCTGATCGGGTTCGGCTTGAGGGCGTGGATGACATCCGGGAACTTGATCGCGTCGCGGATGAAGAAGACGCCCAGGTTGTTGCCGACGAGATCCCAGTTGCCGTCCTCCGTGTAGAACTTCACCGCGAAGCCGCGCGGGTCACGGGCCGCCTCGGAGGAGTCGCGGCCGCCGATCACGGTGGAGAAGCGTACGGCCAGGTCGGTGCGCTTGCCGCGCTCCTGGAAGAGCTTGGCCCTGGTGTAGCGGCTGATCGGCTCGTCGCCCCAGGCGCCGTACGCCTCGAAGTAGCCGTACGCGGTGACGCCCCGGGCGTGGACGACGCGCTCGGGGATGCGTTCGCGGTCGAAGTGGCTGATCTTCTCCAGGAACTGGTAGTTCTCCAGGGTGGCCGGGCCCCGGTCGCCCACCGTGCGCTGGTTCTGATTGTCGTAGACCGGGTGGCCCTGCCGGTTGGTCAGTACCTTCCGGTCATCGTCTGGGGACGGGCCCTTACCGGATACATCCGTCACGATCTTCAACCCCTTCTGTACCTATTTCGCCGGATAATCCACACTATTCCCCTTTGCCTGGAAGCCCGGCTCGTCCGATGGGGTTGCGAAGACGCGTCGCCGCCTTCCGCACGCCCCGGATCCGGGCTTCGCCGCCTGACCGGGTCCGGGGACCGTCCGGCGCGGCCCTCGGGGATGCCGGTTTCAGCGCATCGCTGCCCCGCCAGTACCCACCGGAAAAGAAGTCATACGGCCGTCCTGGCGAAATCCGCCGACAGCTGCCCGCGGGGGGCGGTGGCGGCCGCGACGGCCGCCCGGACGTCGGCGAGGGGCCGGCCGTGCTCTCGATGCGCGGCGTGCGGCGCGCTGCCCCACCCCCGGACGCGGACGCCCCCGGGGACGGTGGCCCAGGACGGAACCGGGTTCACGCACCCCGTGGACGCTCCGCCGCCGGCACCCGCGGCTCGTCCGCGTCAGCCCCTGACCCGGTCCTTGGCGGGTCCGGCCCGATGGTCCACGCGCAGTGGTCGCCGAACTCGCTGGACGGCTTCGCCGCGATCATCGAGAATTCCGCCGGAAGGGCGCCCCGGACAACCGCGCCCGGGTGAGACGGCAGGAGGGATCTTCCGATGGGCACAGGTGTCAGGCTGGTCCGCGACGACCGGCTCGCGCAGACGGTGGAATACGCCTACGCATCGGTCGCCGACGCGCCCGTGCGCGTCATCTGGACCGCCGGCGCCTGCCCTCTCGACGCCGAGGGCAGGACCGTCGCGGTGGGGAGCTACGCAGGGCAGACCCACCAGGTGATGCGCAATCTCGTCACGGCACTCGCCGGGGTGGGCGCGTCACTGTCCGATGTCGTCAAGACCACCGTCCACGTGGCCTCTTCCCGGCAGAGCGACCTGGTCGAGGCGTGGGAGGTCTACCGGGAGTACATGGGCACGCATGACGCTCCGAGCACACTGCTCGGCGTGACGGTGCTCGGGTACGCCGACCAGCTCGTCGAGGTCGAGGCGGTTGCCGTGGCCACCGGTGCGCCGGACACCCGGGCGGCGCGAGAGGACGTATCCGCGCGGTGACCGGAGTCGGGCGCGGGCGCTCCGCCAGGAGGCTCTCCGGCAGCAGGCATCACCGGACCGGCGACGGGTAGGCGAGCCGTTATGACCACTCATCGGAACATACGGCAGGGCGGGAAACCCCGGGTGGGTACCCGGGGTTACGCCGACGTCGAGCGGGCCCAGGAGCAGCTGGAGGCCGCGGGGGCGGAGCGCGGGCGTTCACCGTTCTCCAGTGGTGCCTCGGAGGCCTACCGCTGGGCCCTGGGCCGAGCGGAGCGTCGCCGGTCACCGGGGCGGGCGGCGGGAAGGGCGTCCCCGACCTGTACAAGCTGACCGCCGAGGTGGACGCGGCCGTGGTGCAGATGGACGAGCCCGTCAGCCGGCCCGGTCCGCGGGATCACGCCCGGGGAGTGCACGACGCGCTGGCGTGGGTGTGCGGATACCGCGACGAGGCTCCGTGACCCGGTGGACGGCCGGGTGACGGACAGCCCCGCGGGCGTACGCCCGCCGTCGGGGGCCGGTCACTGCACGCGCCCCGTGCGGGTCTCCTCCCCCCTGTCCTCCGTCTCCTCCTCGTCCGGCAAGTGGACGTCGTTGACGGATATGTTCACCTCCACGACTTCCAGGCCCGTCATCCGCTCCACCGCCGCGACGACGTTCTCGCGCACATCGGCGGCGACGTCGGTGATGGCCACCCCGTACCACCACGACGACCGCGAGGTCGATGGCGGTCTGACGCTCACCGACCTCGACCGTGACCCCGCGGGTGACGCTCGGCCGCCCGCCGGGGACCCTGTCCCGTACCGCGCCCATGGTGCGGGCGAGGCCGCCTCCCAGGGCATGGATGCCCGGCACCTCCCGCGTCGCCATCCCGGCGATCTTCTCCACCACCCCGTCCGCGACGGTCGTCCTGCCCCGCGTCGCGGGGGCCGCGTTCGCTCCCGACTTGCCCTGCAGCGTCGTCGCACCGGAGGCACGGGATTCGGTCTTGGCTGCGCTGGTCGCTTCCGACATGGGAAGCACCTCCTTGAACAGGCGGGCCCCTCGGAGCCCTGCGAATGTATAAGGCCGCAGTATCCATTCGTACCCGATTGGGCCTGTATGCGCTCGTCCTGGCCGGCCCGGCCGGGGGCGTCCGTGGGCGGTGCGCGGTCTGCGGCGGCCCGGGGCCCGGTGAAGCCTTGAGCTTGTTGTTTCGTTCAACATCCGATCGGCCCGATGCGGGCCCGGCCGACGCGGGACGCGGTCGGCACGCGTCCCGCCGGGGACCTCGTCCGGCAGACCGTCCAGCAGGTGAGCGAGGCGCGGGGCGCCGTAACCGGCCGTCCGGACAGGCCCTCGTACACGCCCCCTCGTACGCGACAAGGTGTCAGCGAGCCCGCACAGCGCATCTCCTCGCCCCGGACTGAGGACGTCGCCGCGTCCGGCGAACGCCCGGTCGGGCGGCACAGTCCGAGTCGCGCTTCGGGCCGGAACCCCGCACGGCAGGTCCCGGCACACCTGAACGCGCGGCCGCATGCGCTGCGTTCAGCCGGTGCGGCGGAAGCGGGCCGGAGCCGTCCCACCGGTGACCACGCCGGGCAGCGCCGCCAACGCGGCCACGACGGTCCCGAGCCGCCCGGCGCTCACGGCGTGAACGCCGGCGGCGGCCGGCTGGACCGGGGCGTGCGCACCGCCGGTGCGGCAAGCCCGAAACCTCCGGTCAGGGCCGCTCCGGGCACGGCAAGCGCATTTCGGACCGACATGAGGTGCCCCTTCTCCTCCCGCGACCGGACGTTGCCTGGTCCTGTCCGCCGGGCCCGGTACCGGCCGTCCGGCGGACGCAGGCGATACGCGGCTGCCGCGGACGCCGCTGGAGCCGCGGAAGTACCGCGTGTGCGGTAGGGGCCGCTCGTCCCCGAGCGGGACCCGCACGGGCGGAGCCGGTTACCGGTCCGTGAGCAGCCGTTCGGCCGGCACGGCGGTGAAGTAGTCGGCGTCCTTGGGGCGCTTGAGCTCGGGGCCCTGGGGGCGGCGGGCCGGTTCGAGGTGGGGTATGTGCTTGGAGCAGTGGATGAAAGCCTCGGCGACGCTGACGTGGACCCAGAATTCGGGCTGTCGTCCCGGGGCTGTGTCGACCGGTATCAGGGGGTGGCGGGCGCGGAGTTCCTGCGCACCCACCAGCCGGGCCGTGCCATTGACGTGCAGCCCGATGTGGTGGTGGGTGAAGTCGACGAACAGCAGACCCAGATACGGGTTCTCCGTGATGTTTCCGGCGCTCGCCATGACACCGTTCCCGCGGTACTCGGGGTAGGTGAGGGTGTGCTCGTCCAGGACGGTGACGAATCCCGGCGGGCCCGCCCGGAAGCTGGCGTCGCAGTGGCCGCGGGAGTCCGCCGTGGAGAGGAAGACCATCGACTGCCGGCCGATGAAGTCCCTCATCACCTCGGTGAGATGGGGTCGGACCTGCCGGTCGTAGAAGGCGTCGGCGCGCGGCGCGGTGCCGAGGTGGTCTTGCAGCATGCGCTCCCCGCGGGATGGGGTGGCGTCGTGACTGTTCACAGGTATTCGCTTTCCGGCCGGTGTCGTGCGAGTACGGGGGTGCGGCAAGGACGGGGACGCCTCATGCTGGCCTCCGGGCCCGAACTCTCGCAGCACTTGCGGCAAAGTTCCCTGTCTCTCGGCGATGTGCTGATGAGATACGGCTGCCCGTACGCAGAAGAGGCCGGCATGGCGGTGCGCACCCACGGTCGCGGTCACCGGCGGCGGCCCCGGTGCCACGACGTCTCCGAGGGGTGCATTATGCACCAGGGCATGGGTCCGCGCTGGGGGTGAGGGGCGTCCTGGCCGCCCCTCTTCCGTCTCAGAACCCCCGGGGGCCCCCGCCGGGACCGGGCCCGCCGCACCGCGGCACGGATCTGCCCGCACGCAGACGTGAACCGGTCCGTCACCACCGGCTCGCGGTATCCGCCCCGCCCTCTCGCGGTGGCAGCCGCGGCCAGGCACGCCCGCGGCGACGAAGGCGCCCAGCAGGGCGTACGCGATCCCGGCGCCGGGCTTCTCGGACAGCGCGGCGGCCCGCGCGACGGAGTCCGACCCGGCCGGGGACGCCCGGGGAGCGGCGGGCGGCGTCAGCGAGCCCACCGGGCCGACACGCCCGGCGGCGGCGAAACCCCAGTCGAGGAGGGCGCGGGCCTCCTCGTACACCGCGGACCCACCGCCCCGCTGCGGGTTCATCACCGTCACCAGCAGGGTGCGCCCGCCCCGGTTCGCGGCGGCGATCAGGGTGTGGCCCGCACCGGAGGTGTAGCCGTTCTTGACGCCGATCAGCCCCGGGTACCGCTTCACCCCGTGGGACCCGGTCAGCAACCGGTTGGTGTTCTGGATTCCGAATGTCCAGGTGGAGCTTCCGTCGGGGCGCGTCCCGCCGGGGAAGGCCGCGTCGACGGTCGCCGCGTACCGGGCGAACTGCGGGTCCGCCAGCCCGGCGCGGCCGAAGACGGCCAGGTCGTGGGCGGAGGAGACCTGGCCCGGGGCGTCGTAGCCGTCCGGGGAGACCACGCGGGTGTCCAGCGCGCCCAGGGCACGGGCCTTGGCCTGCATCTGGCGGGCCGTGACCTCCCAGCCGCCGTTCATCTCGGCCAGTACCCGCACGGCGTCGTTGCCGGAGCGCAGGAACACCCCCCGCCAGAGGTCCGCCACCTGGTACGTGCGGCCCGGCGCCACGCCCACCATGCTGCTGCCCTCGCCCACTCCGGTGAGCTCGTCCCTGGTGACCGTGTGCAGGGCCGCGCCGGAAAGGCGGGGCAGCGCGGTGACCGCGAAGAGCGTCTTGATGGTGCTGGCCGGCGCAGGAGGCGGTGCGCGTCGTGGGCGGCGAGCACCTCGCCCGTGCGCGCGTCGGCCACCAGCCACGAGAGCGCGGACACGGCGCGCGGAAGCTTCGGCGCCCCCCGCGGAGCCGCACATGCGTCCCCGGCCGGTGCAGCAGCGATGCCTCGGCGGAGACAGGATGTGACGGCAGCGGCTCGGGGCGCGGGGCGGCCGTGGCCGGTGCGGCCACGAGGGCCGGCACCCAGACAGCAAGAGCCACCGCACTCACGAGGCGGGGGCGGAGAAAAGAGCTGATGACCATTCAGCCACCGTAGGAAGCGGTCCTGGTGCGCGCAGGTCCGCCTGGGCCGACCGGCCGTATCGGAGTGGGGGTCTCCGGGCGGGCAACGGTCCGGTCGGCCCGGTCAGGCGTCGATGATGACGGGGATGATGAGGGGCTTGCGGCGGTAGGTCCTGAACGCCCAGTTCGCCACCGCGCGGGCGATGAGCTGTTCGAGCTGGTGCGCGTCTCCCACGCCTTCCTCGGCCGCGGTGGCGAGGGTCTTCTCGATGACGGGGATGACGGGCTCGAAGGTGGTGTCGTCGTGGACGAACCCGCGGGCCAGGAAGTCGGGGGCCTCGGCGAGGGCTCCGGTGTCGGCGTCGACGATCGCCACGACGGTGACGACGCCTTCCTCCGCGAGGGTGACGCGGTCCTTGAGGGACGCCTCGGTGGCTCCTCCGACCGTCATGCCGTCCACGTAGACGTTGCCCGCGGGCACCTTGCCGGTGATGGAGGCGCGCCCGTCGACGAGGTCGACGACGACGCCGTCCTCGGCGATGACGACCCGGTCGGGGTCGACACCCGTACGGATGGCCAGGTCGCCGTTGGCGCGGAGGTGGCGCCATTCGCCGTGCACGGGCATGACATTGCGGGGCTTGACGATGTTGTAGCAGTAGACGAGCTCACCGGCGCTGGCATGTCCGGAGACGTTCACCTTGGCGTTGCCCTTGTGGACGACGTGGGCGCCCCACCGGGTCAGCCCGTTGATCACCCGGTAGATGGCGTTCTCGTTGCCCGGGATCAGGGAGCTGGCCAGCAGGACGGTGTCGCCCTTCCCGATGCGGATCATGTGGTCGCGGTTGGCCATCCGCGACAGCGCGGCCATCGGCTCGCCCTGGGAACCGGTGCACACCAGGGTGACCTTGTGGTCCGGCAGTTTCTCCAGTTCCCGCATGCTCACGACCAGGCCGGAGGGGACCTTCAGGTAGCCGAGTTCGCGGGCGATGCCCATGTTGCGGACCATCGACCTGCCCACGAAGGCGACCTTGCGGCCGTGCTGGTGGGCGGCGTCCAGAACCTGCTGGATGCGGTGCACGTGGCTGGCGAAGCTGGACACGATGACCCTGCGCGGGGCGGTGCGCATGACCTGCTCGATCGCGGGGTTCAGATCGCGCTCGGACGTGGTGAAGCCGGGGACCTCGGCGTTGGTGGAGTCGGTGAGGAACAGGTCCACCCCCTCTTCGCCGAGCCGGGCGAAGGCCCGCAGGTCGGTGATGCGCTCGTCCAGCGGGAACTGGTCCATCTTGAAGTCACCGGTGTGCAGCACCATCCCGGCACCGGTGCGGATCGCGACCGCGAGACTGTCCGGGATGGAGTGGTTGACCGCCACGAACTCGCAGTTGAAGGGGCCGAACCCCCGCCGGTCGCCCTCACGGACCCGTACCGTACGGGGTCTGATGCCGTGCTCCTTGAGCTTGGCCTCCAGGAAGGCCAGTGTCAGCTTCGAGCCGACGACAGGAATGTCCGACCGCTCACGCAGCAGGTACGGAACGGCGCCGATGTGGTCTTCGTGGCCGTGGGTCAGCACCACCGCCACGACATCGTCCAGGCGTTCCCGGATCGATGTGAAGTCGGGGAGGATGACGTCCACCCCTGGCTGGGTCTCTTCGGGGAACAGCACGCCGCAGTCGACGACGAGCAGCTTGCCGGCGTACTCGAAGACGGTCATGTTGCGGCCGATTTCCCCGAGGCCGCCCAGGGCGACGACCCTCAGGCCTCCGTCGGGCAGCGGGGGAGCGGCTTTAAGTTCGGGATGCGGATGACTCATATCTTGACGTTACCGGAGAGGTGACCACGGTGATCCTTTGGTGGTCCCGTCCCGCAGGTTCACGCGGTACTCCCGATACGCGGGGGCAGCAGCCGGGACCGCCCCCACCCCGCAGAAGAACCTACCTTGACGTCAGAGTAGCTTTGGAGTCGGGGTGGGCGCCGGCGCGTGGAACACGGCCGCCGCCCGACGTACGGGAGCGACTGCCGGAGCCCTCCGGTCCTTCGCCCGGGGCCGCCGAGGAGTACGGGGACGGGTGACCGGGTTCCGGTGACAGCGGCAGACAACGACAGCGACGAAGGCGGTTCGGTGGACACCATGGGCGGACCGGCAGCCGGCGAGGCGGCCCGGCGACGGACGTTCGCCGTGATCAGCCACCCCGATGCGGGCAAGTCCACGCTGACCGAAGCGCTGGCCCTGCACGCGCACGCGATCACCGAGGCGGGTGCGGTGCACGGCAAGTCGGGGCGGCGCGGGGTGGCGTCGGACTGGATGGAGATGGAGAAGGCCCGCGGCATCTCGGTGACCTCGGCGGTGCTGCAGTTCGCCCACCGCGGCTGCGTGCTCAACCTGCTGGACACCCCCGGTCACGCGGACTTCTCCGAGGACACCTACCGGGTGCTGGCGGCGGTGGACTGCGCGGTGATGCTCATCGACGCGGCCAAGGGTCTGGAGGAACAGACCCGCAAGCTCTTCGACGTGTGCCGTCACCGGGGCATCCCGGTGATCACGTTCGTCAACAAGTGGGACCGGCCGGGGCGTGAGGCGCTGGAGCTGCTGGACGAGATCGAGCGGGAGTTCCGCCTGCGGCCCACACCCCTCACCTGGCCGGTCGGCGCCTCGGGGTACATGCACGGCCTGATCGACGTGCGTGAACCCGGGCAGATGCTGCGCTTCACCCGTACCCCCGGCGGGTCCCACGAAGCCGTCGAGGAACCGGTACCGGCCGAGCGGGCCGCCCTCGAGGAAGGCGCCGACTGGGAGCAGGCCACGGAAGAACTCCAGCTGCTGCGGGCGGACGGGGCCGGGTTCGACCGGGCCTCGTTCCTGGCCGGCACCTCCACTCCGGTCTTCTTCGGCGCCGCGATCTCCAACATCGCGTACGGCTGCTGCTGGACACCGTCGTCGACCTCGCCCCGCCGCCGGGCCCGCGCGTGCTGGAGGGCGGCGGCAGCCGGCCGGTCGACGCCCCGTTCTCCGGGCTCGTGTTCAAGGTGCAGGCGAACATGGATCCCTCGCACCGCGACCGGATCGCCTTTCTGCGGGTGTGCTCGGGCGTCTTCGAGCGGGGCGCGACCGTCACCCGCGCCGCCTCCGGCAAACCGTTCGCGACCAAGTACGCGCACAGCGTCTTCGGGCAGGACCGCTCCATGGTCGACACCGCCTACCCCGGCGATGTGGTCGGTCTGGTAAACGCCGCCGCTCTGCGCGTCGGTGACACCCTCTACGCCGGGCCGCCCGCCCTCTTCCCCGCCATGCCCACCTTCGCGCCGGAGCACTTCGCGGTCGTACGTCCCGTGGACATCGGCCGCTCCAAGCAGTTCAGGCGCGGCATCGCCCAGCTGGACGAAGAGGGCGTCGTGCAGGTCCTGGTGTCCGACGTGCGCGGTGACCAGGCGCCGGTGCTCGCCGCCGTGGGGCCGATGCAGTTCGACGTCGTCTCCGCACGCATGGCGGGCGAATTCTCCGCCCCGGTACGGCTGGAAGCACTCCCCTATCACCTGGCGCGGGCCACTGACACGGCCGGAGCGGCGGCCCTGAACGGCTCCCGGCTGGTCACGGGCGAGGCACTGACCCGCGTCCGGGACAAGGCGGTACTCGCGCTGTTCCCGGACCGCTGGCAGGCCAACTCCTTCGAGCGGGCCTTTCCCGGAGCCCGGCTGACCCCGCTCCTCGCCGCCCACGAATGAGGGGCGTCCGCCGGACGAACGGCGGGGCCTTCCACGCCGGCAGACCGCAGACCGCAGAACACAGACCGCAGAACACAGAACACGGACGGAGCCGGCCGGCGGCGCAGCCCCGCGCTGTCGTCAGTTCGCCGGACCGAGCCTGTGGCGCAGGGTGGCGGCGAAATCCTCGGCGGCCGCCGACTGGGCACGCAGCGTCTCGCAGCGGGCGTCGGCGGCCTCGCGACAGGAGTCCAGCCGCTCGCGCAGCCGTTCCTTCTCGTCGCCGGCCGGCGGACCGTCCGCGGCGGCGAGCCGGTCGGTGATCTCCAGCAGGTCGCGCATCTCCTCCAGGCAGAAGTCCAGCGGCTTCATCCGGCGGATCACCACCGGGCGCTCGACGTCGACCTCGGTGCAGAGGCGGAAGCCGCCCTTGCTGCGAGCGGAGGGAATGACGAGGCCGACTTCCTCGTAGTGCCGGACCGTGCGCAGCGACAGGCGGGTCCGCTCGGCCGCCTCGCCGATCCGCATCTGCCGCTCGGCCATTCTCCGCGCCTTTGCCTTCTGCGCTCCGCCGCATTCCGCACGCTTGAATCGCTTCAGAAGATGTGCCCGGGATCACGTGTCCCAAAGCCCGTTCACCTGCGCACTCCACAAGCCGCGCCTCACACTCTGCCCTAACGTCAGGGTAGAGTGTGAGGCGCGGGTCCCTGGCCGGACAGGTTCGGCCGGGGCGACTCCGCCGGCAGACTGCCGGGCGATGATGCCCGACCGGCAGCCCTTACGGCCGCCGCTCCATCCGGCAGGGCCCCCGTCGAGGCCGGGCCGCCGTGGTTTCCGCCCCTTGATACGGAGCGAGTACGACGCGTGTGCATCCAGCGGACGGATGCGTGCGCACGAACAGAAACGGTTGCATGTCTTCACCGCTGTCCAAAGCCCCCGGGCTGCGCATGTCCAAGCCCGACTGGCTCGCCTCCCCGAAGGTCTTCCGTACCGAGGTGCTGGCCGGCCTCGTGGTCGCACTGGCCCTGATCCCCGAGGCGATCTCGTTCTCGATCATCGCCGGCGTCGACCCCGGCATCGGCCTCTTCGCCTCCTTCACCATGGCCGTGGTGATCTCCGTCGTGGGCGGCCGCAAGGCCATGATCTCCGCCGCCACCGGCGCGATCGCCCTGGTCATCGCCCCGCTCAACCACGAGTACGGCCTGGGCCACCTGATCGCCGCGGTCATCCTCGGCGGTCTCATCCAGGTCGTTCTCGGCGCCCTGGGCGTCGCCAAGCTGATGCGTTTCGTGCCGCGCTCGGTGATGGTCGGTTTCGTCAACGCCCTCGCCGTCCTGATCTTCATGGCCCAGGTGCCCGAGATGCGGGACGTGCCCTGGCCGGTCTACCCGCTGATCGCCGGCGGCCTGGTACTCATGGTCCTCTTCCCGAAGATCACCAAGGTCGTCCCGGCCCCGCTGGTCTCGATCGTCGTCCTGACCGTCATCACGGTCGCCGCCGGCATCGCGGTGCCGACCGTGGGCGACAAGGGCGACCTGCCCTCCTCGCTGCCGGTGCCCGGCCTGCCGGACGTGCCCTTCACGATGGACACGCTGACCACCATCGCCCCGTACGCCTTCGCCTTCGCGCTGGTCGGGCTGATGGAGTCACTGATGACCGCCAAGCTCGTCGACGACATCACCGACACACGCTCCAACAAGACCCGCGAGTCGATCGGCCAGGGCATCGCCAACATCGTCACCGGCTTCTTCGGCGGCATGGGCGGCTGCGCCATGATCGGCCAGACCATGATCAACGTGAAGACGTCCGGCGCCCGCACCCGCCTGTCCACGTTCCTGGCCGGTTCCTTCCTCATGGTCCTGTGCATCGTCTTCGGCCCGGTCGTCTCGGACATCCCGATGGCAGCGCTGGTCGCGGTGATGATCCTGGTCTCGGTCGCCACCTTCGACTGGCACTCCGTCCGGCCCAGGACGCTCAAGCGGATGCCGGTGGGCGAGACCGTCGTCATGGCCGTCACCGTCACCGCCGTGGTCGCCACCCACAACCTCGCCGTCGGCGTCGTTCTCGGCTCGGTCACCGCCATGGTCATCTTCGCCAAGCGCGTCGCCCACCTGGCCCAGGTCTCCGGAGTGGTCGACCCCGACGGCAACCAGGTCGTCTACGCGGTCACCGGCGAGCTGTTCTTCGCCTCGTCCAACGACCTGGTCCACCAGTTCGACTACAAGGACGACCCGGACGACGTCGTCATCGACCTCTCCGGCGCCCACATCTGGGACGCCTCCTCGGTCGCCGCCCTCGACGCGGTAGAGACGAAGTACGCCCAGCGCGGCAAGAAGGTCACCGTCGTCGGCCTGAACAAGCCCAGCGCCGAGATGCACGACAAGCTCGCCGGACAGCTCAACGCCGGCCACTGAGAACCGCCCGCCCGGCCGTCGGCCCGCTACGGCGGCCGGTGCGGTGAGCGTGCGCGGAGCACTCCGCACCCGGTGGGGGAGGTGTCCGGACCGGCCGGTCCGGACACCTCCCCCACCGGCTTCGCCGCTCAGCGAACGAGCCGCTCCGGTATCAGCCGCAGCTCGCGCAGGGCGTCGAGAACCAGGCGTGCGTACTCGGTCGCTGCCGCGCGCCGAGGTGTGCGTGTTGTCGCGCTTCTCCGCCGTCAGGTAGAGGGCCTTGGACGCCTCGGGGCCGAGCTCCTCCACCCGGTTCTTGGTGAGGGCGGTGAGGTCGACCAGCGGGGTCCCCAGCTCCACCGACAGGGCGCGCATCTCCGCCGGGTGGTTCACGCCGAGACCGTTGACCAGCAGAGCGGTGTCGTTGTTCAGGGTGGCGTCGGCGTTGAACCAGCGACGGACGACGGGCGTCACCAGGACGGGGCGGCCTCCACGCGCACGCACTCCCTCGACGAGCGCGGTGAGGTTGGCGCGATAGGACGCCGCGTCGGTCTGCTTGTCGTTGTGGGCGAGCTGGATGAGCACCAGGTCGCCGCGCCGGACGAGCGGCCGGACGGTCGGGAAGAGCGCGGGGTTCTCCAGGTAGCTCACACTGCTCTCGCCGGAGTCGCCGTAGTTGGCGACGGCCGCACCGCGCTTCAGGTACTGCGGCAGCTGCTGGCCCCAGCCCGAGTACGGCTCCCCCGGCTGGTCGCACACCGTCGAGTCCCCGACGAGCAGTATCTGGCGGGCGCGCGGCGCGGGGGTGACGCTGACCGCGGCGGAGCAGGAGCGGTTCCGGCGAAGGTGAGGGTGAGGCCGGGCGTTCCGGCGGGGCCGGTGGGCTCGCCCTCCGGGGTACGGACGTTCACCGTGAAGGTACGGCGGGCACGCTGTCCCGGCCGCGGTGACGGTGTCGGCGAGCAGGGTGCGGCGGGTCTCGGCGACCACGGAGGTGCTGCCCGCCGGCGTCCCGCCGAGGGTCACCGCGACGGTCGTACGTTCCCGGCGCGACATCGAAGTGGCACACGACGGGTCCGGTGCCGGTGCAGTGTTCGAGGCCGCTTCCGTGCCCGCGCCCGGTTTCCTGTCCGGGCGCCGCACCGGCCGGCACGGTGGTCAGACAGCCGACGGCCGCCGTCAGCGCGACCAGCATGGCAGTGCGTTTCATACGAGCTCCTTCAAGAGGGTGCGTGGTGCCTGTCGCCGAGCGCCGTCATGAGTTCCCGTCTCCGACCGGGAGACGTCGTGTGGACATGCGCGCCTGCGCCGACGCCATGAAACGATTCATTTGTTGCCCGCACGGCCCTTCCGCGAAAAGAAGGTCCGAAGCGCGCCAAGAGATAGAAAGCGCTTGCTGAGCGAGGGAAGGTTCCCAACAGACACACCGCCGGGTCAACCCCCGCGCACCCGCGACCTGCTCCCCTCACGAAGACGGCACTCCCGCCCGGACGACGTCCGGCCGGGATCTCCTGCGCTCAGCGGTCCTCGGCGGGGCGGGTCGCCCTGATCAGCCAGACCGTCGCGGCCAGGCACGCGGCGGAGAGGACGCACAGCAGCAGCGGTACGGCGCGGACGCCGGACAGCTCGATGGCCCTGCCCAGAACGGGCCCGGCGGCGACCCCGCCCACCATGGACGCGGCGATCACCAGGGCTCCGGCGCGGCGGGCGCGGGGTGCGGCCCTGCTGAGCCACGGCAGGCCGGTGGGGAAGATCGGGGCGATGAACAGCCCGACACCCGCATACGCGTACGGCGCCAGCCCCGGTACTCCCGCCAGCAACAGGCACCCCGTCATTCCCGCGCAGGAAACGGCGATGATGGACTGCGCGGAGAAGCGCAGGGCGATCGGTGCCACCAGGAACCGGCCGACGGTCATCATCAGCCAGTACACGGAGGTGGCGGTGGCGGCGGCACCCGCGCTGTAGCCGACCGTTTCCAGGTGGGTGGGTTCCCAGCCGCCGACGCCCGCTTCGATGGCCACGTGCAGCACGTAGAGGGTGACGAACACCGCCAGCACCGTGCCGAGGCTTCTGCCGCGCGCCTGCGGACGCGTTCCCCCGGGGGAGGCTTCGCCGCCCGCCGTCCGCGCGGTCGTCCGGCGTATCCCGCCCAGGCACAGCATCAGCGGCAGGGTCACCAGCGCGAAGACGAGAAAGACGGCTCCGTAGTGCGCCGCTCCCACGGCGGCGATCAGCGCGGGGCCGAGGATGGCGCCCACGCCGAAGTGCGCGTTGAGGATGTTCAGCATCGCGGTGGAGCGTTCGCCGAACCCGACCGCGAACAGCTGGTTGAGCCCGTAGTCGATGCCGCCGAATCCGAAGCCGGCCAGTAGCGCCGCGAACAGGGCGCGGGCCAGCTCGGCGCGAGTGCGAAACCGGCCGCCCCGCCGGCCATGAGCAGGTACGAGGCGCCGATGACAGGGCGGTTGCCCACCCGTCCGTACAACTGGTCGAACAGCAGCACACCGACGACCCCGCCGACGAAGTGGGCGCTCAGTGCGAGTCCCGCTCCCGACGGGGAGAGGCCGAACTTCTCGCGCAGGGCCGGGATGGCGGGTCCGTAGAAGGCCTGGAGGGCGCCGATCAGGACGAAACCGACACAGGAGGCCACCACGGCCGGAGCGGTGAAGATCCGTGTCCCGGGAGCTTCGGCGGGGGCTCCGGCAAGGTGCTGTTCCAGTGTGTCGTCGCTCATGTGGGCTCCGTTTGCCGGCCCGCGCTCACGCGGGCGAAGGACATGGGTGTTCCTTGCGGGTAGAGGCGCAGGTGTGCGGCGCGGCAGGCACGGAGGCATGGCCTCCTGGCGCCGGGCGGGCAGCCCGGCGCCCGGTTCGTCAACGAGGGCGGGTCAACGAGGACGGGTGGTCACACCGTGCCCCGGCTCACCAGCTCCGTCGGCAGGATCACCGCCGAGGTGTCCGCGCCGCTGATCTGCGCGAGCAGGAGGCGGACCATCTCGGACGCGATACGGTCCCAGGGCTGGCGGATGGTGGTGAGTTCCGGAGTGGTGGCGAGCGCCGCGGGCGAGTCGTCGAAGCCGCCGACCGCGATGTCCCCGGGCACCCGGCGGTTCGCCCGCTTCAGTGCCGTGAGGGCCCCCTGTGCCATGAGGTCGGAGGCGACGAACAGGGCGTCCATGTCCGGTACGGCCGCCAGCAGCCGCTCGGCCGCGTGTTCCCCGCTCGCCCGGCTGTAGTCGCCCGTGGCGACGAGCCGGTCGTCGGCCTCCAGGCCCGCTTCCGCCAGAGCCTGCCGGTAGCCGGCGAGCCGGTCGATGCCGCCGGGGGTGTCCAGCGGGCCGGTGATCGTGGCGATGCGCCGGCGCCCGGAGGCGTACAGGTGGCGCACCATGTCATGGGCGCCGTCGCGGTCGTCGGCCGCGACGTAACTGACCTTCCCCGCATGGCCGATGGGCTTTCCGCAGGCGACGAGGGGCACGCCCGCGTCCCGCAGCTGGTCGGCGGCCGGGTCTCCGGTGTGGCTGGAGACGAGGAGGACCCCGTCGACGTGCCCTGCGGTGATGTAGCGCGTGATGCGGCGGCGTTCCGCCTCGGTACCGGCGATCATCAGCAGCAGGGGGATGTCGTGGTCCGCGAGGGCCTGCGTGCAGGCCCTCAGCAGCACGTTGAAATTGGGGTCCTCGAAGAACCGCTCCTGCGGCTCGGTGAGCAGGAAGGCGACCGAGTCGGAGCGGCCGGTGATGAGCGACCGGGCATGCCGGTTGACGACGTAACCCGTCCTGCTGATCGCGGCCTCGACCGACTCGCGTGCGGCGGGGCTGACGTAATGCCCGCCGTTGAGGACGCGGGAGACCGTCCCACGTGAGACACCGGCCTCGCGGGCGACGTCGTGGATCGTCGGCGGCCTGGCCGCCTTGCGCCGGCCCCCATTGGTGTTCATGGTCACGACTTTACGGCTCCGGACAGCAGGTCCAGGCTCCAGAAGCGCTGGACGACCAGGAACAGGGCGATCAGCGGGACAACGGCCAGCAGGGCGCCGGTGATCACCAGGGTGTAGAGGGACGGCTGGTTCGATCCCTGGGCGAGGAGGGTGAAGAGCCCCAGCGTGATCGGGAACTTCTCGTCGTCGCCGAGCATGATGTACGGCAGCAGGAAGTTGTTCCAGATCGCGGTGAACTGGAAGAGGAACACCGTCACCAGACCGGGCACCATCATCGGCAGCCCGATGCGGGTGAAGATCCGCCACTCCCCCGCTCCGTCCATCCGCGCGGCCTCGACGACGTCGGCGGGCACCGCGGCGGCGGCGTAGATCCGCGCGAGGTAGACGCCGTACGGGGACAGGATCAGCGGCAGCAGGACCGAGAGGTAGGAATCGGTCAGCTCGACCTTGGCCAGCAGCAGGTACTGCGGTA
This sequence comes from Streptomyces altiplanensis, assembly GCA_003719395.1. Taxonomy (GTDB): domain Bacteria; phylum Actinomycetota; class Actinomycetes; order Streptomycetales; family Streptomycetaceae; genus Streptomyces; species Streptomyces altiplanensis. The sequence continues at coordinate 27,889 of RHMC01000079.1, forward strand.
CGGCGAGGATCACGGGAGGCATCAGGACGCCGGCGAGCAGGATGTTGAACAGCGCCTCGCGGCCGCGGAACCGGTACATCGCGAGCGCGTAGCCGGACACGGCCGACACCGCCGTGGACAGCAGCGCGCCGCAGCCCGCGTAGAAGCCGGAGTTGACCATCCACTGCCAGAAGACACCGTCGCGGTACGCGGTCAGGTCGCCCAGGTTGTCCGCGAAACCGGTGCCCGGCAGGAAGGTGAAGGTGGAGAACAGCTCGTCGGAGCCCTTGGTCGCGGCCACGACCACCCAGATCACGGGCAGCAGGCAGTACGCGGCTCCCAGCAGCAGGGCGGCGCTGGGCAGGAGGCCGGCGCGGCTGCGGCGCGGGCGGCGGGGCGGTCCCTGAGCCGTACCGGGCGTGGAGCCGGCGGCGGGCGCGCTCTTGCGTACGGCTACTGCGGTCACTGGGATGCCCCCTGCTTGGTGCGGGAGTTCGCCAGGCGCAGGAACCCGAACGAGAGCAGGAGCGTCGCCGCGGCGATCAGCACCGCCTCGGCGGCCGCCGCGTGGATGTCTCCCTTGACGAACGCGTCCTGGTAGACCTTCATCAGCGGACTCCAGGTGGTGGAAACGGAGTTGGTGAGCGGTTTCAGCGTGGTCGGCTCGGCGAACACCTGCAGGGTCGCGATGATCGAGAAGAAGAAGGTGAGCACCAGCGAGGGCGCCACCATCGGGATCTTGATGCGCAGTGCGATCTGCAGCGGCGTACAGCCGTCGAGCCTGGCGGCCTCGTACACCTCGACGGGGATGGCGCGCAGCGAGGTGTAGATGACGATCATGTTGAAGCCGGTGCCGCCCCAGACGGCGATGTTGGCGAGCGCGCCGTACAGCGGGGCGCCGTCGAGGAGGTCGGGCTGGGACAGCCCCACCCCTTCGAGGAGGTACGCGAAGGGGCTGACGGCGGGAAGGTAGAGGAATCCCCACAGCAGCGCCGCGACCACGCCCGGGATGGCGTACGGAAGGAAGATCGCGAGCCGGGAGAAGGAGGCGAGCCGTATCCGGTCGGTGTCGAGCAGCAGGGCGAGGACGAGGGCGAGACCGAGCATCACGGGGACGACGATCGCGCCGTACCCGAGGACCCGGAGCGCACCGTCCAGCAGTTCGGAGTCGGTCAGCGCATCGGTGTAGTTCGCGAGTCCGGCCCACACCTCCTGGCGGGCGCCGTGGCCCAGGCCCAGCCCTTTGATCTCGACCTTGCGCAGGCTGAGGTAGCCGGCGTAGCCGATGGGCAGGGCGAAGAAGAGCAGGAAGAGGACCACGGCGGGGGCGAGGAAGGCGTAGGGGGCCGGCCCCGGTCCTCCTGCCCGGTGGCGTTGTCGCCGCCCGGCCGGCGGGTGGGCCCGGTGCGGCGGGAGTGAAGGGGACGGCGGGGACGACGGGGGTGACGGGGCCCTGCGAGGCGTCGGCGTGTCACCGTGCGACTCCGAAACCGTTCTTCTTCAGGTCCGCGACGGTCTTGTCCTGCATCGCGGTGAGCGCCGCGCCGAAGCCCGACTTGTTCTTGGCGGCCCGGCCGAAGGCGTCCTTGAAGGTGGTGTAGGCGACGTTGACGTTCGGGCCCCAGGCCGCGGGGGCCGTGGTCTTCGCGATCGCGGCCGCTTCGGTGTAGAAGTCGGGCTGGTTGGAGAAGTAGTCGGGTGCCTCGGCGAGCGCGCCGCCGGTCTGGGCCGCGGTGGCCGCCGGGTAGATGCCGCTCTCCTCGGCCAGGGCCGCGAGTGCCTTCGGGTCGGTGTTCAGCCAGGTCGCGAACGCGGCGGCGGCCGCCTTGTGCTCGCTGTCGTTGGTGACGGCGGTGGTGGAGCCTCCCCAGCTGCCGGTCGCGGGCTTCGACGCGGTCCACTGCGGCAGCGGCGCCATGGCCCACTTGCCCTTGGTGTCGGGGGCGGCGGTGGTGAGGGTGCCCGGGGCCCAGACGGCGCTGACCCAGCCGATCTGCTGCCCGGTGTTGAGCGCCTTGTTCCAGGCCGGGGTGTACATCGGCTGGTTGTCGATGACGTCCTCCGCGACCAGGCCGCCCCAGAAGTCGGCGACCTTCCTGGTGGCTGCGTCGTCGATGCCGACCTTCCACTTGTCGCCCTCGGTCGTCCACCACCGGGCGCCGGCCTGCTGGGCAAGGCCGGCGAAGAGGCCGGAGTCGTTGGCGGAGAAGGTGGTGAGGTCCTTGTCCGGGGCCTTCTTCTTCAACGCGCGGGCGGTCTCGGCGAATTCGTCCCAGGTGGCGGGGACCTTCAGGCCGTACTTCTCGAACAGGTCCTCGCGGTAGTAGAACATCATCGGCCCGGAGTCCTGCGGTATGGCGTAGACCGCGTCCGAACCGAGGGTGACCTGCTGCCAGACTCCGGGGGCGAAGGCGCCGCGCGCGCCGTCGGCCTCGTCCGAGATGTCGGCGAGCACGTCGTTGCTGACGAGGGTCGGCAGGGCCTGGTATTCGGCCTGCACCAGGTCAGGGGCCTGCTTCGCCTTGGCGGCCGTGACGATCTTGGTCACCAGGTCGTCGCCCGACGCCTGCTTCTTGACCGTGACGGTGATCTGCTCCTTCTTGCCCGGCCCTTTGTTCCACAGGTCCGCGACCTTGTCGAGCCCGGGCGCCCAGGCCCAGTAGGTCAGCTCCACCGGGCCGGACCGCGCGCCGGCGTCACCGTCGTCCGACGAGCCGCAGCCGGCAAGAACCGAACCCCCCAGCGCGACGGCGGCCGACATGGCCAAAAAGCGGCGATACGAGGCGTACGACATGGGCTTCTCCCTGGGCCGGACGGCGCCCGAGACGAACGCGGGCGGCGCAGCACTGTTCTGTGAACGTTCACAGTAGAGAAACAGGCTCGACACTTGTCAATGGATTCGATGCATCGTTTTTACTACTGGACGAGCGTGAAGAGTTCTGTGTACGTTCCCAGTCCATCACCAGACGAACCGCTATCCCGCAGGGGGACATCGATGCCGGAGACCACGCCCAGGGGCCTCACCCGACTCGCTTTCGGCGGTGACTACAACCCGGAGCAGTGGCCGGAATCCGTCTGGCACGAAGACGTACGGCTGATGCGCGAAGCCGGCGTCACCATGGTGAGCGTCGGGATCTTCTCCTGGGCGCTGCTGGAGCCGGATCCGGGAGCGTACGACTTCGGCTGGCTCGACCGGGTCCTGGACCTGCTCGACGCGAACGGCATCCGCGCCGACCTGGGCACCCCCACGGTCGCGCCGCCCGCCTGGTTCTACCGCGCCCATCCCGACGCCCTGCCCGTCGACCGGGACGGGCGGCGTCTGGCGTTCGGCTCGCGCGGCGCGATCTGCCACAGCTCACCGGCGTACCGTCGGGCCGCGGCCCGGATCACCACCGAACTGGCCCGGCGTTACGCCGGACACCCGGCGCTCGCCCTGTGGCACGTGCACAACGAGTACGGCGTCCCGGTCTCGGCCTGCTACTGCGACACGTGCGGCGCCCACTTCCGGCAGTGGCTGCGCACGCGGTACTCACAGTCGACGCGGTCAACGAGGCCTGGGGAACGGCCTTCTGGGGCCAGCGCTACCGCGGCTTCGAGGAGATCGACCCGCCGCGCGCCACGCCCACCACCGGCAATCCGGCCCAGCAGCTCGACTACCGCCGCTTCGCCGACGCGACCCTGCGCGAGAACTTCGTGGCCGAACGGGACATCCTGCACCGTCTGGCGCCGGGCGTGCCCGTCACCACGAACTTCATGACCGCGCTCAGCCAGTGCGACTCGATCGACTACTGGGCCTGGGGGCGGGAGGTCGACATCGTCACCAACGACCACTACCTGATCACCGACGGACGCCGCACCCACGTCAACCTCGCCATGGCGGCGGACCTCACCCGCTCCGTGGCCGGCGGAGCGCCCTGGCTGCTGCTCGAACACGCGACCTCCGGCGTCAACTGGCAGCCGCGCAACCCCGCCAAGGCCCCCGGCGAAATGGCGCGCAACTCGCTCGCCCACGTGGCCCGCGGCTCCGAGGGCGCGATGTTCTTCCAGTGGCGCCAGTCGCGGCGCGGCGCGGAGAAGTTCCACTCGGCGATGGTTCCGCACGCCGGTACCGACTCCCGGGTGTGGCGCGAGGTCGTCGAACTCGGCCGCGCGGTCGATTCGCTGGCACCCCTGCGCGCCACCCGGACGGTCGCGGACGTCGCCGTGCTGTGGGACTGGCAGTCCTGGTGGGCCCAGCAGCTCGAATGGCGTCCCAGCGAGGACCACGACGCCCGCGAGCGCGCCGACACGTTCTACGCGTCGCTGTACGACCGTCACCTGACCGTCGACTTCGCGCATCCGGAGTCCGACCTGAGCGGCTACCCGCTGGTCGTGGTCCCCGCGCTCTACCTCACGACCGAGGCGGCCGGCCGCAACCTGCGCGATTACGTCGAGCGGGGCGGCACGCTCGTGGTGTCGTACTTCTCCGGCATCGTCGACGAGCACGATGCCGAGCACCCCGGCGCGTACCCGGGCGCACTGCGGGACGTACTGGGCCTGACCGTCGAGGAGTTCTCACCGCTGCTGGCGGGCGAGACGGTACGGCTGACCGGCGCCGGCGGCCCGGACCTGACGGGCGACGTGTGGTCCGAGATCGTCGTACCGCGTGGGGCCGAGACCCTGTGGACGTACGCCGACGGCATCCCGGCCGGCCGGCCCGCCGTGACCCGCAACCGGCTGGGCGAAGGCACGGCCTGGTACCTCTCCAGCCGGCTGTCCGGCCCTCACCTGGACTCCGTGCTCGAGCGTGCCTGCGAGGACGCGGGGATCGCTCCGCGCACCGGGCTGCCGCGCGACGTGGAGGTCGTCCGCCGCTCCGGCGAGAGCGGCACGTACGTCTTCGTCATCAACCACACGGCAGCGGACGCCAAGGTGGCGCTGGACTCCCCCGGCACCGACCTGCTGACCGGTGAGCGCGTCGCGGGCGCGCTCACGGCGCCGGCCGGCGCGTCCGTGTCGTCGCCCTTGAGGCGCGACACCTCCTCGCAGCCGACCGCCCGCGAGTTCGCCCCGCCCCAC
>RHMC01000007.1 GCA_003719395.1 Streptomyces altiplanensis
CGCCCCGTCGTTCCGCCCCCTGGCCCCGTCGGCCGGCCCAGCACGCCGGACCGCTCCCGGTCGCCGGCACCGCGCGCCGGACCGCTCCCGCCCCGCCGTCCCGGCCACGCGCACCCCGCCGCCCCGGCCACGCGAAAGGGCGCACCCGGTGGGGCCGGGTGCGCCCTTCGTACGGCGGGGGCGGAGCGACGGGGTGCGTCGCGTCAGCCGCCGCCCGCGTCAAGACCGGAGCCGCTCCTGGCCCTCGTCCCGCTCATCGAGCATCTCCCGGTCCATGTCCCGGTCCGTCTCCCGGTCCATGTCCCGGTCCCTGACCATGTCCCGGTCCAGGTCCCGGCCCATGACCTGGCTCCGGTCCTCCCGGGCCCGCCGGACATGCTCCGACGCCTCGCCCTTCGTGCCGCGCGAACCCTGCTTGGCCTGCTTGGCCTGCTCGGCGAGTTCCTGCGCCTTGTCCTTGAACTGGTCTGCGATGCCCATGAAGTTCACTCCTAGAGGGGTGTGAGGGAAGTGGGGCGTGTCGGCCCCCTTAGGCCTCGACCAGACTGACACGACCGGACATTCGGCGCATTTCGATCATTAACGCTGTGTACTCGGCGCACGTTCCGCACGCTCCGCGCGCACCTTCTCGTCCGCCTCTCCCCCCGCCCCCACAAGTCCCTTCCCCACCCCGGCCAGCCGAGGCTCGAACCGCTTCATCTCCCGCTGCCCCACCACCCCGATGAGCGTCGGCAGGTACCCGCGCACGGACTGCATCCCCCGCAGCCACCACTGCGCGTACACGTGCGACGAACGCCGCTCGATGCCCGCGACGATCCGGTCGACCGCCGGGCCGAGCGGATACGTCCGGTTCGAGGGCCACGGCAGCCGCTGCCGCAGCTCCCGCATCACGTCGTCCTCGTCCGCGCCCCGCACCATGTCCGTGTCGGTCCACGACAGGTACCCGACCCCGACCCGCACCCCCCGGTACCCGACCTCGGCCCGCAACGAGTGCGCGAACGCCTCGACGCCCGACTTCGACGCGCAGTACGCCGTCATCATCGGCGCGGTGTGATCGCGGCCAGCGACGCGATCTGGAGGAAGTACCCCCGGCTCTCCAGGAGCACCGGCAGGAACGCCCGCCCCGTCACCGCCCCGCCGATCAGGTTGACCTCGACGACCCGCCGCCAGGCGACCGGATCCGAGTCCACGAACGGTCCCCCGGAAGCGACCCCCGCGTTGGCCACGACGATGTCGACCTTCCCGAACCGCTCCTTGACCTCCCGCGCGACCCGCGCCATCGCCTCGTGGTCGGTGACATCGGCGTGCCACCAGTCCGCGTCGGAGTGCAGCCGCCCCGCCACCTGCTTCAGCTCGTCCGGCTCCAGGCCGACCAGCGCCACCTTCGCGCCGCGCGCCGACAGCTTGCGGGCCAGCAGCTCGCCGACGCCCCGCGCCGCGCCCGTGACGACCGCGACCTGCCCCTCCAGGTTCCGCCTGCCGCTCATACGGTCTGCTCCTTCTCCTCGTCGCGGACGGTGGGGGTGACGTACGTGGTCACCAGTTCGCGGAGTTTCGCCGTGACGGCCTCCGGCGCCTCCACCGGCGTCATGTGCCCGACGCCGGTCAGCTCGGTGAGTCCCAGCGGATGCGGCAGCGCGGCCGTGATCTCGCGGGCGTGCACGGGCGGTGTCAGCCGGTCGGCGGTCCCCGCGATGACAGCGGTGGGCACGTCCAGCTCCCGTATCCCCGCCACGAGATCGAGCTCGCCGAGCACGTGCGACCAGGCCACGCGCGCGGCCCGCGGACAGGCGTGCACGATGCGGGCACACTCCGCCACCCGCTCCGGCGAGGTCCCGGGTCCCATCGTCCCGTACTTGAGGATCGCCTTCGACAGCGCCGTGACGGGCCCCAGCGGCGCACGCGCCCCCAGCACCGCGCGCGTCATCCGCGTCCGCAGCCGGCCGGCCCGCATCGGCAGTACGAGCGACTCGGCGACCAGCCGCGAACTGCCCGTGCTGCACAGCAGAACGGCGGCCGCGTGCTCGCGGAACCCGGGCCGCCCGGCGGCCGGCCATCATCGTCATGCCGCCCATCGTGTGCCCGGCCCAGTACGGCCCGCCTCGCCCGGCCGCGAGGGCGGTGGCGAGCACCGCTTCGAGGTCGTCGGCGAGGGCGTCCGTGCTGTAGCCGCCCGGCCCGACGGCGGGGGAACGCCCGTGTCCCCGCTGGTCGTAGACCACGACCCGGTACTCACCGCGCCGGCGAGTGCGCGTATCTGCGCCGACCAGAAGAGTGTCGAGCAGGTCCAGCCGTGCGCCAGGACGAGCGCGGGGGCGCCGTCGGGCCCGTACACCTCGACGTGCAGCCGCGAGCCGTCGGCGGAGACGGCGGTCAGCGCGCGGGAGGGGACGAGCGGCTCGCCGGCGGCCCGCATCAGCCGGCTCATGCGGCCGCCTCCGCGGCACCGGCGCCGGCGCGGATCCGGCACCTGATCCGGCCGATGCCCGCGCCCGTATCACCTCGTACTCCACCAGGTTCACTTCCCTCGTCGCGCGCCGGAACTCGCTCGGCGTCCCCGGCCAGATGGTGGTGTTGCGGCCGTTCGCGTCCAGGTACCAGCTGTCGCAGCCGCCCGTGTTCCACACGGTCCGCTTCATCCGGTCCTGCACCCGCCGGTTCCACGCGTGCACGGCCGAAGCCCGCGCGCCCAGCGCCGCCCTGCCGCCCAGGTCCGTCAACTGCCGCAGGTAGTCGGCCATGTAGTTCAGCTGCGACTCGATCATCAGGATCATCGAGCTGTTCCCGAGCCCGGTGTTCGGCCCGATGATCGTCATCCAGTTGGGGAACCCGGCCGCCGTCGCACCGCGCAGCGACTCCATCCCGCCCTTCCACGCCTCGGCGAGCGTGATGCCGTCCGCGCCCACCACCCGCTCGGCGATCGGCATGTCGGTGACGCGGAAGCCCGTACCGAAGATGATCGCGTCGACCTCGGCCTCCGTCCCGTCGGCCGCCACGACCGTGGACCCGCGCACCTCCTGCAGCCCCGAGGCGACGACATCCACGTTCCGCTTCGCGAGCGCCGGATAGTACGAACTCGACAGCAGGATGCGCTTGCAGCCGATCCGGTACGACGGTGTCAGCTTGGCCCGCAGCGCCGGGTCCTTGATGGCCTTGGCCATGTTGGCCTTGGCGAGCGACTCGACAACGCCGAGCTGCTTGGGGTGCTTGGTGAACGCGGCGACCTGCAACTCCCGTATCCCGAAGAGCAGTCCGCGCCGCGCCTTCCCGGTGAACGGCAGCTGCCGGTGCAGCCACCGCTCGGGCCCGGTGATCGCCCGGTCCATGCGCGGCATCACCCATGGCGGCGTGCGCTGAAAGAGCGTCAGCTTCGCGACGTCGGGCTGGATCGACGGCACGATCTGGATCGCGGAAGCGCCCGTCCCGATCATCGCCACGCGCTTGCCGCGCAGGTCGTAACCGTGGTCCCACCGCGCCGAGTGGAAGACCCTGCCGGGGAAGCCGTCGAGTCCCGGCACGTCCGGAATCTTCGGGTCCGACAGCGGCCCGGTCGCGGACACCACCACGTCCGCGGTGATCGTGCCCTGCGCGGTCTCGATCTCCCAGCGCAGCTCGTCGCCGTCCCAGCGCATCATCCTCACTTCGTGGTCCAGCCGGATGTGCGGCCGCACCCCGAAGGTGTCGGTGACGTGCTCCAGGTACGCCCTGATGTGCTCCTGCCCCGAGAACGTGCGCGGCCAGTCCGGGTGGGGCGCGAAGGAGAACGAGTACAGATGGGAGGGCACGTCGCACGCACAGCCCGGATAACTGTTGTCCCGCCAGGTGCCGCCCACCGCGCCGGCGCGCTCCAGGACGACGAAGTCGGTGATCCCCTCGCGGCGCAGCCGGACCGCGGCGCCCAGGCCGCCGAATCCGGATCCGATCACCGCCACTCGTACGTGCTCGTGCTCGGCCATGCCGACGCCTCCCGCAGTCCCACGACTCTGCCAGCAATCACTGGCACGATTCGGAGGGTAGAGCAGCCGCGTACTCATGGGTAGGGGTCGGACACGAGGAAGTCGCGGAGGAAGTGCCCGAGGAAGCACCGGGGGAAGGGGCATCAGCACGCACCGACCACGGGTACCAGCGGTAGCGGCATAGGCTTCCCCCGTGGAGAGAGCCGCAGGAGCCCGTGAGTACCGCGTGGAGGAGCTGGCCGGGGAGGCCGGCATCACCGTGCGCACCCTGCGCTTCTACCGCGAGCGCAAGCTGCTGCCGCCGCCGCGCCGCGAGGGCCGTATCGCCTGGTACGACGACCGCCACCTGGCCCGGCTGCGCACCATCGCCGCCCTGCTGGCGCGCGGCCACACCCTGAACGGCATCGCGGACCTCACCACCGCCTTCGAGAGCGTCGCCGCGACGTCGGCGAACTCTTCGGCCGCGGCGAGGACGCCGCCCCCGCCACCTGGACCGAGGAGACCCCGGTCCGGCTCTCCCCCGAGGACCTCGCCGACCACTTCGCGGGCGAGGTCACCCCGGAGAACCTCGCCCGCGCTCGACCTCGGCTATCTCGCCGTCGACGGCGAGGAGATCGTGCACATCAGCCGCCGCCTGCTGGACGTGTCGGCGGCCCTGGTGCGCGAAGGCGTACCGCTGGCGGCCGTGCTCCGGGCGGGCAAGGAGGTGCGGGAGCACGCGACGGCGATGGCGGAGATCTTCACGGCCATGGTCCGCTCCCACCTGACCGACGACGCACCGGACGGCGACGCACCGGGGAACGGTCTCGCCGCGCCCCTGGAACGCCTGCGCCCGCTCGCCAAGAGCGTGGTCGAGGCGGAGCTCTCGATGGCCCTGGACCGCCTGATCAGGGCCGAGAAGGACCTCTGAACCGGCCGCCGCCGGGCCGCGGCTCAATGCCCGAAGACCGCCGTCACCGGCGCGTGGTCCGACCAGCGCAGGTCGTAACTGGCCGCCCGCTCGACGTACGCCTTGACCGCCCGCCCGGCCAGCCCCGGCGTCGCCACCGCGTAGTCGATGCGCCATCCCGAGTCGTTGTCGAAAGCCTTCCCGCGGTAGGACCACCACGTGTACGGGCCCTCCTGGTCCGGATGCAGCGCCCGCACCACGTCGACGTACGCCGCCTCGTCGAACACCCGCGTCAGCCAGGCCCGCTCCTCCGGCAGGAACCCCGAGGACTTCCGGTTCGCCTTCCAGTTCTTGAGGTCGGCCTCCTGGTGGGCGATGTTCCAGTCGCCGCACACCAGCACCTCGCGCCCGTCCGCCGCCGCGCGCTCCTTCAGCCCCTTCAGGTACGGCAGGAACTCCTCCATGAACCGCACCTTCTCGTCCTGCCGCTCCGTACCGACCTCACCGGAGGGCAGATACAGACTGGCGACCGTGACACCGGGCAGGTCCGCCTCGACGTACCGCCCGCTCCCGTCGAACTCGGCGCTGCCGAATCCGACCCGCACCCGCTCCGGCTCCCGCCGCGTGTAGAGGGAGACGCCCGCCCGCCCCTTCGCGGCGGCCGGGGCGTGCACGACGTGCCAGCCCTCGGGCTCGCGCACCTCGTCCGGGAGCTGCTGCGGTTCGGCCCGTACCTCCTGGAGGCAGACCACATCGGCGGAGGTCTCGGCCAGCCACGGCACGAAGCCCTTCTTGGCGGCGGCGCGCAGGCCGTTTACATTCACAGAGGTCACAGTGAGCACCCCGGCACAATACAGAGATGGAAAATCTCCCGGCGCCGAACCCGCATAGAAGTACGATACCCCGCATGAATATCCAGGCGCGCCCGTACGACCACCCCGACGCCGTCAAGCTCGAAGCCGAAGTGCAGCAGGAGTACATCGAGCGCTACGACGGCGAGGGCGACACGACCCCTCTCGACCCCGCCATGTTCCGGCCGCCGGTCGGCCTCTTTCTCGTCGCGTACGACACACAGGGCCGCCCCGTCGCCACCGGCGCCTGGCGCACCCAGGACGAGAACGGCGAGGGCTACGCGGACGGCGACGCCGAACTCAAGCGCATGTACGTGACCCCCGACTGCCGCGGCCTCGGCCTGGCCCGCCGCATCCTCGCCGTCCTGGAGGACGACGCCCGTGCGGCCGGCCGCACGCGGATGGTCCTGGAGACCGGCACCGCGCAGCCGGAGGCCATCGCCCTCTACACGTCCAGCGGTTACGCCCCGGCCGAGAAGTTCGGCCACTTCCGCGACTACCCGGACAGCCGCTGCTTCGCCAAGCCGCTGACGCCGTAACCCTGTTGACGCCGTGTCGCCACGACGGACACGGCGGAACACCGCTGCTCCCAAAAATGTTCAATAGACACACACTTGGCGCCCGCCCCTCACCCCCGCCCGGAGGCCCCACGCATGACGCAGACGACGACCGACCGCCCCGCCCTCGTCGTCCCCGTACTGGCCTTCGCGGGAATCACCGTCGCCGTGATGCAGACCCTGCTCGTCCCGGTCATCAAGGACCTGCCCGTACTGCTCGGCACATCGCCGGGGAACGCCACTTGGGTCATGACCGCGACCCTCCTGGCGGGCGCTGTCGCCACACCGGTCATGGGCCGGCTCGGCGACCTCTTCGGCAAGCGGCGGATGCTGCTCGCCAGTCTCGCCGTCATGGTCGTCGGCTCGCTGGTCTGCGCGTTCACCGACGACCTCGTGACGATGGTGGCCGGCCGGGCGCTCCAGGGCTTCGCCATGGGCGCGATACCGCTCGGCATCGGCATCATGCGCGACGCGTTGCCGCGCGAGCGGCTCGGTTCGGCGATGGCGCTGATGAGTTCGTCGATCGGGGTGGGCGGCGGGCTCGCCCTGCCGGCCGCGGCCCTGGTCGCCCAGCACGCCGACTGGCACGCGCTGTTCCTCGGCGCGGCCGGGCTCGGCGTGCTGTCGATGCTGCTGACCGTTCTCGTCTACCGGAGAGTCCGGTACGGGCCACCGGCCGGTTCGACGTACTCGGCGCGATCGGCCTGACCGCGGGTCTGGTCTGCCTCCTCCTCCCGGTCACCAAGGGCGGCGACTGGGGCTGGACTTCACCCACCACGCTCGGCCTGTTCGCCGCGGCGGCCGTCGTCCTCGGGCTGTGGGGCGTCATGGAGCTGCGGATCGAGGCCCCGCTGGTGGACCTGCGCACCAGCGCGCGCCGCGAGGTGCTGCTCACCAACCTCGCCTCCATCATGGTCGGCGTCGCCTTCTACGCCGTCTCCCTCGTCCTTCCCCAGCTGCTCCAGCTGCCCACGTCGACCGGTTACGGCCTCGGCCGGTCGATGGTGGTGGCGGGGCTGTGCGTGGCGCCGCTCGGCCTGACGATGATGTTCGTCGCCCCGGTGTACGCCCGCCTCTCCGCCCGGCGCGGCCCCAAGGCCTCACTGATGCTCGGCCTGCTGATCATCGCGGTCGGTTACGGCGCGGGCCTCGGCCTGATGAGCGCCGCCTGGCAGACCGTCGTCGTCTCGGTGACGCTGGGCGCCGGCATAGGGCTCGCCTACTCGTCGCTGCCCGCCCTGATCGTCGGCGCCGTCGACCCGTCGGAGACCGGCGCGGCCAACGGCCTGAACACCCTGATGCGTTCCATCGGTACGTCGGTGTCGAGCGCCGTGATCGGCATGGTCCTGGCCCACACCTCGGTCCGGACGGGCGGGGTCGCGGTGCCCAGCATGGAGGGTTTCCGCATCTCGTTCGCGATCGCCGCCGGCGCGGTCCTCGTCGGCCTGCTCCTGGCAGCGTTCCTTCCGTCACAGCGGGACACCGCGCGGCTGGAGCTGCGCTCCGCGCAGGGCCCCGCGCGCGGACGCCGGCGCACCGGAGCCCCGGACCCCGGCGCCCCGCTGAACGGCCGGGGCCGGGGTCCCGGGACCGTCGCTCCCGGCCCTCGCCCCGGAACATGCGAAGAGCCCCTACCGGTTTCCCGGTAGGGGCTCTTCGTTGCGGTGGACCTGTGGGGATTTGAACCCCAGACCCCCTCGATGCGAACGAGGTGCGCTACCAGACTGCGCCACAGGCCCTTGCAACGAGTGAAACTTTAGCACCTCGATCGGGGTGCTCGGTAATCCGCTCCCGCGCAGGTCACTCGTTGACCGCGCGCGGCCGGTCTCCGTCCTCGTACTGGTCGAAGAGCGGCGTGCGTCCGTGACCCCGGTCACGGCGCGCCGGGTTCGCGCGCCGGCGCGGGGCCGGGTCGGCGGCGGCCGGGGGTTCGGGCGCGGGCGTCGGCTCGGCGGCGCTGGAACGGGCCGAGCTCCAGGTGCCCGGGTCGCCGAAGTCGACGCGCCCGTGGCGCGCGGGGCGACGGGAGCGGTCACGTACGTCGGCAGCGGGACCGGGACCGGGTCCCAGCTCTCACCGCGGGCCGAGCCGCGCTCCCGCTCGCGCTGCTGGTCCACCCATTCCGTCGTGGTCGTCTGCTCCACCAGTGCGCGCCGGCCCGCTTCCTGCGGGGACACGGCGGGCACCGGCTCGGGCTCCGGGCGTACGGCCGGCTCCTCGTCCGGCTCCGCGGAGACCGGCCGGCGGGCCGGGTGCGGGCGGCGCTCGCGCTGGCGCTGCGCGCCGCCTCCGCCCTGCGCCGGTCCATGGTGAAGGCGAAGCGCCGCCGCTCGGTGGACCGCAGATGCACGATGTACGTGCTCAGCAGTACGGCGGGGACGGCCGGCGCCCAGAGGAACTGGAGCCCGCCGACCGCCGCGACGATCGCGCCCAGGGTGAAGGCGAGGAAGAGGACCACGGTGGTGCGCCGGCGGCGTGCGAGGACCTTCGAGCGCCGGGCCCGTTCGGCGGCGGCACTCGCGGTGCGCGCGCGCCGTTCCTCCCGTACCTGCTCCCGCGCTTCCTCGCGCGCGTTCTCGGGTGCGCCCTCCCGCGCGGCGGGTTGCTGCGTCTGCGTCGGGGGCACGGCGAAGGCCCGGACGTCGACGGAACTCAATCGGTCCGTGACGGCGTCCGGGTCCACGTCGGGTCCCGCCTCACCTGCGGCGCGTTCCTCCAGCTCCCTGGCGTACCGGCGCTCCATGGCCGCTCGTCCGGACAGCAGCCGGATGGCCGTGCTGAAGCGTTCGGTCGGACGGGCCTCGTTGAGCTCGTCCTGCCTGCGGAGCCACATCGGCACCAAGTAGGCGGCCCAGGCCCCGACGATGACTGCGTAGATGAGGCCGCTGCTGCTCACACCCCACACCGTAGAGGGGTTCGCGCAAGCCCATCCGCCAATTGAGCCGGTGTGTCGCACGATCTGGCTGATAACTCGAACTTTTTTTATGACTGATCAGATCAACAGACCGCTTTGCGGGTGCTTTTACAGTCAACAGTCGATCAAATTCGAACACTTATTTCATTTACGGGAGGGGCCGGATCGTGCCTGGTGCCAGCGGGTGAGCAGTCCTTCGGGCACTTCTTCCGCCGTGAGCGCGTAGACCAGGTGGTCGCGCCACCCGCCGTCGATGTGGAGATACCGGGGCCTCAGCCCCTCCTCGCGGAATCCGAGTTTCTCCACGACCCTGCGGCTGGGCCCGTTCTCGGGACGAATGCAGACCTCGACGCGGTGCAGACCGACCGTACGGAAACAGTGGTCGACGGCGAGGGCGACGGCCGTCGGCATCACGCCGCGGCCCGCCACCTCGCGGTCCACCCAGTAACCGACGTGCCCCGAGCACATCGATCCCCAGGTGATCCCGGCGACCGTCAACTGGCCGACCAGCTGCCCCCGATACTCGATGACGAAGGGCAGCATCCGGCCCGCGTTGGCCTCGGAGCGCAGGTGGCGGACCATCTGACGGTACGTCGGACGCTGGGCCACCGGGCCCGCGGGCGCGGGCGGCGGGATCGTCGCCTCCCAGGGGCGCAGCCACTCGCGGTTGCGCCGGTTCACCTCGCGCCAGGCCCGCTGGTCGCGAAGTCTTATCGGACGGAGGGTGACATCGCCGTCCGTCAGCTCGACGGGCCAGGACGAAACGTTCAGCTCGGGCTCCCCGGTCGGGGGGACCCTGATCCGGATCCGGGGTGGTCGCCACCCCTGATCTGGTCCACGGCGTGGAGCAGGAGGCGCTCCAGGACCGCGAGGCCGTCCCGTACGCCGCCGGTGGAACCCGGCAGGTTCACGATCAGGGTCCGGCCCGCGACGCCCGCCAGACCGCGGGAGAGCGCGGCGGTCGGGATCTTCGCCAGGCCCTCGGCGCGGATCGCCTCGGGGATGCCGGGGATGTCGTAGTCGAGGACGCGGCGGGTGGCGTCGGGGGTGCGGTCGGTCGGTGAGATGCCGGTGCCGCCCGTGGTGAGGATGACGTCGTACGCGGCGGTGACTCCGTCGCGCAGGGCCCGCTCCACCGGATCGCCGTCGGGGACCACCAGCGGTCCTTCGACCTCGAAGCCCAGGGCGCGCAGGCCCTCGGCGAGGATCGGGCCGCCCCGGTCGGTGTAGACGCGGCGGAGGCGCGGTTGGAGGCCGTCACGACGAGGGCGCGGCGCGGCGGCTGCGGCGCGGGGACCGGGACGGCTTCGGCCACCGGGCTGTGGCCGTGACCGTGGCCGTGGCCGTGGCCGTACACCTCTCCGGCGCGGGGGGCGGGGCTCATGAGCGGCTCCAGTCGCCGGACTTTCCGCCCGTCTTCTCCTCGACCCGTACGTCGGTGACGACCGCGCCCTTGTCGACCGCCTTCACCATGTCGATCACGGTGAGCGCGGCGACCGTGACGGCGGTCAGCGCCTCCATCTCGACGCCCGTACGGTCCGTCGTACGCACCGTGGCGGCGATCTCGACGGCGTCGTCGGCGACCGTGAGGTCGAGTTTCACGCCGGAGAGCGCGAGCGGGTGGCAGAGCGGGATCAGGTCGGGCACGTGCGCTTGGCGCCCATGATTCCGGCGATGCGGGCGGTGGCGAGGGCGTCGCCCTTGGGGACACCCACGCCGCGCAGCAGCTCGACGACGCGCGGCGCGACAAGGACGCGTCCGGTGGCGCGCGCGGTGCGCGCGGTGACGTCCTTGGCCGAGACGTCGACCATGCGGGCCGCCCCCGCCTCGTCGATGTGCGTGAGCCGTTCGTGCGTACTCATTACGTGTGGTGCTCCCGGTCAGGGCCTGTGAGGGCAGACACGGTACTCCCACCGGCCCCCGGTCAGCCGAGCAGGACCACGTCGACCTCGGTGGCGGGCTCGACCTCGGTGGCGTCCTCCGGGACCGTGATCAGGGCGTTCGCGCGGGCGAGGGCGGCGATCAGATGGGATCCGGCGCCACCGACAGGGGTGACGGTGCCCGACTCCTCGTCGTACGTACCGCGCAGGAACTGGCGCTTTCCGGCGGGCGAGGAGAGCGGCTTGTCGGCGCTCAGGGCGGCGCGGGTCTTCGGGCGGTGCACGTCCTTCAGGCCCATCAGGGCGCGGATCGCCGGACGCACGAAGAGCTCGAAGGAGACGTACGACGAGACCGGGTTGCCGGGGAGGGCGAGCAGCGGCGTGTGCTCGGGGCCGATGGAGCCGAAGCCCTGGGGCTTGCCCGGCTGCATGGCGAGCTTGCGGAAGTCGATGCCGCTGCCGGGCTCGTCCTCGTCGCCCACGGAGGACAGCGCCTCCTTGACGACGTCGTACGCGCCGACGCTGACGCCGCCGGTCGTGACGATCATGTCGGCGCGGATCAGCTGGTCCTCGATGGTGGCGCGGAGCGTCTCGGCGTCGTCGGTGACGGCGCCGACGCGGTAGGCGATGGCTCCGGCGTCGCGGGCGGCGGCGGTCAGCGCGAAGCTGTTGGAGTCGTAGATCTGCCCCGTGGCCAGCTGCAGGCCGGGCTGGACCAGTTCGCTGCCGGTCGACAGGACGACGACGCGGGGGCGGGGCCTGACCTTGACGGTGGCGCGGCCGATGGCGGCGAGCAGGCCGATCTGGGGCGGGCCCAGGACCGTACCGGCCTCCAGGGCGAGGTCGCCGGCCTGGACGTCGCTGCCGCGCGCGCGGACGTGCGCCCGCGCCTCGACGGGGCGGTGGACGCGGACCTCGCCGGACGCGCCCTCGGGGGCACCGATCGCGGCGCGCGTGGTGTCGGCCGGGCCGCCGCCCGTGCCGCCGTCGGTCCGCTCGACCGGGACGACGGCCTCGCGCCGGGCGGCAGCGGGGCACCGGTCATGATGCGGGCGGCCTCGCCCGGGCCGACCATGAGCGTCCGGCCGCTGCCCGCCGCCACGTCACCGATGACGGTGAGGACGGCGGGGAACTCCTCGCTGGCGCCCGCCACATCGCTCGTGCGGACCGCGTACCCGTCCATCGAGCTGTTGTCGAAGGGCGGCAGCGCGATCTGGACCGTGACGTCCTCGACGAGGACACAGCCCTGCGCGTCCGGAAGCTGCAGCTCGATGGGTTCGAGCGGCTTGACCGTGGCGAGGATGTCCTCGAGGTGTTCGTCGACAGACCAGATCGTGCTGCTCAAGGTGCTACATCTCCTCGGTCACGTAACTGCGAAGCCAGGTCCGGAACTCCGGGCCCAGGTCCTCACGTTCGCATGCGAGTCTGACAATGGCACGCAGATAGTCGCCCCGGTCGCCGGTGTCATAGCGGCGGCCCTTGAAGACGACGCCGTGCACCGGGCCGCCGGCCTTCCCCGCGGCGGAAGCCGCTGATTCATACGTCTCGGCCAGGTGCTGGAGCGCGTCGGTGAGCTGGATCTCGCCGCCGCGGCCCGGCTCGGTCTTGCGCAGTATGCCGAAAATGGCAGGATCCAGCACATAGCGGCCGATGACGGCGTAGTTGCTGGGCGCGTCGGCCCGGTCCGGCTTCTCGACCAGTCCGGTGACCCGTACGACGTCGCCCTCGACGGTCGGCTCGACGGCCGCCGATCCGTACATGTGGATCTGGGCGGGGTCGACCTCCATGAGGGCGACGACACTGCCGCCGTACTGCTCCTGGATCTCGATCATCCGGGCCAGCAGGGGGTCGCGCGGGTCGATCAGGTCGTCACCGAGGAGTACGGCGAAGGGCTGGTCACCGACGTGCGGCGCGGCACACAGGACGGCGTGGCCGAGGCCCTTGGGGTCGCCCTGGCGGACGTAGTGCATGGTGGCGAGGTCGCTCGACTCCTGCACCCTGGCGAGGCGTTCGGCGTCGCCCTTGCGCCCGAGGGCCGACTCCAGCTCGTAGTTGCGGTCGAAGTGGTCCTCCAGCGGGCGCTTGTTGCGACCGGTGATCATGAGGACGTCGGAAAGACCCGCGGCCACGGCCTCCTCGACCACGTACTGGATGGCGGGCTTGTCGACGACGGGCAGCATCTCCTTCGGAGTGGCCTTCGTCGCCGGCAGGAACCTCGTGCCGAGGCCGGCGGCAGGGATGACAGCCTTGGTGATCCCGGGGTGCGACTGAGTCATGGTCAGAACGATATCCGTTACCTATGGGCGGAAGATGAGGATCCGGTCAATAAATTCTCATACGAGCGATTTGTGGAGCCCCTGTGATGTATGACGAGTCTGGCAAGGCCGGGTTGCGGCGAGAACTACTCGACATGAGATCCCGGTTGACCAGGGGTGACGTGGAGAAAGCCGGCACGGCTCTGGCCCGCAGGGCGCTGGAGCTGCCGGAGCTCGCCGACGCCGGGACGGTCGCCGCGTACGTGTCGGTCGGGAGCGAGCCCGGCACCCGGGCGCTGCTGGACGCGCTGCGCGCGCAGGGGCGTACGGGTACTGCTTCCCGTACTCCTCGCGGACAACGACCTGGACTGGGCCCTGTACGAGGGCGCGGAGCGGCTCGCGCGCGCCCGGCTCGGGCTCCTGGAGCCGCGGGGCGCGCGGCTCGGCGTACAGGCCGTGGCGGAGGCCGACGCGGTGCTGCTGCCCGGGCTCGCGGTGGACGGACGCGGGGTGCGGCTCGGGCGTGGCGGCGGATCGTACGACCGGGTGCTCGCCCGGCTGGAGGCGGCGGGCGCGCACCCTCACCTGGTGGTGCTCCTGTACGACGAAGAGGTGGTCGCGCGGGTCCCGAGGGAACCGCACGACCACCTCGTGAGCGCCGTGGTGACACCGGCCGCTGTCAGGCGCTTCACGGCCTGAGGCCCCCGGCCCGGGGCCGGTGGCCGGCGTTCTACGGCCTGAGCACCAGTTTGTCGGTGGTGCTCTTCTCGACCGCCTCCTTGCCGAACGGCCAGTCGAGCAGCTCGCCCCTGGCCCACTTGTCGGTCTGGTCGGTGTAGTGCGCGCTGTACGCGTGGCCCGACGCGCCGGTGAGGTTGATCCAGCGGGACCGGTCGAGGTTGCCGAGGTTCACGACCATCCGCATGGACGGCACCCACATGACCTCGTAGCCGCCCGCCGCGTTCCAGCCGGTGGCGTTGACCGCCGCCTCGCCGCCGCCCAGGTTCCAGGGGCCGCGGTTGAGCAGCCACTGGAGGGCGCCGGGGCCGCTGGTGCCCAGGGTCTGGTTCTTCAGCGTGAGCTGGTGCAGGCGGCCCCAGCTCCAGGAGTCGATGTCCTTGCCGAGCATGGCCGTCAGCTCCCAGCGGGCGTCCTTCAGCGCGCGGCCGAGCAGCTCGTCACGGGTGTCGGTCGCCTTGTCCAGACGGGTCTTCGGCGTCTGCCACCACTCGTTCTTCTCGTCCTTGAGCATCGTGCGGACGACCTCGTACCAGCGGTCGCCGCCGTCCGGCTGCGCCGAGTCCTTGGCGCGCTGGCCGCACTCGCGCACGCGCTCGTCGAGGTCGTCGACCGGGCCCGTGCTGTCGGCGGGACGGACGCTGAGGCACTGCCCCTTGACCCGCAGCTCCTTGGGCAGCTTGTTGCCGAAGGCGAGCTTGAGGACGTTGCGCCACACGGCGTTGAAGTACGCGGCGCCCGCCGAGTCCGGCTCCTGGGTGTAGTCCCAGCCTTCGAGCAGCTTCTGCGTCTCGCGGACGTCCGGGTCCGACACGTCGATCTTCAGCAGGTAGGGCGTGAGCAGCTTGGCGATCTCGCTGCTGTTGTCCGTCTGCATGGTGCGCATGTCCTCGGTCGAGATCTTGCCGCCGTCGGCGATCTTCGACTCGATGAGGTCGTTGATCCGCTGGCTGCGCGCACCGTAGCCCCAGTCCTCGGTGATGAGGTACGGGTACTTCTCCTTGTCGATCACGGCCTGGTTGGCGGTGACGATGTAGCCGCGCTTCGGGTTGTACTCGTACGGCAGCTCGGCCTGCGGGACGAAGCTCTTCCAGTTGTTGCGCGAGTCCCAGCCGGCGGCGGGCACGGTGCCGTCGTGGCCGGCGCCCCGGACCGGGATGCGGCCGGGGGCCTGGTAGCCGATGTTGCCCCGGGTGTCGGCGTAGATGAGGTTCTGGGACGGGACCTCGAAGTGGGCGGCGGCGGCACGGAAGCTCTGGAAGTCCGTGGCCCGGTTCAGCTCGAACACGGCGTCCATGGACTTGCCGGGCATCAGCGCGGTCCACTTGAGGGAGATCCCGTAGCCTTCGCCGCGGTCCGGGGCGGCGTTGGTGACCGGGGCCTTCTCGCCGACCTTCCCGAGCTCGTCGCTGCGGTCGGAGACCAGCGGGCCGTTGTTGGTGGAGCGGACGGTGATCTTCTTCGGCTTGCCGCCGGCGACCTCGATGGTCTCCTCGCGGGTCGTGAAGGGCTTCGTGCGGCCGTCGTAGAGGTAGCCGTCGTCCGAGACCTTCTCCAGGTAGAGGTCGGTGACGTCGGCGCCGAGGTTGGTGAAGCCCCAGGCGATGTTCTGGTTGTGACCGATTATCACGCCGGGCATGCCGGAGAAGGTGTAGCCCGCGGTGTCGTACTGGCAGGTCGGGGAGACCTTCCGGCAGTGCAGGCCCATCTGGTACCAGAGCGAGGGCAGCTGGGGCGCGAGGTGCGGGTCGTTGGCGAGCAGCGGCTTCTTGGTCGTCGTGTACCGGCCGGAGACGACCCAGGAGTTGGAGCCGATGCCGCTGCCGCTGGGGCCGAGCAGGGCCGGGATCTCGTCGAGGGCGTCGGAGACGCCGGAGAGCTGGGCCTGGAAGCCCTGGGCGGCGGTGTCGGGGGTGCTGCCGGCGGTGCCGGTGCCCACGCCGGTGCCGGTGCCGGTGCCTGTGCCCGCACCCACCGTGCCCGTACCGGTACCAGTACCAGTGCCGGTGCCCGTACCGGTGCCCGAGTCGGGTGACGCCTTCGGGTCGTACTTCTTCGTCGTCCCGTCGATCGCGCCCGCCTCGACGACCGGCTTGTTCCGGTCGTACGGATACGGCGGGTACAGGTCCTCGATCTGCTTCGCGCTCAGCCGGCTCGTCATCAGCGAACGGTCGATCTCGTCCTGCATGTTGCCGCGCAGGTCCCACGCCATGGCCTTGAGCCAGGCCACCGAGTCGACGGGCGTCCACTTCTCGGGCTTGTAGTCGTTGGTGAGCCCCAGAGCGGCGTACTCGACGGAGATCTCCTTGCCGTCGCGGCCTTCGAGGTAGGAGTTGACGCCCGCGGCGTACGCCTGGAGGTACTTCTTCGTCTCCGGCGTGAGCTTGGTGTCGTACTCCTTCTGCGCGACCTCGCGCCAGCCGAGCGTACGCAGGAACGCGTCGGTCTCGACCTGGCCCGAGCCGAACATCTCGGACAGCCGGCCCGACGTCATGTGACGGCGGACGTCCATCTCGTAGAAGCGGTCCTGCGCCTGGACGAAGCCCTGGGCGCGGAAGAGGTCTTCGTCGGTGGTCGCGTAGATCTGCGGAATGCCGTAGCTGTCGCGCTTGACGTCGACGGGCTCCGTCAGTCCGTCGATCTCGATCGACCCCGTGGTCTGGGGGAAGGAGGCGCGCACCGTGCTGATGCTCCAGTAGGTGCCGTAGCCGACACCCGCAACAAGGGCCAACACCAGCACGATCAAAAGCAGACGGGCGCGACGCCCCTTCTTCTTGCGGGAAGAGGCGGTGGTGTTGGCGGGCATCGCTGTCCTTCGAGGGGCAGGGTGGTCCTGGAGTGCTGGAGCAACCATAGGCGCAGCGCTCCCGCGCTCCGGACTCGGTATCTCCAACCGTGATCGTACGGATGATCGAAGGCGTCAAGAAAGCGTTAAAGATTAGGTAAGGTAACGAAGTACCGGTCGCCGAAGGAACGATCCGGCAGGCGTGCGACGGAAGGAACGGCCACTGACTGTCCACCAGCTCAACGAACTCCTGCTCATCTGCTCACTCGTGCTGCTCTTCGCCGTCGCGGCGGTGCGCATCTCGTCCCGGAGCGGGCTCCCCAGCCTGCTGCTGTACCTCGGGATCGGGGTCGCCATAGGGCAGGACGGCATCTTCGACGTCAAGTTCGACAACGCCGAACTGACGCAGGTGATCGGCTATGCCGCGCTCGTGGTGATTCTGGCCGAGGGCGGCCTGGGCACGAAGTGGAAAGAGATCAAGCCCGCCCTGCCCGCCGCGGTCGTCCTTTCGACCGTCGGCGTCGCGGTGAGCGTGGGCGTCACGGCGGCCGGTGCGCACTATCTCGTCGGTCTCGACTGGCGGCAGTCGCTGATCATCGGCGCGGTCGTCTCGTCGACGGACGCCGCCGCGGTCTTCTCCGTACTGCGCAAGGTGCCGCTGCCCTCCCGGATCACCGGTGTGCTGGAAGCGGAGTCGGGCTTCAACGACGCCCCGGTCGTGATCCTGGTGGTCGCCTTCTCGACGGTCGTCCGGTGGACCACTGGTACGTACTGCTCGGCGAGATCGCCCTGGAACTGGCGATCGGTGCGTGCCTGGGGCTCGCGATGGGCTGGCTCGGGGCGCTCGCACTGCGTCATGTGGCACTGCCCGCGTCCGGCCTCTATCCGATCGCGGTGATGGCGATCGCCGTATCGGCGTACGCCGCCGGAGCCATCGCGCACGGCAGTGGCTTCCTCGCCGTCTACCTGGCGGCGATGGTGCTGGGCAACTCCAGGCTGCCGCACTGGCCGGCGACGCGCGGATTCGCGGACGGGCTCGGCTGGATCGCGCAGATCGGCATGTTCGTCCTGCTCGGCCTGCTGGTGACGCCGCACGAGCTGCTGGCCGACTTCTGGCCCGCCGTGATGGTGGGACTGGTGCTCACGATGGTGGCGCGGCCCCTGGAGGTGCTGATCAGCCTGGCGCCGTTCCGCGTCCCGTGGCAGGAGCAGGCCCTGATGTCCTGGGCCGGGCTGCGCGGCGCCGTGCCCATCATCCTGGCGACCATCCCCCTGGTGTCGGGCGTCGAGGGCAGCCACCGGATCTTCAACATCGTCTTCGTCCTCGTCGTCGTCTACACCCTCGTCCAGGGACCGACGCTGCCCTGGCTGGCGAAGTGGCTGCGGCTCGGCGACGACCCGTCCGAAGCCGCCGACCTGGGCATCGAGTCCGCCCCGCTGGAGCGGCTGCGCGGGCACCTGCTGTCGGTCGCGATCCCCGAGAAGTCGAAGATGCACGGTGTGGAGGTGGCCGAGCTGCGGCTGCCCCACGGGGCCGCGGTCACCCTGGTCGTACGGGAGGGAACCAGCTTCGTACCGCTGCCGACGACGGTGCTGCGGCGCGGCGACGAGCTGCTCGTGGTGGCGACCGATCCGGTACGGGACGCCGCCGAGCGGCGGCTGCGGGCCGTCGGGCAGGGCGGCAAGCTGGCCGGATGGCTGGGAACCGGTGGTGCGAGCACCCATTGATCGCAGGTCGTGTGACGTAATCCGTACGCATTCACAGGTGCGGCGGAAGCGATGCCCTGTAACATGAAGGCCTACTGATCGACCAACTCTGCCTGACGCAGAGCTGGCGCGACCGTACGGCGGCCGGCCCCTCGCAGTGGGTGTCCTGGTATCTACCGCCGGTCCTGCGCAAGAGGACAGCTCTCGGCGGCTCCCGCACGCACCCACCCCCGCGTGCACAGGGGAGCGTCACCAGGCGGCAGAAAGGCAAGGACCGTGTCCCACACGGTCACGACCCCCCGCCCCGGCTACGGGCAACTGCTGCGCACCCCCGGCGCATGGACGTACCTGCTGCCCGGGTTCCTGGCACGGCAGCCCTTCGCGATGCTGACGATCGGCATCGTGCTGCTGGTGCAGCACACCACAGGGTCGTACGGAAGCGCGGGCGCCGTCGCCGCCGTCACCGGCGTTTCCATGGCGCTGTTCGCACCGCAGAGCGGCAAACTGGCCGACCGTTTCGGACAGAGCGCCGTTCTGGTTCCGGGCGTTCTCGTGCACACCGCCTCCGTCGTCACCCTGACGGTGCTCGCGCTTGCGGACGCGCCCCTGTGGGCGCTGTTCGTCGCGGCCGTTCCCACGGGTGCGTCCGTTCCGCAGATCGGCCCGATGGTGCGGGCCCGCTGGGCCGCCAAGCTGGAGGGCTCGCCGCTGATGTCCACCGCCGCGGCCTTCGAGTCCGTCACCGACGAGTTCACCTTCGTCGTGGGACCGGTGCTCGCGACCGCGCTGTGCACCGGTGTGCACCCGGCGGCCGGCCTGGTCGCCGAGGCCGTCCTGACGCTGGTCGGCGGTCTGTTCTTCGCGCTGCAGCGGCGTACGCAGCCGCGGGCCGGGCGCCTGTCCACGTCCGAGGGACCGCGCGTCTCCGCGCTCTCCGTCCCCGGCGTGCGGGTGCTCGCGGTGGCCTTCCTCGGCATCGGCTCGGTCTTCGGGGGAATGCAGGTCTCCCTGACGGCGTTCTCGGAGGAGATCGGCAACCCCGGCGTGAACGGGCTGCTCTACGGAACGTTCGCAGCGGGCAACATGCTCGCCGGTGTCGCGTGCGGCGCCATCGCCTGGAAGGCCGGGCCCCGGCGCCGTCTGATGGTCGGGTACGCCGCTCTGACACTGGCCGCGTCCGGGCTGTGGGCGGTGCACTCCGTGCCGCTGCTCGCGGGCCTGGGAATGCTGGTCGGCCTGTGCATCGCGCCCGCGCTGATCACCGGTTACACGATGGTCGAGACCCTGGTGCCCGCTTCGGTCCGTACCGAGGCGTTCACCTGGCTGACCGGCGCGGTGGCTCTGGGGCAGGCCGCAGGTGTCACGGTCGCGGGACGGCTGGCGGACGCGAACGGTGCGAGCGCCGGATTCCTGGTGCCGCTGGTGGGCACCGCGCTCGCCCTCGCCACCCTGGTGGCGCTGCGCTCGCGGCTCGCGCCGAAGGCTCCGGGACGGGTCGCCGCACGTGGCGTGAGTCACCGAGTGCCGGTGACAGTGGACTGATCTCTCGGAATACGTCAGTATGGAACGTCGTTAGCACTCATTGAGTGAGAGTGCCAGGAGGAGCAAGTGCCGACCTACCAGTACCAGTGCACCGAATGCGGCGAAGGCCTCGAGGCGGTGCAGAAGTTCACCGATGACGCACTGACCGTGTGCCCGAGCTGTGAGGGACGCCTCAAGAAGGTGTTCTCCGCGGTCGGCATCGTCTTCAAGGGTTCCGGGTTCTACCGGAACGACAGCCGCGGCTCCTCGTCGAGCAGCACGCCGGCCACGTCGTCCTCGAAGGCCGGATCCTCGTCGTCGTCCTCGGGCTCCGACTCGAAGCCGGCCGCGTCGTCGACGAGCTCGTCCTCGGGCTCCAGCGGCTCGTCGGGTTCCGCCGGCTCGTCCAGCTCTTCCAGCAGCACCTCGGCCGCCTAGGCCGCCTGTTTTTGCGCAGTGCGCGCGAGGACCCCGCCGTTTGTGACGGCGGGGTCCTCGGCGTTTTCACGCCCGGCTACTGTGACCGCCATGGCGAACGCAGAGATCGGCGTGATTGGCGGCTCGGGCTTCTACTCCTTCCTGGAGGACGTCACCGAGATCGAGGTGGACACGCCCTACGGGAAGCCGAGCGACTCGCTCTTCCTCGGTGAGATAGCGGGGCGGCGGGTGGCCTTCCTCCCCCGCCACGGACGGGGTCACCACCTGCCGCCGCACCTCATCAACTACCGCGCCAACCTGTGGGCGCTGCGGTCCGTCGGTGCGCGCCAGGTGCTCGGGCCGTGCGCGGTGGGCGGGCTGCGGGCCGAGTACGGGCCGGGCACCCTGCTCGTACCGGACCAGCTGGTGGACCGTACGAAGGCGCGCACGCAGACGTTCTACGACGGTGAGACGCCGGTGGACGGGAAGCTGCCGAAGGTCGTTCACGTGACGTTCGCCGACCCGTACTGCCCCGAGGGGCGCGCGGCAGCGCTCGCGGCGGCGCGCGGGCGCGAGTGGGAGCCGGTGGACGGCGGGACGCTGGTCGTCATAGAGGGGCCGCGGTTCTCGACGCGGGCGGAGTCGCGGTGGCACGCGGCGGCGGGCTGGTCGGTGGTCGGCATGACCGGGCACCCGGAGGCCGTGCTCGCCAGGGAGCTGGGGCTCTGCTACACGTCACTGACGCTGGTGACGGACCTGGACGCCGGGGCCGAGACGGGCGAGGGCGTCTCCCACGAAGAGGTGTTCAAGGTGTTCGGGGCGAATGTGGGCCGGCTGCGCGATGTGCTCTTCGACGCGGTGGCGGCGCTGCCGGCGGACGAGACGCGGGACTGCCTGTGCGCGCACGCACTGGACGGGATCGACACGGGGATCACGCTGCCTTGACCGGAGCGGGCCGCTGCCTTGGCCGGAGCGGGCGCGGGTGAGCGGGTGAGCGGGTGAGCGGGTGAGCGGGTGAGCGGGTTGTCCACAGTCCGGGGGCCGTCCACAGGCCCCGGCAGGATCCGGGCGGGCCGTGGATCGTGAGGAGCGTTCAGCCGGAACTCCTCATGGCAGGCGGTGACCACCGTGTCCCTCTATCCCTACGCCCCCACTCCTCCCGCGTCCGTTCCCGGACCGGAGCCGTGCGGTGTGCCCGACTTCTCTCCGCTGCGGGTGCGCGGCGGCAGGCACCGGCTGCGGCGCGCGGTGCGGCGCAGGAGGCGGGCGATGGCGGCCGGGCTCGCGATGACAGCCGCCGCGCTGGCCGCTTCGGGAGCGCGTGACGCGGGGCGTACGGGCGGTGGGGCACAGACCGGGGCACAGACCGGGGCACAGGCTGAGGAGCAGGCCGGGGGCCGGGGCGCGGCAGCGCGAGCGACGGCCGGTGGAGATGGTGTCCGCGCCGGTACGGATCGCGGACGCCGCGACCGTGCGGCTGCTGCGCCGCGGAGACCGCGTCGATGTGATCGCTGCGGCGGCCGGTCCCCAGACGGTGGGCGGGGAGCCGCCGGACGCTCGGGTGGTGGCTGCCGGTGCCCGTGTGGCCGAAGTGCCGAAGGTGCACGAGACCTCCGCGGGCGGGGGCGAGGGAGCGCTGGTCGTTCTGTCCGTACCGCGCGCCACGGCCGCCGCACTGGCCGGTGTGGGCGCGACGTCCCGACTGGCGGTGACGGTGTGCTGACCAGAACTGACGAGCCCTCATGTCGCTGGTCGGTGGACGGCGATTGGACAGGCCCTTCACCTGCTGACGTAGGTTTCGGAACTGTTTGCTCCGCCCCCGGTACATGCGAAAAGAGGCTCATTCGTGAGCGAGGAGAAGAAGCAGAACGTTCTGGCGGGCTTCAAAGCCTTCCTGATGCGCGGCAACGTGATCGACCTGGCTGTCGCGGTGGTCGTCGGCGCCGCGTTCACCAACGTCGTGAACTCGATCGTCAAGGGGGTGATCAACCCGGTGGTCGGTGCGTTCGGCACGCAGGACCTGGAGAAGTACAGCTCCTGTCTGAAGCAGCCGTGCACGCCGGACAAGAACGGCGTGATGCAGGGCATCCCGATCAACTGGGGGCTGGTTCTCAGCGCGGTCCTCAGCTTCCTGATCACCGCGGCGGTCGTCTACTTCCTCATGGTGCTGCCCATGGCCAAGTACCTGGCGCGGCGGGCGGCACGGGACAAGGCGCAGGAAGCCACCGCGGAGGTCATGGAGGTCACCGAGATCGAACTGCTGAAGGAGATCAGGGACGCCCTGGTCGCACAGCGCGGCCCGGGCCACGGCAACGCGCCGTGACCCGGGTCGCTCAGAGGTGGTGCGGCGGCTTCTCGTCCAGGAACCGGGCGAGGTCTGCCGTGCTGCCGCCGCTGCCCGGAGGCCGCTCACCCCACCCCCGGTCCGTATCGTCCGCTGACTGCTGGTCCAGCGGATCGCCGAAGTCCAGCGCCGGCTTCGGCCGCGGCTTTCGCTCGGCCTGCTGCTCGGACGTCTGCTCCGGATCGCGCGGTCCGTGGGCGGGGGCGGTGCTCATGGTTCCAGGGTACGGCGGACGGACGGTTCGGCGGCCTCTGAGGCCTTTGCGGCCTCGGTGGTCCCGGCAGTCCCGGCGGCTCCGCCCTCACGAGGGCCGTCCCGTGATACGCAGGATGCCATGGGACACCGGACGAGAGCGGACGCCCTGACCGATGTGGCCGGACTGCGGGTCGGCCACGCACGCGTGCCGGGCGACCGCGCGCTGAGCGGCACCACCGTCGTACTGGCGCCGAAGGGCGGGGCGGTGGCCGCCGTGGAGGTGCGGGGCGGGGCTCCGGGCACGGCGCGAGACGGACGCCCTCGACCCGCGCAACCTGGTGGAGCGCATCGACGCCGTCGTCCTGACGGGCGGCAGCGCGTACGGCCTGGACGCCGCTTCCGGGGTGATGGCCTGGCTGGAGGAGCGGGGCCGGGGGGTCCGGGTCGGGCCCGATCCGGCGCAGGTGGTGCCCGCTCGTGCCGGCCGCCTGCCTCTTCGACCTGGGGCGCGGCGGCGACTGGCGGGCCAGGCCCGGTGCCGCGACGGGACGGGCCGCCGTCGAGGAGGCCGCCCGTACGGGTATCGGGGCGCCCGTGGCGCAGGGCGGGGTGGGCGCGGGGACGGGCGCGGTCGCGGGAGCGATGAAGGGCGCGTCCGGCACGGCCTCCGTCGTACTCGGCTCGGGCATCACGGTGGGGGCGCTCGCGGTCGTCAACGCCGCGGGTTCGGCCGTCGATCCGCTGACCGGCGTCCTGTACGGCGATTGCGTACAGGGGTGGGCCGACCGCCCGGCGGCGGAGGTCCACGAGGCGGCGCAGCGCAGGCTGGCCGAAGCGCGGGAGGAGACGCGGCGGCGCTCGGTGACCCCCGTGCGTCCGGTGCTGAACACCACCCTCGCGGTCGTCGCCACCGACGCGGAACTGTCCCGGGCGCAGGCGCAGAAGCTCGCCGGGACGGCGCACGACGGTCTCGCGCGGGCCCTGCGTCCCGTACACCTGCTCACCGACGGCGACATCGTCTTCGCCCTGGCGACGGGGGCGAGGCCGCTGCCGGCCGAATCCCCCGGATCCGGGTTCGCGGCGCACGTAGGCGCGGACGTGACCGCGCTCAACGAGGTCCTGGGGGCCGGGGCGGACGCGCTGGCCCGGGCGGTGGTGAAGGCCGTGCTGGCGGCGGAGGGGGTCGAGGGGCCCGGGGGCGTTTACCCGGCGTACCGGGATCTCTACTGACGGACTGACGGACTGACACGGCGAGCCGGCCGGCCGGAAGGACGGGAACCGTACTTGCTCCTCCTTCGTTTTCCCCAACCCGGCGACGTTGTCAGACCCAGGGGCTACGTTGAGCACTCGGCAAGTGACAAGCGGCGACGGCCTGGAGAGACCCTTGAGCGATCCGTACGAGACAACCGAGGAGCACCTCGAGCGACTCCTGGGGCGCGCACTCAACTCGTTCGACCTGCCCGACACGACCGTGGAGCGGCTCGAATCCGCGCTGGCCCACAGCACGTCCCTGCACTCCTCGCACCACAGCGCGGGGCTGCACCGCGAGACGTTCAAGCACGCGTTCCTGCTCTCCGACGGCAGCTCCCTCGTCCTGTGGGAGCTGGCGCACAACGCGACCCGCGACGGCGCCACGCAGCACGAGCTGTACACGGAGGCGGACGGGGTCCGGCTGGCCGTGTCCCGGCTGCCTCGCCCGGGCGGTACGGGTGCCTCCGGCTTCCCCGGCGGGGACGGCGCCACGGGGCTGGACGCGGGCTGCCCCGACCGCGATCCGGATACCGACCTGGACGCCGACCTCGAAATCCTTGCCGCCCTCATGGCCGTGCGACCGCCCGCCCGCCGCATCTTCATCCCGGACAACTCCGCCGACCACGCGCGCCGTGTGCTCCGCCGCGCCGAGAACGCCGGCCGCCCGGGGCGGGACACCGCGCTGCGCCTGAGCGACGCCGTCGCCCACCAGATCACCCAGGCCTTCGGCCGCCAGTGCAGCGTGGAGGGCCGGGACGCCGGGTTCACGCTGTACGAGCACGCGTTCCTGCTGCGCGACGGCAGCGAGGTGAGTCTGTGGGAGGTCGAGCACACGGCTACGCCGGACGGCCGTCACATGTGCGAGGTGTACGAGACGGAGCGCACCGCGCGTGAGGCGATGGAGCTCCGCGCGCGGGTGCGCTGACCGGGCCGTCGCGCCACCGGGTCGTAGCGCCACGAGGCCGTAGCACCACAAGGCCGTAGCGCCGCCGGACCGCAGCGCCGCCGGGCCCGCGTCGTCCTGTGCGGGCCCGGCGTGCGCCGGCTGGGCGGCAGCCGTGCGTCAGGCGGCTACTGCCACCTTGGCGTCGTCGGTCTCCGTGGCCACGTCCCCGGCCTTCGCCGGCCCTGCCGTCTTCCGCAGTCCCTTGAGGAGGACGACCAGACCCGTGCTGACCGCCGTACCGGCCAGGACGGCTACCAGGTAGAGGAACGGGTTGCCGATCAGCGGGATCACGAAGACGCCTCCGTGCGGGGCCCGCAGCGTGCACTCGAAGGCCATCGACAGGGCACCGGTGACCGCGCCGCCCGCCATCGCCGACGGGATCACGCGCAGCGGGTCGGCCGCGGCGAACGGAATCGCGCCCTCGGTGATGAACGACGCGCCCAGCACCCAGGCCGCCTTGCCGTTCTCGCGCTCGGTCTTGGTGAAGAGCCGGCCGCGCACGGTCGTGGCCAGGGCCATCGCCAGCGGCGGGACCATGCCCGCGGCCATGACGGCGGCCATGACCTTGAGGCTGCCCTCGTTGGGGTTGGCGAGACCGCCGACGGCGAAGGCGTACGCGACCTTGTTGAGCGGGCCGCCCAGGTCGAAGCACATCATCAGGCCGAGGATGACGCCGAGGATGATCGCGTTGGCACCGGAGAGGCCGGACAGCCAGTCGGTGAGCCCGCTCTGGAGCTTCGCGATCGGCTCGCCGACCACCAGGAACATCAGGAAGCCGACGACGGCGGAGGAGATCAGGGGGATCACCACCACCGGCATGATGCCGCGGAGGGGGGCGGGGACCTTGAGCTTCTGGATCGCCATCACCACCGCGCCGGCGAGGAGACCGGCGACCAGGCCGCCGAGGAAGCCGGCGTCGATGGCGACGGCGATCGCGCCGCCGACGAAGCCGGGGACGAGTCCTGGCCTGTCGGCCATTCCGTACGCGATGTAGCCGGCCAGGACGGGCACCAGGAAGCCGAAGGCGAGGCCGCCGATCTGGAACATCAGGGCGGCCCAGCTGGTGGTGTCCGTCCAGGCGAAGTGCTCGATGACGGAAGGGGCCTTGTTGATCTCGTAGCCGCCGATGGCGAAGCCCAAGGCGATGAGCAGGCCGCCCGCGGCGACGAACGGCACCATGTAACTGACGCCGGACATGAGCCACTTGCGGAGCTTCGTCCCGTAGCCTTCGCCCGGCCCGCCCGTTTCCTCGACCGGGGAGCCCTTGGCCGCGGACGAGGTGACCTCGCCGCGTGCGGCCTTGGCGCGCACTTCCGCGATGAGCTCGGCGGGGCGGTTGATGCCGGCCTTGACGTTCACGTCGACCGTCGGCTTGCCCGCGAAGCGCTCCTTTTCCCGTACGGGCACGTCGTGGGCGAAGATCACGCCGTCCGCGGCGGCGATCACGGCGGGGTCCAGACGCGTGAAACCGGCGGAGCCCTGGGTCTCCACGGTCAGTTCCGTATCGGCGTTGTTTCCTGCCTGTTCGAGTGCTTCGGCAGCCATGTAGGTGTGCGCGATGCCGGTGGGGCAGGAGGTGACGGCGACGATCTTGAACGGTGCGGTGCCCTCAGGGGCGGTGCCTTCGGAGGCGGGTGCTTCGGAGGCGGGAGCCTCGGAGGCGGGTGCTTCGGGGTCGGTGCCGTGCCGGGGCGTCTCCTCGGGTGCCGAACGTTCGGGTACGGGGATTTCTTCGGGCTCGCTTGCGTTCGACGCCCTGCGGGGAGCGCCCCGGCACGTCCCCTCCCGGCACCTCGGTGTGCGAGGCGGTGCGAGGGGTGCCCTGCGGGGCGTCGCCGCGGATCAGGGCCGCCGCCGACGCCGGGTCCCCGGCCGCGCGGAGGGCGCGGTGAAGACGGCGTCCATCAGGTGGCGGGCCAGGCTGGAGAGGATCGTCAGGTGCGCGTCGTCCGCGCCTGCCGGGGCCGCGATGAGGAAGATGAGGTCGGCCGGGCCGTCCGGGGCGCCGAAGTCGACACCGCGTGCGCTGCGCCCGAAGGCGAGCGTCGGCTCGGTGACGTGTTCGCTGCGGCAGTGCGGGATGCCGATGCCGCCGTCCAGGCCGGTCGGCATCTGCGCCTCGCGCGCCGCGACGTCGGCGAGGAAGCCGTCGAGGCCGGTCACGCGGCCGAGCGCCACCATGCGTTCGGCGAGCGCGCGCGCCGCCTCTTCCTTCGTGCCGGCGGCCAGGTCGAGGTCGACCAGGTCCGCGGTGATCATCTGGCTCATCGCGGGCTCCTACGGGAATACGGGGGTATGCGGATCACGCGGCCGGCTCCGCCAGCGCGCGGTCCAGGGGGACGTCGGCCGTCACGGCGACCGAGGAGGGGTTCAGGTCGGCCGGTGCCGGCATGACGCTGCCGGGCAGCTGGACGGCTGCCGCGCCGTGTGCGGCTGCTGAGGCCAGGGCCTCGGGGCCCTCGCCGCCCGCCGTCAGGAAGCCGGCGAGCGAGGCGTCGCCCGCGCCGACATTGCTGCGTACGAGGGTGACCTTCGCGGTGGCGTAGTACGTGCCCTCTTCACCGACCAGCAGTTGTCCGTCGGCCCCGAGGCTGGCGAGTACCGTGCGCGCCCCCGCGTCGCGGAGTTCCCGCGCCGCCTTCAGCGCGTCGCCGACCGTCTGGCCAGGGGGCGGCCGACGGCCTGGGCGAGTTCTTCGGCGTTGGGCTTGACCACGTCCGGGCGTTCGCGGAGTGCCGCGAGGAGGGACGGGCCCGAGGTGTCGAGTGCGATGCGGGCGCCCGCATCGTGCGCGCGGGCCACCAGTTCGGCGTACCACTCGGGGGCGAGGCCGCGCGGCAGGCTGCCGCAGCAGGCGATCCAGTCGGCGCCGGCCGAGTGCGTGCGTACGGTCTCCAGGAGCGACTCGGAGTCGGTGGCGGAGAGTTCGGGGCCCGGTGCGTTGATCTTGGTGAGGGTGCCGTCCGGCTCCACGAGTGTGATGTTGGAGCGGGTGTCGCCCGTCGCTTCGAACGGCACGACCTCGATCCCCTCCGCGCCGAGGAGTTCGGCGACGAGCGCGCCCGGCGCCCCGCCCAGCGGCATGACGGCGAGGGTGCGGTGTCCGGCCGCGGCCACGGCGCGCGAGACGTTGACGCCCTTGCCGCCCGGGTCCATCCGGTCGGCGGTGGCGCGCAGCACCTCACCCCGCTGGAGGACGGGGACTTCGTACGTCCGGTCGAGGCTGGGGTTGGGGGTGATGGTGAGGATCATGGGCACTCGTTCCTAAACACACTGCACTTCGGTGCCGCCGGCCTCGATGGCGGCGGCGTCTTCGGGGCTCAGACCGGCGTCGGTGATGAGCAGGTCCACGTCGGTCAGGTCGCCGAAGCGGGCGAAGTGCTCCTGTCCGTGCTTGGCGGAGTCGGCCAGCAGGACGACCCGGCGGGCGCCGCGACGACCGCGCGCTTCACGGCCGCCTCGGCGAGGTCGGGGGTGGTGAGGCCTCCGTCGGGCGAGAAGCCGTTGGTGGCGAGGAAGGCGACGTCGGCGCGGATCTCGCCGTACGCACGCAGCGCCCAGGCGTCGACGGCGGCGCGCGTACGGTGGCGGACCCGCCCTCCGACGAGGTGCAGGTCGATGCCGGGATGGTCGGCGAGGCGGGCGGCGACGGGCAGCGCGTGGGTGACGACGGTGAACCCGCACTCCAGCGGTACGTCGGCGGCGAGGCGGGCGACCGTCGAGCCGGCGTCGAGGATGACGCTGCCGTCGTCGGCAGTTCGGCGAGGGCCGCCCGTGCGATGCGGTCCTTCTCGTCGGCGGCGGTGGACTCGCGCTCGGCGAGGTCCGGCTCGAAGCCGAGGCGGCCTGCGGGGATCGCGCCGCCGTGCACCCGCCGGAGGAGACCCGCGCGGTCCAGGGACTTGAGGTCGCGGCGGACGGTCTCGGCGGTGACCTGGAAGGTCTCGGCGAGAGAGAGCACGTCCACCCGCCCGCTCTCGCGGGCGAGGCGCAGGATCTCCTGCTGGCGCTCCGGTGCGTACATGTGGGGTTACATCCGTTCGATGCCCGAACCTGTGGTTTCTCCCGCAGAATACGACCAGGTTTCGCTAATGTAAACAGACTCGGGCATCGGACGGACATATTCGGGCCCAAACAAAGACGACGCCCGTGTCGGGAGACACGGGCGCCGTCGGTCGCAGTCGTGGATCAGGGGGTGAGCACCGGCTCCTTCACCCGGGGGGTTTCCGGGGCCGCGGCCGCCGCGCCTTCGATCCCCGCCCGCGGCCGCGCCGGCAGCGCGAACATCAGGCAGAAGATGGCCACCAGCACCGCGGTCGCCCACCACAGCGCGTTCTGGAACGCGTCGACGAAGGCCATGCCGACGGTGTTCGGCGTCAGGTGGTCGTCCATGACACCGAAGAAGACGACCGACACCAGGCCGAGGCCCAGCGCGTTGCCCATCTGCTGCACCGTGTTGATCAGGCCGGAGGCCGAACCGGCGTGCTCACGCGGCACCTCGGACAGCACCGCGTCCGTCAGCGGCGCCACGATCAGGCCCATGCCGAGCCCCATCACGACGAGCGGCAGTGCCATCTGCCAGGGGTGGATGGCCGTGCCGTACCGGTCGGCCTCCCAGATGTAGAGCAGCAGCCCGGCCACCATCGTCAGCGCGCCCGCCTGGAGGACCTTCCTGCCGAAGCGCGGGACCAGCTTCTGCACGGAGATGCCCGCGGCGAGTGAGACCGCTATGGAGAACGGGATGCCCGTCGTGCCGGCGCGCAGCGCGCTCCAGCCGAGGCCCATCTGCATGTAGAGCGTCCAGACCAGGAAGAAGATGCCCAGTGCCACGCCGAAGGTCAGCTGCACCGCGATGCCTGCGGCGAAGCTCTTGACCCTGAAGAGGGAGAGTTCGACCAGGGGCGAGCCGTCCTTGCGGGTCTTGTGGCGCTCGTACGCGACGAAGAGGGCGAAGACGGCGAGGCTGCCGATCATGGCGAGGTGGCCCCACAGCGGCCAGCCCAGCTCCTCGCCGCGGATGAGCGGGTAGATCAGCATGAGGAGGCCGAGGGTCGCGAGCGCTACGCCGATCAGGTCGAGGCGCAGCGCCTTGGGGGCCTTGGACTCGCCGATGAAGCGGACGCCCAGGAGCAGTCCCACGATGCCGACGGGCAGGTTGATGAGGAAGATCGGCCGCCACTCCAGGCCGAACAGGTTCCACTCGGTGAGCAGCGCGCCCAGCATCGGGCCCGACACGGCGCCCAGGCCGACGATCGCGCCGAAGAGGCCGAAGACCTTGCCGCGCTCGTGCGCGGGGAAGGTGGCGTGGACGATCGACAGGACCTGCGGCACCATGAGCGCCGCCATCCCGCCCTGGAGGATGCGGGAGGCCACGAGCATCTCCGGGCCGGTGGCGAAACCGCAGAGCGCGGAGGCGAGCGTGAAGCCGGAGATGCCGATCAGGAAGAGCCGCTTGCGGCCGTAGATGTCGCCCAGCCTGCCGCCGGTGATCAGCCCGGCGGCGAAGGCCAGGGCGTACCCCGCGGTGATCCACTGGATCGCGCCGAAGGTGGCGCCCAGGTCCTGCCGGATGCTCGGGACCGCGATGTTGACGATCGTGACGTCGACCAGGTCCATGAAGGCGGCGGTCATCACGATGGCGAGCGCGAACCACCGGCGGCGGTCGGGCGTGCTCGTCCCGGTCCCGTCCGTCTGCTCGGACTGCAGGGGTGTGGAAGTCATACGAGCGAGACTAGGCCGGATGTAGGACAGGTTGTGTCCCACTGGAACGGCATCCTGAAGGTATGACGACCGATACGCCGGCCCGGCTGCTGCAACTGCTCTCGCTGCTCCAGACACCCCGCGAATGGCCCGGCAGCGAGCTCTCCGAACGCCTGCGCGTCAGCCGCCGCACCGTGCGGCGCGACATCGACCGGCTGCGCGAGCTCGGCTATCCCGTGCAGGCGACGATGGGCGCGGACGGCGGCTACCGGCTCGTGGCGGGCAAGGCGATGCCGCCGCTGGTGCTCGACGACGAGGAGGCCGTCGCCATCGCGGTGGGGCTGCGGGCCGGTGCGGGCCACGCGGTCGAGGGCATCGAGGAGGCGTCGGTGCGGGCGCTGGCGAAGCTGGAGCAGGTGCTGCCGTCCAGGCTGCGCCGGCAGGTCTCCACCCTCCAGGCCGCCACCATCCCGCTGACCAGCGGCGACGGGGCGACCATCGATCCCCGTACGCTCACGGTGATGGCGGGCGCGGCGACCGGGCAGGAGCGGCTGCGATTCGCCTACCGCTCGGGGGACGGGTCGCAAACCAGGCGTCTCGTCGAGCCGCACCGGCTGGTGAGCACGGGGCGGCGCTGGTACCTCGTCGCGTACGACCTGGACCGGGACGCCTGGCGTACGTTCCGCGTGGACCGGGTCAGTGAGCCGTTCGCCACGGGGGCGCGCTTCACTCCGCGGGGACTGCCGAGCGGGGACGCCGCCGAATTCATCCGGCACTCCATGAAGCGGCTCCAGCCCCAGTACCGGGTGGTGGTGACGTTCGACGCGCCCGCCGAGTTCGTCGCGGCCCGGCTGCCGGGCTCGCTCGGCACACCGGAGCCGGTCGGGGGCGACGACGGCCGCTGCCGGCTCGACGTGACGGCCACCGACTCGATGGAGTGGCTGGGGCTCCGGCTCGCGCTGGTGGACTGCGAGTTCACGGTGTCCGAGCCGCAGGAACTGGTCGACTACCTGGCCGAGCTCGGCGGCAGGCTCACCCGCGCGACCGCCCCGCGGGAGCAGTAGAACCCGCGGGAGCAGCAGAACCCGCGGGAGCAGCAGGGACGCGACCGCCCCGCGGGAGCAGCGCAGAGAGCGGCGGAGACAGGGGAGCCCCGGCGCCGGGGGGAGTGCGCCGGGGCTCGACCCTGGAAAGACAGGTACCTCGATCGGGGCCGTTTATGCGACCGCGTCGAAGCCTGTGTCGTGCGCCATGCGCTTCAGGTCCATCAGAGCGTGCTTCTCTATCTGCCGGATCCGCTCACGCGTCAGTCCGTGCTGCTTGCCGACCTCGGTCAGGGTCCGCTCCCGGCCGTCCTCGATGCCGTACCGCATACGGATGATCGAGGCCGTCCGCTCGTCGAGCCGGCCTATGAGGTCCTCCAGCCCCTCGCTGCGCAGCAGCGAGAGCACCGACTGCTCGGGCGAGACCGCCGACGTGTCCTCCAGCAGGTCGCCGAACTGCGTCTCTCCCGCGTCGT
This sequence comes from Streptomyces altiplanensis, assembly GCA_003719395.1. GTDB lineage: Bacteria > Actinomycetota > Actinomycetes > Streptomycetales > Streptomycetaceae > Streptomyces > Streptomyces altiplanensis. The sequence continues at coordinate 32,426 of RHMC01000007.1, forward strand.
CGACGGGCATGTTGAGCGAGACCGGGTCGCGCGCCCAGTCCAGGACGTCGCTGACGCGCTCGGGCTTGGCGTCCAGTTCGGCCGCGATCTCCGCGTGCTCGGGCTCGCGCCCGTGCTCACGGTTGAACTCGCGCTGCACGCGCCGGATACGGCCCAGCTCCTCCACCAGGTGGACGGGGAGCCGGATGGTGCGGGACTGGTCCGCGATGGACCGGGTGATGGCCTGCCGGATCCACCAGGTGGCGTACGTGGAGAACTTGAAGCCCTTCGTGTAGTCGAACTTCTCGACCGCACGCACCAGGCCCGCGTTCCCCTCCTGGATCAGGTCGAGCAGGGGGAGGCCACTGCGCGGATAGCGGCGCGCGACCGCCACGACGAGACGGAGGTTGGCACGGATGAACAGGTCCTTGGCACGCTCGGCCTGCGCGACCAGCGCTTCCAGCTCCTCGCGGGAGGCGCCGCCCGCGTCGCTCTCCACTTCCTTGTCGAGGATCTGCTGCGCGTACACACCTGCCTCGATGGTCTGTGAGAGGTCGACTTCCTTGGCGGCGTCGAGCAGCGGCGTCCGTGCGATCTCGTCGAGGTACATACCGACCAGGTCGCGGTCGGCGATCTCCCCGCCTACGGCGCGAACGCTGCGTACCCCGCCGGATCCGCCAGGGGCGGTCTGCTGACGGGCGACGGCACGGGTTGCCATGCGTGCTCCCTTGCTGAGTAGGTCGCGATGTGTTGGCTGCCGGACTCCCTGTCGGGTGCCCCGCATCCACTGGAAACAACGACTGGAATCCGGACAGAATTCCCCTGGCGTGCATTGATTTTCGTGATCTTGCAGTACCCTGTCCGCTTTCCGGGGGAGCCGCATGGAACTCGCGCCCCCGGAAGCGCAGGTCAGCGCGGGCGCCGACGCGAGCCTCGGTGCCCTCACGGACCTCTGCAACCACTGCGTCCGCGAGACGGTGTCACCTTCGGCACCACCGTCTTCACGGTCTTCGCGCCCGAGCAGCGCCGCCCGCGGCTGCTCTCCACCGAAGACGGCCCGCACCGTCTGCTGGTTGCCCGCGACGCCCGTTCCGGCCGCTCCGGCCGTGGGCTCGGTCACGCGACGAGCAGCCCCGTCCACCCGAAGGACGCCGCCCGAAGGACGCCTACGGCACCTCCGTCGAAGTCGGCGTCCATTGCGCGCCCTACCGCCCCCGGTCTCGGCCCTGCGGCCTAGGACCCGGTGTAGGTCCGCAGCCCGTTACCCTCCGTCCGCCCCGCGCCTAGTCTCCGGCGCATGGACACCACAGGCATCCTCGACGAGGCGCTCGAACGCCTCCACACCCACGGCCCCGAGCGCCTGGGCCGCCTCACCAACCACGCCCCCATGGCCGTCGAGTCCCTCGCCGCGCACGGCCGTGCCGGATCCGTCCACCGCTGGCTGGATCTTTACGCCGCGCGGCTGGAAGACTTCCCTTCCCGCCACACCCCGGTGACCGACGGCAACTGGCAGGAGGCGCTGGGCGATCCGCGCCGGGCCGCCGACTGGATCGCGTACTTCGCACACCGCCTCACGGAAGCGGGGCAGCCGTGGCGGCGAGGTGCTCGCCACGTGGTGGCCCAGGCTGCTGCCGGGCGTGTACGGCGGCGCCGCGCATCCGTTGATCCGGGTGGGCCACGCGGTACGCACCCTCCTGACGGACGGCGAGAACGCCCCCCGCCGCACCGAGCTCGCCCACGGCCTCGGCTACTGGGCCGCCCGCTACCGTCCCGTGGAGCCGCCCGTCCCGCTGCCCCGCCGCCCCCACCGCGCGAGGCGCTGGACGCCGTACCGCCCGTCGACGTACTCGGGGGAGCTTCCCCCGACCGCCTAGGCCGCGTCACGCGCTCCCGGTGTGGGGCGGGGGGCGCTCGCCCGCCCACGGGACCCGGACGAGGCGCGGCGGCGGCTGGCCGAGCTGGTACGGGCCGCCACCCACCGGTACGCCACGTACGGGCACCGGCGACGAGACCATGCTGGTCCACGCGGCGACGGCCCCCAACGCCGTCCTGCGCACCCTCCCCGCGCTCCCCCGCACCCTGTGGGCGCCGAGCCTGCACGCCGCCTGGGCGGCGTCGGCGGCGGTCACCTCGATGTACGCCCCGGACGAGCCCGCCCCGTACGCCGCGCCGGGCTCCGTCACCCCCGATGAGGTCTTCGAGCGGGCGGCGGCGCACGGCGACGAGCACGTCATCAAGTTCACCGACACCGCGCTCGACATCGGCGACGAGCGGTCACTGGCGGCCGCCCTGCGCGCGATCGAGCTCAGCGAGCCGCTGACCTGAGGGCCTGGAGCCCTGAGGCAGGCCCCGGAGTCCTGAGGCGCCCGAGGCCCGGAAGCCTTGGAACCCCGGGTTCCTGAGGAGCCGTCAGCCGAACTGCACCGACCGCTTCGCCAGCCCCATCCAGAAGCCGTCGATCACCTCGCGCTGCGTTTCCAGCTCACCCTCGGACGCGCCCAGCGTCACGAACAGCGGCGCGAAGTGCTCGGTGCGCGGGTGGGCGAGCCGGCCGGCCGGGGACGTGTGCGCGAAGTCGAGCAGCGCGTCGCGTTGGCCGCCGCCAGCGCCTCGCGCCCCCACGCGTCGAACTCCGCCGACCAGCCGGGCACTCCCCCGCCCGGGTGCCGCAGGGCGGCCAGGTTGTGGGTGAAGAAGCCGCTGCCGACGATCAGTACGCCGTCGTCGCGCAGGGGCGCGAGCTTGCGCCCGATGTCCATCAGCCCCTGCGGGTCGAGCGTGGGCATGGAGATCTGGAGTACGGGGATGTCGGCCGCCGGGAACATCTCGACCAGCGGGACGTACGCCCCGTGGTCGAGCCCGCGGTCCGGGATGTCCTGGACGGGCGTACCGGCGCCGCGCAGCAGCTTCCGTACGGAATCGGCGAGTCCGGGGGCGCCGGGCGCGGCGTACCGGACGCGGTAGTAGCGCTCGGGGAAGCCCCAGAAGTCGTAAACGAGCGGCACCGTCTCCGTGGCGCCGAGTGCGAGCGGGGCCTCCTCCCAGTGGGCGGAGACCATCAGGATCGCGCGCGGCCGGGGAAGGCCGGCGGACCAGGACGCGAGCTGGCCGGGCCAGACGGGGTCGTCGGCCAGCGGCGGAGCTCCGTGGCTCAGATAGAGGGCGGGCATACGCTCCACGGCCGCAACCTTTCCTTGAAACTTCAAGCAAGCCTGTGGAAGCAACCCTAACGCCAGCTAGTTTAAGTTTCAAGAAGCGGGCCCGTAGAGTGATGCCCATGACGACGGCACCCCGCTGGCTCAGCGAAGAGGAGCAGCGCACCTGGCGCGCGTACCTCCAGGCCACCACCCTCCTGGAGGACCACCTGGACCGCCAGCTCCAACGCGACGCCGGCATGCCGCACGTCTACTACGGCCTGCTCGTGCAACTCTCCCAGGCACCGGAGCGGCGGCTGAGGATGACCGAGCTGGCCGAGACCGCGAAGATCACCCGCTCCCGGCTCTCGCACGCCGTCTCCCGCCTGGAGCGCAACGGCTGGGTGCGCCGCGAGGAGTGCCCCTCCGACCGGCGCGGGCAGAACGCCGTACTGACGGACGAGGGGTACGCGGTCCTGAAGCAGACCGCGCCCGGCCATGTCGCCACCGTCCGCCAGGCCATGTTCGACCGGCTCACCCCCGAGCAGGTGAGCCAGCTCGGCGAGATCATGCGGGTCATGGCGGAAGGGCTCCAGCCGACGGGCGCGGACGCGGACCTGCCCTGGCTCCGCTGAAGCCGAAGCGGAACCAGGGCAGCCGGGCCGCCGGGACGGGCCCGGCCGGGGACGTCAGTGCGCGACGACGGGGATCCGCACCTCGTCCTCCGCGCCCGCGCCGTCGCCCGAACCCACGACCGTCGTCGTACCCGGACGGCCGGTGTTGATCAGCGTCAGCGCGATCGTCGCGGAGACGGCCAGGATGCCGACCGCCCACCAGATGGCGCTCGCGTAGCCGTACACCATCGCCTGCGCCTGGAGCAGCTGCTCGTTGGTGGCGCCGGCGGCGTGCGAGGTGATGTACGCCGTGGTGGCGCTGGCCGCGATGGTGTTCAGCAGCGCCGTACCGATCGCGCCGCCCACCTGCTGCGAGGTGTTGACCATGGCCGAGGCCACGCCCGCGTCGCGCGGCTCGATGCCGTGCGTCGCCAGCGACATGGCCGGCATGAACGCCGTACCCATGCCCAACCACAGCAGCAGCTGCGCGGGCAGGATGAGTCCGGCGTACGACGAACCGATCTCCAGCTGCGTCAGCAGCAGCATGCCGAGCGCCGCGACCAGGAAGCCGGGACCCATCAGGTAGCGGGGCGCGACCCGCGTCATCAGACGGGCGCCGATCTGGGTCGAGCCCGTGATCATGCCCGCGATCATCGGCAGGAAGGCGAAGCCGGTCATGACGGGCGAGTAGCCCTTCACGATCTGGAGGTAGTAGGTGAGGAAGAGGAAGAGCCCGAACATCGCGATGACGGCGAGGCCCAGCGACGCGTAGACACCGCCGCGGTTGCGCTCCATCAGGACGCGCAGCGGCAGCAGCGGTGACTTGACCTTCGACTCGACGGCCACGAAGACGGCGAGCAGCACGGCGGAGGCGACGAAGAGGCCGATCGTCGTGCCCGACGCCCAGCCGTCCGTCTCGGCGCGCGTGAAGCCGTACACCAGCGTGACCAGGCCGAGAGTGGAGAGGACGACGCCCGGGATGTCGAGCGGCGAGCGGTTGCGGCCGCCGGCCGGCTCACGGATCACGAAGTAGGCGCCCGCCGCCGCGACGACCGCGAAGGGGATGTTGACGAAGAACGTCCAGCGCCAGTTCAGGTACTCGGTGAGGAAGCCGCCCAGGATCAGGCCGACCGCGCCGCCGCCGCCCGCGATCGCACCGAAGATGCCGAAGGCCTTGGCGCGCTCGCGCACGTCGTGAACGTCACCGCGAGCAGCGAGACGGCGGCGACGCGAGCAGCGCGCCGAAGGCGCCCTGGAGGGCGCGCGAGCCCAGCATCAGCGCCTCGTTGGTGGCCGCGCCGCCGAGGGCGGAGGCCGCCGCGAAGCCGAGCAGACCGACGACGAAGGTGCGCTTGCGGCCCCACAGGTCGGCTATGCGGCCGCCGAAGAGCAGCAGTCCGCCGAAGGCCAGGGCGTACGCCGTGATGACCCACTGGCGGTTCGCGTCCGAGATCCCCAGGTCCTGCTGGGCCGACGGCAGCGCGATGTTCACGATCGTCGCGTCGAGGACCACCATCAGCTGGGCGAGGGCGATGAAGACCAGCGCTTTCCAGCGGCCCGGATCGGGGAGGAGGGTGTCGGCTGTTTTTGGCATGGAGGTATCCGCCTAAGGGTGCGAAAAGGAGAAAAAGGTACGTAATTATGTGAGCGAAAGCGGGGGTTGGGCAGGGGTCACGAATCCCGGCGCAGGCCTTCCCATGTCGCGGGAGTGCCGGGGAGGACGGAACGCGCCGGTGCCTCCAGGCCGTCGAGGAAGAGTTGCAGGTGACGGTGGACGAACTGGTCGAAGTTCATGCACGCGCTGCCCGGCAGCGGCCGGGTGAGCTGGGAGAGGGCGACCAGCAGATCGCCGACGGCCACGTCGTCACGGAGCCGCCCGGCCTGCCGCGCGCGCCTCATGAGGCTGTCGACGGCCCCTTCGAGACGCTCACGCTCGGCGAGCAGTTCCGGGTGTTCCTTGTCGAAGCCGTCGGCGAGCATCGGGCACAGCGCGCCGATCCGCTCGTCGGCGGCCGCGTGGACGAAGCGGCGCAGCGCGTCGAAGGAGTCGGCCTCCTCGGCGATCGCCGCCCGAGCCCGGTCCGCGGCGCGGGACAGGACGGAGACGACCACGTGGTGGATCAGTTCGGTGCGGTCCGGGAAGTGCCGGTACAGCGTCGCGTTGCCGACGCCCGCACGGCGGCCGGGCGATCTCGTCGAGCGGCACCTCGGGGCCGGACTCGACGAACATCTCGCGCGCGGCGGAGACGATCCGCTCCCGGTTGCGCAGGGCGTCGGCCCGCGGGCGCTGGGTGCGGGGCCGGGCGGCCTCGGTGCGGATGCCGGCGTCGGTTCCGGGGTCGGTGTCGGTTCCGGTGTCGGTGGCCACGGCGCTCCTTCTCGTACCTTCTCGCGTGAAAGCCTTCCCGCGCGAAGACCTTCCCGCGTGAGAGCCGGCAACCGGGGAGTCGGTCCCCGGTTCGGCGAACACAGGTGTAAACGGGGAGTCTGTCCCCGGTTATTTCCCGAACTATCACATGTGGCCCTGATCACAAACGGAGCGAGGAATTCCGCACGATCGGCCTACCCGGAGGTCCGCCCGGCGAGCGCCCGGCGGCCCCCCGGCACAGGGTGAGCGAACGAGAGCAGTCAGGGACGGCCGGCTGCCGCGGACCCCGAAGGCGCCTCCATGCGGCAGACCCGCCCCCGGATACGCAGACCCCGTCACCTGGTGAGCGTCGCCGTCCTCACCGGCCTCGCCCTCGCGTCCGTGACCTCCGCCGGGTCCCCGCTCGCCACCGGGACCAGGGCGTCGGCGGGCCCGGTGGGCTCCAACGACCCGGCGGTGTCCGTGACCGGTGAGGCCGCGCTCGAACCGTGCAGGATCGCGGGCACCCTGGGCGTGCAGATGTCGGAGGGAATGCCGACACCGCCCGGATTCGCCCGCTCCACCGGTGACGTCCACGCCCTGACCCTCATGATCGACTTCTCGGACGCGCCGGGGAAGGGCCCGGCGCGCGACCGGTTCGAGGAGTTCTTCCCGCAGACGACGAAGTGGTTCGAGACGAGTTCGTACGGGCGCCTGCGCTACCGGCCCGTCACCCCGTTCACCGACTGGATACGGATGCCGATGCCCTTCTCGGCGTACGGGATAGACCGCGGCTCACCGTACGAACCCGGCTACCGCCGTCTCGTCCAGGACATCGTCGCCGCGACCGACGCCCGGGTGGACTTCCGCTCGTACGACCTGGTCAACGTCCTGGTCACCCCCAATGCCGGGCCCTCGGCCCTGGACACCGTCCTGTCCGTCACCTTCTCCGGCAACGAGGACGCGCCGCACGCCGACGGCGTCCCGCTCGCCAACACGTCCTTCGTCTACAGCCGCCAGGACGACGGGTCGGGTTCGTACGGCGAGACCGGCTTCCGGGTCCTGCCGCACGAGAACGGCCATGTCTTCGGGCTGCCGGACCTCTACACCATGGACGGCGGGGGGTCGGTCGGGCACTGGGACATCATGTCCGAGGACTGGGGGGCCAACAACGATCTGCTGGCCTGGCACAAGTGGAAGCTCGGCTGGCTCGACAGCGCGCAGATCCGCTGCGCGGCCGCGCCCGGCACCACCGAACACCTCCTGACGCCGCTCGCCTCGCGGGACGGGGACGGGGACGGAAATGGAGACGGGGACGAGGAGAGGGACGGGGGCACCAGGGTCCGGGACGGGGGCGGCAGGGCGAAGCTCGTCTTCATCCCCCTGACGGAGAAGACGGGTTACGCGGTGGAAGTGCGCACCCGGGCGGGCAACGACGAGGCCGTCTGCAAGCCGGGCGTGCTGATCTACCGCGTCGACGCCGACGTCGACACGGGCCACGGCCCGGTGACGGTCGCCGACAGCGAGCGCGACAGCGGGGGCTGCACACGGCGGCCCAATGTGCACGCCGAGCTGTCGGACGCGCCGTTCGAGGAGGGCCAGACCTTCAAGGACCGCCAGTACGGGGTGCGGATCTCGGTGACCGACAGGACGGCGGACGGCGATTTCCTGATCCGCGTCACCCGCCGCTGACGCCCGGGCCGCCTCCCATCTCTCCCCGCAGCTCCCTCTTGAGGACCTTCCCGGTGGCGTTGCGGGGCAGCGGCTCCTCCCGTACGAGCACATGGGCGGGCACCTTGAACGCGGCGAGGCTCCTGCCCACATGCGCCCGCAGCTCCTCCGCACCGGCCTCCGCTCCGGCCCGCAGCTGCACGACGGCGGCGACTTCCTCCCCGAGCACGGGGTGCGGAACGCCGTAGTACGGCCGCGTCCAGCACCTCCGGATGGTCGTGCAGCACGCTCTCGACCTCGACGCAGTACACGTTCTCGCCGCCGCGGACGACCATGTCCTTGATGCGGTCGACGATGCTGACGCACCCGCCGTCCCGCACGGTCGCGAGGTCCCCGGTCCGGAACCACCCGCCCTCGGCGAAGGCGCGCGAGGTCGCGCCGGGGTCGTTCCAGTACCCCCTGACGAGCGACTGCCCGCGCAGCCACAGCTCGCCGACCTCGCCCTCGGCCGACGCCTGCCCGTCCGGCCCCGCGATCCGCACCTCGACGGCCGGTGCGGGCCGGCCGGCACTGCCGGGGTCCGCGCGGTACGCCGCGCCGGAGGTGGCCAGTACGCCGCCGCTGGTCTCGGTCAGCCCGTAGCCGTTGCGGGGCTCGATGCGCTCGCCGTGCCGGGCCGTGAGCCGCCCGACGAGGCCGGCGGGCGCGGCGGCTCCGCCGGTGTTGAGCATGGCGAGGCTCTCCAGCCCGTCCCCGGCGCTCCGCCGCGTCCAGCAGCTGGAGGGCGGTGGCCGGCACACCGGCGTAGTGCGTGACGCGGTGCTCGCGGATCAGCGCGAGCGCGCGCCCGGCGTCCCACTTGCGCATGAGGACGAGGGAGCCGCCGGCCGCCATGGCGGCGTACACGGCGGTGAAGGCGGCGACATGGAAGAACGGAAACGTCATGAGCGTCACGGGAGCGGGCCCCTGCCCCGGCACCTCCCCGCGCGCGAGCGCGGCCAGCGCGGCGTGGAAGCGGGGGTGCGTGGCGGCGCCGGCCTGGGCGAGGTGGGTGGCGACGGCGCCCTTGGGCCGCCCGGTGGTCCCGGACGTGTAGATGATGGTGGCGTCGTCCTCGGCCCGTACGTCGACATCGGGCGGCCCCAGAAGCGGATCGGCCTGCCGGATCCCTTCGTACACCTCGTACGCCTCGTACCCCTCGCCCAACTCCCCCGCCGTCCCCGTGGAACACGACGACCCGGGCCGCCGCTTCCGCGCCGTCCGCCCCGCGAGCCACGGCTCGACCTGCGGCAGCCGCTCCCCGTCGACGAGCAGCACGCCGGGCTCGCAGTCGTCGAGCGCGTACGCGAACTCCGCCCCGGTCCACCAGCCGTTGAGCGGAACGGCGACAAGCCCCGCCAACTGCGCGGCCCAGAAAGCGACTTGCCACTCGGGATGATTGCGCATGGCGATGACGGCCCGGTCCCCCGGTGCGAGCCCGTACTCCCCGGCGAACCGCCGGGCCAGCGCGCAGGCGGCGGCGAAGAACTCGCCGTACGTGTACGTCCCGCTCTCCGCGACCAGGAACGGCCGGTCCCCGTACGCCCAGGTCGCCTCGACGAACTCCCGCAGCGTCCGGGGCCCGCCGGCGTACAGCGGACTCCCGTCCTCCGCCCGTACGACCTCGAAGGGCGCCCCGGGGGCGGTCAGCGCGGCTTCGGCGGCGCGCAACGGATCACTGTTCGGCACGGACAAACCTCTCTAAGCGCTTGCTCAGCACTTGGACGCTATGCCCGCTCCCGCCGCCAGTCAAGATTCATGCATCAGCCATCTTTCTCCCGCCGCCCCTCCGCGACCCCACCGCCACCCCGCCGCAGAACCCATTCCCACCCGAGCCCCCCGACCCGGTACGCTAGCCCTCGGCCACGCAGCACCACGGCCACGCCTCCGTAGCTCAGGGGTAGAGCACCGCTCTCCTAAAGCGGGTGTCGCAGGTTCGAATCCTGCCGGGGGCACAACGCATTACCGCTCTGACCTGGGATTTATCCCCCAGGGAGGGGTCCTACCCGGCCTCGGACGACTCGTCCGGGGCCGTTTGCGTGCGCGCTACGTGAGCGGACGGGGCGGCAGCCCCCGAAATGCCCCCGAAGAAGCCGACACGAGCCGAGCTCGAACGACGCGTCAAGGCCCTGGAGAAGGAGAACGAACGCCTGCGCGCGAAGCGCAGTGTCTGAAGTTGGACCCGTCCCATGACGTCGAGGTGGCCCGATCCAGCTGATCTTGCACGTCGTATCCAGATCCCCGTGGGCAAGGTGCCCCAGCGCCGGCCAGGCGCTATCGAACATGGCCTGCACGGGCGTGTGGCCTACCCGTCGATGCCAGTCGACCACTTACGCCAGCGACTTCCGTACTGCTTCGGTCAGCGCAGCCGCGCGCACATCGTCGGACCCGCTCATGATGTGGTTCATCACGTACCCGAAGGCGATGCCGTGCTCCGGGTCGGCGAAGCCGAGTGAGCCGCCGCGGCCGGTGTGACCGAAGGCGTTCGGGCCCGTCATCGGGTTGGAGCCGGTGGGCAACATGAATCCGGTGCTGAATCGGCTCGGGATCACCATCACCTCGTCTTGCCCGCTCGCCTGCTCCTTGGTCGCCGACGCCAGGGCTCCCGGACTGAGTAGCCGTACGCCGTCGACTTCGCCAATCACCGCGGCATACAGGCGCGCGAGTGCGCGTGCGGTGCCGATGCCGTTGGAGGACGGGAGTTCCGCAGCCTGCACCTCCGGTGAGTCGAAGTCGATCGCGGCCGGGTCGGTGACCGCGAACGCCCGATTGCTGAACGAGTTCGGATCACGCCAGGCGTCGACCTGTTCGCGGAGTTCCTCGGGCAGCGATTCGGCGGGCACCGTCGTGAGATCGACGGCCGGCCGCCGGTACACCATGCGGCTGACTCGGGTGCGCTCGCTCACCGGCAGGCCGATGAAGAAATCCAGCCCGAGCGGGCCCGCGATCTCGTCGGCGAAGAAGCGGCCGGGCGAGCGGCCCGAGACTCGGCGGATCACCTCTCCGACCAGCCAACCCCAGGTTCGACCGTGGTACCCGTGTGCAGTGCCCGGAGTCCACAGAGGGCGCTGGGCCGCCAGCGCTGCTGCCATGGGGTCCCAGGCCAGCGCCTGGGCCAGCGGGAGCGGCTCGTCCAGGGCGACCAGGCCGGCCTGGTGGGACAGGAGCCAGCGGACGGGGATGTCCGCCTTGTCGTTCGCCACGAACTCCGGCCAGTACTTCGCCACCGGTGCGTCGAGGTCGAGCATGCCCCGCTCCACCAGCATGTGCGCCGCGGTCGCCGTGGCTCCCTTGGTCGCCGAGTAGACCAGCTGCAAGGTGTCCCGCGCCCACGGACGACCGGTCTCGGAATCGGCGACACCACCCCACAGGTCGACCACCGGCCGACCGTGCCAGTAGACGCACACGGCCGCACCGATGTCCCCGTGCTGGGTGAAGTTCGCTGCGAACGCCTCGCGGACCGGTTCGAATCCGGGCTCTACCTCACCGTTGATCGTCGTCATACCGTTCATCCTGGCAGCCGCGCTGCCCCAGCTGACAGGGGAAGTGGCCTCTGTTCAGAGGCAGTCGGCATCGACACGTACGACGAGGGTGACGCGTTCGCCCCTCGTGATCGGCCGTACGCCGTGGATGTGGTCGCGGGTGGCCGGGAAGGCGACCAGGGTGCCGCAGGGTGGCTTGATCTCCTGGGTGGGGTTCTCGAAGAACAGCTCGCCGCCGCCGTAGGAGTCCGGCGTGTTGAGCCAGACCACGAGGGTGAGGTCGCCGCCGACGACGGGCTGTCCGTTGGTCCGGGCCCGCTCGCGCTCGATGTCGGTGACCTCGTCGTGGTGGGCGACGAAGCCGACGCCGGGGCCGTAGCGGTAGACGACCGCCGGCTGAGTGGGTATGCGCTTCGGGGCGATCTCGAAGTGGCCGCGCAGGTGGGCGGCGCAGTGGGAGATGACCGTCTCCTCCAGGTGCGTCGGGATCTCGACGTACTCGCTCTTGCGCAGAGATTCGTCGATGACGCCCTGGTAGGTGCGGGGGCGGGCGGTGTGGCTCTTCACGTGGTCCATCAGCGCTCCGCAGAGGCCGAGAGGGATGGCGCTCTCTACGACGAGCGGTAAGCGACTCTTCCAGGTCATGTAGTGCTCTCCTTCCACCAACGGGTGCCTTCGGGCGAGTCCTCAAGGACGACGCCCTGCTGGGTGAGCTGGTCACGGATCGCGTCGGCCTCGGCGAACTTCCTCGCCGCACGGAGCCGGTCGCGTTCCTTCACAAGTTCGTCGATGGCGGCGTCGCTCTGGGCGGAGCCGGGGATGTCGAAGGTTCCGAAGAGGTTGTTCACGTCCTCGATCAACCGCAGAGCGGCCGGGCCGGCCGGCTCCTCCATGCGGTTCTGCTCGCGGATGTACTGGAACAGGACGGCGAAGGCACCGGGGCTGTCGAAGTCGTCGTCCAGGCGCTCGCGCATCTCCTTCCAGGCGTCCGTCGCACGTGCGGCGTTCGCCGGGCTGTCGGTGTGCGCGGGGTCGATGGTGCGGGCGAAGTTCTCGATCCGGCGGCGTGCTCCTCGGGCCTGCTCCAGCGTGGAGTCGTTCAGCTCCATGGAGGAGCGGTAGTGCTGGGAGAGGAAGGCGTGCCGCAGGGTCCGGAAGTCCGTCCGGGCGAGGGTGTCGCGGATGGTGAGGAAGTTGCCAGTGCTCTTCGACATCTTCTCGCCGTCGACCCGCAGGAGACCGGTGTGCATCCAGTAGCGGGCCAGCGGCTCGATGCCGGAGGCGGCTTCCATCTGGGCGACCTCGGCTTCGTGGTGCGGGAAGATGAGGTCGACGGCGCCGCCGTGCAGGTCGTACGAGGGACCGAAGAAGGTCTCCGTGATCGCGGTGTCCTCGATGTGCCAGCCCGGCCGGCCCGGCCCCAGCTCGGTCTCCCAGAACGGCTCGCCGTCCTTCCGGCCCTTCCACAGCGCGAAGTCGCCCGGGTTGTGCTTCTTCGAGTTGTCGTCGATCCGCGAGACCGAGTCCTCGGGCCGCAGGTCGGTGCGGCCGGAAAGCTTGCCGTACGCGGGGAACGAGGCCAGGTCGAAGTACCAGCCGTCATCGAGCTGGTAGGCGTGGCCGCGCTCGATGAGCCGCTTGATCTGGTCCACGATCGCGTCGATGTGGTCGTGGGCCCGCGCGTGGACGTCGACGCGGGTGTTCCCCAGCGCGGCCATGTCATCCAGGTACTGCTTCTCGAAGAGGGCCGCGATCTCCTCCGGCGGGACGCCCTCCTCCGCCGACCGCCGGATGATCTTGTCGTCGACGTCGGTGATGTTCTGGAGGTAGGTGACCTTGTACCCGCTCGCCTCCAGGTACCGGGCAATGAAGTCGAACTGCGTGTACGTCTTCGCGTGCCCGACGTGACTGGGGCCGTACACGGTGGGTCCGCACACGAACATCCGCACCTCGGCCTCCCGCTCGGGGCGGAACTCCTCCGACTGGCCGGTGAGCGTGTTGTGGACCGTGATCGACATCATGCCTCCTGTGTAAGCGGATCACGCAGCGTACTGACGCCCGGACATAAGCGCCTAACTGGAACCGCCGCGCTCGCCGAAGGGAACGAATCGCGAGGACGGCTGGTCGGCGAAGACCGACGCCTCTCTCCCGAGGAGGTGATGGTTGGCCCGCTGGTACGCCTTCCGCACGGCCTCGATCGCCCCGGGGCTGAGGTCCATCCCGACCGCGCGGCAGAACTCACTCAGGGCCTCGCACCGCCGCTCCAGGTCGACCATCGACAGCGGGTCGCACTGCTGGGCCTCGATCAGCAGGTTCTCCTGCTCGCTGCTGATCAGACCGAGTGCGCCGAGGGAGTACAGCTTCCACTTCATGTTCGGCAGCAGCTGGCCCGAGCGGGCGTACATCCAGTCCACGACCTCGTCCAACGCCCCGGAGAGGACGAAGTGGCCCGTGGGCACTCCGACCCGTCGTGCCATCCGCAGCGGGATCTCGCGCACGTCCCAGGTGATCCGGTTGTGCAGCCGGTAGGTCTCGCCCTCCAGCCGCTGAAGCTGCTCCCGCGACTTGTGGGAGATCAGTGCCCCAAAGGCTTCCTCGCGGTCGAACAGCGGCTCGCCCTTGTTTCCGTAGGCGTCGCACTTGTCGCTGTTCCACGTCGTGCGCGGATCGGCCTCGTACTGGAAGAGGAGCTGGTGGACGTTGACCTCCATGCGTCCCCAGGGGACCGGCAGGTGGAAGCTGAACTCCGGGATCCAGGCGGGGAGCCGGTCGCGGACCAGGGCGTACGTGTCCGCCGGCCGCGACCTCCACTCGTCCTCCTTGAGCGGAACGTCGAGGACGACGGACAGGTCGAAGTCCGAATCGGTACTGAACCGCGTGACGTTGCGGGGCGCGACCGCCGAGGAGGACAGGACGTAGAGCGCCTGGACCTCGGGCATCGTCTTGAGCGTGTCGAGCAGACTCCCGGCCGCGGCGCGGGCCTGCATTTTCAGGTTTTCCACGGGAACTCCTGGTCAGATGATCGGGCGGTCCATCACGGAGCGGAGCGCGGGAACGAGCGCCGGCGCGACGCCGCCGTGGGTGCGCTGGATGTGTGCGAGGGAAGGACTGCTGTTGCCCTCGATGACCACGGGGCCGCCGGGCGTGAGGGCGATGTCCCAGCCGATGAAGGGCGCCTGTGGGAACAGGCGGGCACAGCGCTCGGCCAGCTCTCGGACCTCCGTCATGCGGGAGATCCGGTGGTCGGCGAACCGCACCGAACTGACGCCGTGGCGGGTGTGGGCGTTCAGGTACCGGTCGTAGCCGTAGTGGTCGAGTCGCCCGTCGGGGTGAACACGGATCTGCATGCCGCCGACGGCCGAGTTGTCCGTGGTGCTCTCGGCGCCGCCGAGCTTCAGCATCACGTACAGGACCTGAGCGGCGCCTTCACGCAGCAGGGTGATCACGCGGAACGTGTTCAGGGCGTACGGGTTCAGCACGTCCAGGTCGGGGTGCTGAGGCACGTGCTGCTCCACCAGCCACGTGCCCCACCGCTGCGCGTAGGTCGGGAGGTCGAAGGCGCCCTCGCCAGGCCGCACGATCACGACGCCGGACCCACCGCTGGAGTAGCGGGAGGGCTTGACCACCACGCGGCCGAGCCCGGAAGTGTGGTCGAGGACCTCCGTCAGCGGCACCGCATCACCGCCCGACGTCACACCCGTGCGGCGGTCACCGCTCGCGATGAGCGCGGGCTGCGGGATGCCGGCGGACGCGAGGATCCTCTTGCAGGACGTCTTGTCGTCCAGGTCGATCGCGTCCCGGTTCACGCGGGGAAGGAGCCGGTGGAACAGGGCGCTCTCCGGCAGGTACGAGCAGGCCCGCTCGTAGGACACCTCACGCCGGTATCCGCCGTAGCGGAAGTAGTGGAACGGCAGGCAGCGCCACCGCGCGGAGACCTTCACCAAGTCCCCGGCGATGCGGGCCATGCTCTTGCGGTCCTCGTCGCGCAGCATCGCCGGCAGGTGCTCCCTCCGCAGCTGCCGCACCTGGTAGGGGAGAAACCGCGCGCCGGACACGCGAGGAAGAACCTGGGTGCGGAACCACTCCTCGGTCACGGCCTGGCGGTGGTTGAAGCCGCGGTCCGCGGTACGTCTCATGGTGCTCCTCCCGTTTCTCAGTGGTTCGGGGTTCCGGCGATGGCCAACGTGACGACGAGCGCGCTGACGACGATCACGTAGGCCACGACAGCGAGGCGCTGCCTCATCGGGCGGGCCCGATGTTGTCGGCGGCGGTCGACCAGGCGATGCCGTTCGCGGGCTGGATGTGGGCGATGCGGATGAGCCGGCCGCCGTGCCTCTCGTGGGCGACGGCCGTCAGCTCCCCTTCACCGCGGCTCGCGATGTCGCGGACCAGGCAGTGAAGGAGGGGGTGGTCCTCCCGGCCTTCGGCATCGACCGGATTCACCGCTCGGACTCCTCGCGATCGCTCGCTCCGCGCCGGAGGAATCTCTCCCACCCGGATTCGGCGCGGGCGCGGAGGGCCGGACTCGGACCGGCCGGCGGCTCGGGAACCGTGTGCTGTCGTCCGCTGTCGCCGGGCGTACGGATGGGCAGAGGCTGGCTCATCAAGACCTCCTCGTGGGTGG
The DNA here is from genome assembly GCA_003719395.1 of Streptomyces altiplanensis. Taxonomy (GTDB): domain Bacteria; phylum Actinomycetota; class Actinomycetes; order Streptomycetales; family Streptomycetaceae; genus Streptomyces; species Streptomyces altiplanensis. The sequence goes on from RHMC01000007.1 coordinate 48,316, forward strand.
TGCAGCCCGTCACCCGCGTGTGGGACGCCGATTGACGGGCTGCTGTCCTGGGAGCCGTCCGGAGCGGGCGGGGGAGCCGGTTACCCGGGTGCTCAGCTCCGAACGGCGTGAGGCCCAGTGAACGGCCGAGGACCACGGGCTCGGAACGTTTCCAGGGGGTTCCTCCAGCGAGAGAAACCCCCGTTTCCCACACACACACGGGGAGTAGCCTCCTGACTACCAACCTGAGGGGAGGGTGGGATGTCTGACCCGATGGCTCTGCACCCGCTGACCTACGTGCGAGAAGGCAAGGGCTGGGGCAAGGCCGAGTTAGCCCGGCGCATGCGTGAACGCGGGGCCGAGCTGGGCGTACCGCTGGCCACCAACCGGACGACGGTCTGGAAGTGGGAACAGGGGCAGGCGCCTGACGCGGACGCGCAACGAGTGCTCGCCGACCTGCTGGGCGTCCCCGAGGGCCACGTACGTTCGGCGGCCTGGCCCCGATGGTTGCCGGCGTGGGAATCGACGGCCCTGGCAGCCCCATGGACTCCGGCCGGCACCGTGAACGTATTCGCTGATCTGGTCAGGAGCGGCCACATGGATCGTCGCGGATTCCTGTCCATCACCGGCGTCGCGCTGACGGGCGTCGCCGCCAACTGGGCGGCCGCGCCAGAGGCGTTCGCCTCGGCACTCGACGGCGACCGCGTCACCGACGCGATGGTGACCACCATCGAAGCGCGCGTGGACACCCTCCGCACGCTCGACGACCAGATGGGCGGCGCACGCCTCCTGGACCAGGCCACCAGTGACCTCGCACTGATCACCAGCCTCCTCGATCATGGGCGCTACTCCGACGCCGTCGAACACCGCCTCTACGCCACGGCCGCCCGCGTGTCCTACCTCGCCGGTTGGATGGCCTACGACAAGGGCCTGCGCTCCCTCGGCCAGCGCTACTACGTCGGCGCCCTCCGCAGCGCCCACAGCGCCAAGGACGACGGCTTCGGCTCCTTCATTCTCGCCGAGATGGGCGTCCACATCTCCGACTCGGGCGACACGGCCGCGCGCGTGAAGCTGATCGACACCGCCCTCGGCAACGCCCCGTCGGCCCTCCCGCCTGCGGCGACCTCGTACCTCTACCTCCACCAGGCCGAGGCCCTGTCCCGAAACACCCAGCACGAGGCCGCCGGGAAGTCACTCAACCGGGCCTACGACCTGTGGGGCGCACACCGGGAAGGTGACCGCCCCGACTGGCTCGGCTGGTACGGCGAGGCCCAACTGAAGTCCACCGAGGGCAAGATCATGCTCCGCTCCGGCTTCCCCGAGCGGGCGACCAGTGCCCTCGCGGTAGCGGTGGACCAAGCGGTCCCCCGCGACCGTGCCGTACGCTCCGGCCGCCTTGCCACAGCCCGCCTGGCAGCCCGGGACCTGGACGGCGCCCTGGACGCCGCGAACGTCGGCCTGGAACTGCTGGAGAACCGCGTCCGCTCCGACCGGGCACACGTCCGGCTGACGAAGTTCAGCAACTACCTCGAACCCCACTCTGCGGTGCCAGCCGTAGGCGAATTTCGCGACCGCCTCCGGGCTCTGCCCGATGCGGTCTGACAGCACCGAAGACTGCATGCCCTCGCCTCAGTCCAGTCGTTGACTGGGCTGAGGCGCCTGGTGAGGCGATCACGTTTTCGGCGCTCCACTGCTACTGCCGGCGCCTCCGGGAGCCCGCCGGCTTGATGCTGGCGAGCGGGTGGGTCCCCTGCGGAAGAGTGGGAACCACGGGCACAGCAGGTTGGTGGTGAAACATGGCGTCGATCGAGTCGAGATCGGCCTCGGAGAACGTCACCGTGACGCCTTTCCTTGAATGCGGAAGACGCTTGATGTTCTCCCGAAGCCACCGTTCCTTGACTCGAAGGATCTCCGCCGCCTCGGGGGACGTGTAGCGCCGCCTCGGCCCACTCCCCGATCCGATCTTCTCTGGTTCATTTCCCACTTGGCTGATGGTTCTCCAGGCGGCACAGGCGCGCGGGCGGAAGGCAGCCGGGTCACCCGTTAGTGCGAGGAGCTCATCTTTGCTGTCCGCGCCGAATCGCCGGACCTGCACGGTTCCTATCGGCCCGTGCGGACACGACGTCCTCATGATCCGACAGCCACAGATTGTCGGCTCTGTTATTACCTGACTACACCCTGTGGATAGAAGTCGGGCTTGGGGAGGGCAGGGCGGTACTGTCCATGCGTGGCAACTATCGCGCTGTTCAGCACCGACGACCTCGCCCTTCCCGAGTCTCTGCAGGAGGCCGTGGAGCACGGTGAGGTATTCACGCGCGCCTGGGTGGTCGAGCTCATCCTGGACCTTCTCGGCTACACGGCAGATAGGGACCTCTGCGATTTGAGGCTCGTGGAGCCGGCCTGCGGCGGCGGCGCGTTCTTGACCGTGATCGCGTCTCGAATCAGTGCGTCATGCCATGCGCACCAGCGCCCCATCATCGATGCGATCGACGCCGTTCGCGCCTTCGACCTGCTGGGCCGCAACGTAGAGCAGAGCCGGGCGCTGGTCACGGCAGCGCTGCAAGGAGAGGGCTGGGCGGCGGAGGACGCGAGGAAGGTCGCCACCACGTGGGTGAAGCAGGGCGACTACCTTCTCCAGTCGGACGCCGAGCATCGCGCCGACTACGTCGTGGGTAACCCTCCGTACATCCGGCTGGAAGACGTTCCCGACGACCGGATGGCCGCCTACCGGCGGACCTGCGCCACGATGGGTGGCCGAGCCGACATCTACATCGGCTTCTACGAGGTGGCCTTGCGCAGCCTCAACCGAGGCGGCCAGCTGGGCTTCATCTGCGCCGACCGCTGGATGCGGAACCAGTACGGCCGGCGACTGAGGAAGCTGGTGACCAAGCACTTCAGCATGGACCTCGCCCTCGTGATGCACGATGTCGACGCCTTCGACGAGCAGGTTTCGGCCTATCCCGCGATCACGCTCATCTCGAACAAGCCCCAAGGTGCGGCGGTGGCCGCAGACACGAACTGGTCCTTCGGAGCGGAAGAGGCGCGGATCTTCGCCGACTGGTACCTGAAGGGCGAGCCGTCGACGGTCGGCACGGCTTCCCATCAAGCTGCTCGCATGCCTCATTGGTTCCCGCAGGAGGATTCGTGGCCGGCCGCTTCGCCGGCCAGGCTCGCCGTCCTTGAGGACCTCACCGAGCGGTTCCGGCTCCTTGAGGACACCGAGACGGGAACGAAGGTTGGGATCGGCATCGCGACCGGCGCAGACAAGATCTTTCTCACCAAGGAGAAGGACCTGGTCGAAGAGGAACGATTGCTCCCCATGGCCATGGTCCGCGACACCACCAGCGGCACGATCGACTGGGACGGCATGTACCTGGTCAATCCCTGGACGGCCAACGGCGACCTGGTCGACCTCGACGCCTATCCGCGCCTCGCCTCCTACTTTGAGAAGCACAGCGAGGCCCTGCGCAAGCGCTACGTAGCGGTCAAGCAGCCTCAGCGCTGGTACAAGACCATCGACAAGGTCGACCACCAGCTCACCCGTCGCCAGAAGCTGCTGTTTCCGGACATGAAGCTGCGGATCCACCCTGTCCTTGATCAAGGCGGCCTGTACCCTCACCACAACCTGTACTTCATCGTCTCGGACGTCTGGGACATGCACGTACTCGGTGGCCTGCTGCTGTCCAAGGTCGCGGAAGCGTTCGTGGAGGCATACGCGGTCAAGATGCGCGGGGGAACCCTCCGCTTCCAAGCCCAGTACCTCCGGAAGATCCGCGTCCCAGACCCGGCGACGATCAGCGAAAGCGACCAGGCCGCTCTCGCCGAAGCCTTCGACAAGCGGGATGTGGAGGCCGCCACCGAGGCCGCTTTGCGTGTCTACGGGCTCGCCGAGCTGCCTGACTAGGAGGAACGAATCTTGACGGTCACCCGCCAAGACTTCGAGGACGCCATCGCGGCGTACTGGGGCGCCAAGGAACTGCAGAGAGAGAAGTCGAAGATCAGGGACGCCGTCGGGGCTGGTACGGCGGCCTCCATTCGAGGGGGCAAGCACTTCGACGCCATCCCGACGCTCTTGGCGAAGTTCTTCATCGAAGCCGGATATCCCCCTGAGAGCATCCGGGTCACCAAGGGCCAAGGCATCGCGCTGCCGGGCTACTACCGGCCGCAGAAGCAGTGGGACCTTGTGGTCATCCATGAGGACGTCCTCGTCGCCGCCTTCGAGATGAAGGCGCTCGGGGGTCCCTCCTACGGCAACAACTACAACAACCGAGTTGAGGAAGCGCTCGGGAGCGCCGTGGACCTGCGTCGGGCCGTACTCGCGGACCTCTACCCGAAGGAGAAGCCCTGGCTGGGCTACTTCTTCATCATGCAGGACGGGGAAGGATCCAGGACACCCGTCGCGCCTCTCAAGGCAGCGCTACCCATGGATGAAATCTGGCGCGGAGCCTCCTACCAGGATCGTTTTGGGATCTTCTGCGAGCGGCTGATCGCCGAACAGCTCTACGACGCCGCCTGCTTCATCACGTCGTCTGCCGAGGAGCCGAAGCCGGTGGAACCGGTGGACAGTCTCGACTGGCGGCACTTCTCGGCAGCAATAAACGCCCGGCTGACGTACCTGAAAGAACTCGGCATTCCCGGCTAGAGGGCGGTGTCTGAGGACGTTCATGGGCTACTGACGTCCGGTACGGACGCGAGACTCAATGACAACAGGCGAGCGGCCGTACGACTTGCCAGCCGAGCCCATGAGGTCGGGCGCGCGTCTGGGCGGGTTCTCTGGTGTGCGGCCCTGTCATGGGTCTCCGGCGGGGAGTTCGGCCGGCGACGCGGCTGGCCGCGCTCCGTACCGAGAACACCGGTCTGTCCTGGCACACGCTCGGCGGCCACCTCAGCGATGAATCAAGGTCTTGCCAGCCAGCAGGAGTGAGGCAGCCCTTCCGAACAACCTGCCCCACTCCGGAGCCGGAGAGCTGGTACCAGCCCCAACGCGGCAACTCCACCACCCCTCCGCCTCAGGTCGGTCAAACGCAACCGCCGCCGACAAGCACCGGTACCGGTACCGGGTAACTGCGCCCTTCACCTCTCAGTCGTCGTTACTGCGGCTGATGCGTTCGCGCAATTTCAGCAGGCCCGTGCGTTCGGTGGAGTAACCCACTGCCTTCAGGGCTTTGGTGCCGCGTTGCGCAAGGTTGCTCCACTTCGTACCACTTGCCTCGATGGCCTCACGTACGGTCTTCCCCATCCCCTTGGGAACTGACTGCATCAGCTGCGGCAGGTAGAGGATGGCGAACTCAGCGGCCCCCTGGCTCGCCTCGAGCATGGGGAGGAGGACCTGCTGGATCAGGTCGCGGCGTGCAGCCGGAGACGTGATGTTCGCAGCCTTCCACAGATCGAGAATGGCTCGACGATCGGGATTCCTGGATGCGCGGGAATACCTATCGATCAACAGCTCGGCCGTGAGGGCGTCTGGGAGTGACGGCCATCCGGCTGCGGTCAGCGTCTGCTCCGGCAGCCGAGTGCCCGGACCTCCCAACAGGTCCCTCCAGAAGCCTGCCTGGTCCTGCGCGGACATATCAGCCAGCCGTGAGGCCACTGCCTGAAGCAGCGCCACGTCGGTCTGCAGCGGCGACTGTTGCCGTAGGCCCGCCGAAACTGCCGTGAACAGCTCCGAAGCCGAAGGCCCTTCGAGAGCGACCCAGGCAGCCAGCGTTTCGCCGACACGACTGGGGCGGCTACGGGCATGGGCAGCCATTTCCGCCGCCGACGGCAATGCCTGAAGACCGTCCGTGTCGACGCCACCGGTCAAGAGGAGATGGCGCGCGCGGACCCGTAGGTGGGTGTGCTCAAGCCCCGGGAGCCAGCCACCATTGTCCAGGGTATCCACCAGAGCGCGGGCCTCCTCGGGACTCAGCGGCGCCGATCCGGGAGAGTCCAGGTCACGCAGACAGTCGTTCAGGAGCGACTCAACGTAGGCCAGGATCGCATCATCTCGCGAAACGACGAGATGCTCTCCGTCAGCAAGCAACTCGGTAAGAGCTGCCGCCTGGTGAGGGACGAAGTCTGCGCGATTCAACAGGCCGCCATTCTCCAGCGGCTGAAGCACCCCCAGCAGCCGTAGCTGCTCGGTGGCTTCCTCGTCGGTCGAGGGCCGGGACAGCGACGGCAGGACGAAGGCCGTGATGTGCGGATAGCGGTCTGGGGGTTGGTTGTCGAAGAGCCGCATGAAGCTGTCCGCGGCGCGAGCGACGACTTCGGGCTCCAGAGCGTCGTCACGCTTGCTCGCCCTCTCCCACAACACTCCCAGCAGGTCGTCGAACTCTTTGGTCAGGTCGTCGATGGACGACCGCGGGTCCAGCATCCCCAACCAGTCTGGCCACCGGTCGGTCGAACGTCGCCAGGCACCCGACAGCACTGCCCGAGCCAGAGCCGTTTCCCTGATCGCGGGTATCGCGTCCGCGTTCCGCTCAACGATGGCCCGACAGAGTTGACTGTCCGACGCCAGCAACAGTTCCACGACGGCGTGTGCCGCTTGGGGGCCGTCCTCGCACCAGCGCTTGAGAAGCCGCGCCAGTCTCTGCAGTGCCTCGTCGGGAGATCTCGGCTCTGTTGAGGAGTCCGACGCGACGGCTCCCGGCTGAGCCTTCGCCTTCTTCCACGCTTCGTGCTGCTCGATCAGCGCCCGTAGCTCCTTCGCGGCATGGGGGCCGACCTGCGTCATAAGAGTCGCCGCTTCCAGGGAGGGGAGGCTGGCGAGCATGTCCTCCATGTCATCCTCCTCGCCCAGAAGATGGCGGGACACCAGCTGTTGGACAAGGCCGGTGTCTGCTGCCAGGGCGGGCCCGACATGACGCGTCACCATGGCAGCTACCGAAGCACTCTCTCTGACCGAGGAGTGTCGTAGGACGACCGTGCGCATCTCAAGAGCTGCCGGGCGGTCACTCGCCAGGGCCAGCCGCCAGCAACCGGCCAGTACCTCGTCGGGCAGAGTGTGCGGGGAGTTGGTCAAGATCGGTGTGAGTGTCTCGACCGCAGTGTCCGCCATACCGTTCAGCGAGATGGAGGTGTCACCACAGACCGCCAGGACGGCATAGGCGACGTTCTCCTCCTCCAGGCCGATCGCGTCTCGGGCCTGCTGTGTCAGGAGGGCTAGCGCGGCGGGGCGTTCTTCGACTGAGAGACCGCCGATGGACGCCAGCACCTCGTCCAGCTGGGCGTTCTGGGCCTGTTGCTCCAGTGTCTCGGCCACGACGGCCGGCAGCCCGAACACGCTACCGCTGGTCTCCAGGAAGATCAGGTCACGGCCTGGGCCCGGCACCTTCCGTGTCCGCTTGAGATAGGCCACGAGCTGCTGGCCGTGGTGCTTTCGGACGTTGGCTTCCTTGTCTTCCCCGTCCTCGTCTTCGTCGGGGTCTTCAGAGTCACTGAGACGCTGGTCGACATCAGCTTCGAGATTGGCGTACCTGCGCGCGGCCTGCTTGACCTGTTCTCCCACGTGGAAGCCCAGATCGGCCCGGGGATTGGCGTCTAGGGCCAGTACGTACTCACACAGCCGGTGGTCGAGCAGCAGGTCCCTAGCGAAGAGAGGGAACTCCACCCGGAGACAGACCAGTTTGGCGATCTCCTCGACCCGCGTCGCCGGGTCGGTCTCCAGCAGCCTGTCCGCTGCCCGCCGCTGAGCCAGCCGGTAGGTCAGAGCGAACGTGTTCAGCAGCGCCTTCACCCTGCGGGGACTGCGGACATGCGAAGGCACGAGGACGCTCACCACCAGGTTGATGTCCATGGCCGCCCACAAGCCACGCCGCCCGCGGACCAGGCCGGCGGCGAAGCTGGTCACCTTCGGCACCAGCAGGGGCGGGAGACTGAGCTGGTACTGGAACACCTTGTCCAGATAGCCGCTTCCGCTGCTGTAGTACGGGTTGATGGCGTCGGCGGGTGTTGCCTGCTCCAGGGCACGGGTGAGCGCCTCTTCCAGAACCTGCTGGTCAGCGGCGACGACGAAGACGCAGCCATCAACCCCCAGAAACGTGCGCAAGGCGTCCAGCGTGGCCACGACATCGGAAGGTTTACACCTGTCCAGCTCATCGACGAACACGACGAGCCGCTCCACGCCAGCACGCACGACGAGGTCGGCGAAGATCCCCTCGAACTGCTCGTCGCTGTCAGCGGCTTCCGTCTTATGCTCGCGGGTGAGGGTGCGCGAGACCAACACCATCAGAGAGGTCAACAGGGCTGCCGGCGCGATCCCCGCCTTCAGCGCTCCCGCCGCCATGTTGGCGAACGTGGGCCGGAATGCCCCTCCGTGCAGCCAGGCGAAGAGCGCCATGGCGGCGCCGAAGAAGGCGACGACAGCTCCGAAGGTCAGGCCGAACATTCGCAGAAGACGCCCTACGTCGTTCCGCCCAAACTGGAGCTTCACGGCGACCCGGCCGCCATACAGCTCCTCGTGGAACTTTGCGTCCTTGATCCCCAAGGCAGTGGCCGCCGCGATGATGAAGTTCCTGCGTAGCGGGTTCTCCGCATACTTGAAGGCATCAAAGCGTACGAAACGTACACCCTTCCGCTTATCGAGTAGCTCTTTCAGGAGATTAGCCACGCCCGACTTGCCCGAGCCCCAAGGGCCCCACACCGCGATGTTGGTTGGCGTGGGCACCGACAACACTACGTCGTAGAGCTGATCGGCGATGTGACTGTGAGCCAACCGGTCACTCTGGGCGCTGTCGACCTCGCGGTCCCGGACGAGGTCATCCGGCGCCATACGGCTGCTGTCCTCTTGCGCCACTGCTGCCCCGCTTTCGACCTCTGCGCACACGTCCCCTGAAGTTCACGGTCTGCACCGTTACTTCACCCGAGCGACACGATAAGCGGAACCACTGACAATGGGGCGTTCCCGCGTTCACGCCGGCCTGCGGTCCCCGAACTTGCTGTCACGGTCCCCGGGACCCGTCGGGGGCCTTCTGTCACAGGGACTCCACCCCGTTGCCCGCGCCTCCAGCCCCCGTGCGCGCGAAGAACGATCTGCAGGTGCCTGACCCCGTGCGGTGAGATGCGTGCGCGATGCGTGAGCGGACGGAGAAACACGAGTCCTTCGTAGGAGGACGAAGGAGCACTCCGCATGGCGTTGAACAGGAAAAATAGCCGGGAACGGCATACCCAGGCACCCCCCGGCACGGATTCGATCCCACTCCTCAAGCGGGTGTCGCAGGTTCGAATCCTGCCGGGGGCACAACGCATTACCGCTCTGAACTGCGGTTTCTTCCCCAGGGAGGGGTTTCAGTCGGCCTCGGACTCCTCGTCCGGGGCTGTTCGCGTGAGCGGAAGGGGAGTTGACCTCCCGATTTTCTCCCCACGGATCAGCATCATTCGACACCGACTCCGGGCCGGGCTTCTCCCTGGTGTCGGGCTGAGCCTCCTTGTCGGGCTGAGCTTCCGCTTCAGCAGCGGTCTTCCCCGCCGAGAGAGCGCGTGCGCGCGGTACGAGCCGGGCCCGGGCCTCGGCTGTCGCCAGGTCGGCCTCGGGGGGCAGGCTCGTGTACGTCGGCCGTGATGATGATCGAGGAGTGGCAAGCATCTCCTGAATGCCCTTCAGGTCGGCTTCACGTCGCCGTTCCGATCTCCTGGTGGTGAGTCCACCACGCTGGTTCCTCAGCGTCGTGGGCTCGCCGGTCGGATGCCGGCCGCCGGGGAGGGGCATGAGCGAGACCAGCGTGCCGGACGGGTGGCAGACAGTACGCTGAATCCAGCGGGATCGGGCCCGCGGCACAGTGTCCGGGAGGTGCTTCATGACGGCCGAGATGGTGGCCCCGGCATGGATGCATGAGCAGATCACGGCGGAGGAGTACGAGTCCTGGTCCGAGGAGCAGTGCGCCGGCATCGAGATCGTGGACGGGATGGTCGTTGTGAGTCCGAGTGCGTCCAAGCGGCACAACCGGCTGGCCCGGATTCTGGCGAACGCCCTGGACGCCGCCGCGGGCCCGGAATGGAACGCCGACACTGACTTCGACGTCCGGCTTCAGGACGTCCCGCTCACCAATCGCCGCCCGGACGTCGTCGTGTACCGCGCAGACACGATCGACATCACTCCCACCCGCCCTGAGCACGTGCTGCTGGTCGCGGAGGTGGTGTCGCCGGGCTCGGAGACCACCGACCGGATCGTGAAGGTCGACCAGTACGCCAAGGCAAACATCGGCTTCTACTGGCGGATCGAGCAGGCCGCGACAGGCGTCCCTCTCGTGTACACCTACGTTCTCGACCCCGCGACGAAGACCTACCGGGACGGAGACGTGTTCACCGGCGTCCTCAAGGTGGCGGCCCCCTTCCCGGTGGAGATCGACCTCGGCCAGGTCTGACCACGCGCTGCTCAGCAGCCGGCAGCGTGTGAGCGATGCGTGAGCGGACGGCCCGATACAGGGCGACATGAGCCGGATCAAGTGGCTCGCCGTGCGGTTCCGACCAGGGAAAACAGCACCGCGCGGCAGCGTCGGGCACCACCCGGCAGGGATCGGTCCCACTCCTGAAGCGGGTGGCGCAGGTTCGAATCCTGCCGGGGGCACCACGCATTGCGCCGCTGACCTGGAGGTTCACCCAGGGAGGCGTTCTGTTCGCCTCGGACTCCTCGTCCGGGGCCGTTTGCGTGAGCGGACGGATCGGTGACGGCGAGGCCGGCCCCGGTGCGCGGCGACCGCGTTGCTGTCCGGTGGCGAGCAGGCCCACTTCCAGGTCGGCGACGACACCGTAGTGATCGCTCGCCCTCAGGCCGTCGGTCGGCTCGTCGAATGCGGGTCGGGCGCTGCGGACACGAACGAAGGCGTTCGGGTGGGCGTGCGGTGAGCCGGCGAAGACGTAGTCGAACCGGCGGCGGTGGCCGGGCCGGCGAACCAGGACCTCGATGTCCTCGGTCGCGTTGGGGTGGTCGGCGGACCAGGTGTATCCGGGGCCGGAGCCCGCGATCTCCCATGCGTCGTGGAAGGGTGTGCTGCGTCCCGAGAGTGACTGCCGGCCGGTCGGGTACCGGATACGGGCCGCCTCGGGATCCGCGTTGAAATCACCGGCCATGATCGTGGGCAGGGCTGTCCGGTGCCGGGCGTCCAGATCGCTCAAGGCCAGTACTTGGCGCTCCCGTTGCGCTTCCGCGTCGAACCGGAACGACGTCGTCGGCGCGATGAACAACACTTCGCGTCAGCCCGGTCCGGTGCTTCGGCTGGACGATGCCACCGTGGCGGTGATGCCGTTCGACGTCACCGGCGACCGGATCAAAAACATCTGGGGAATGCGGAACCCCGAAAAGCTGCGCCCCTGGACGACGGGCCGACGCCCCTGACCCTGCTCACGACCGCGTCGCGGTCCCGCACCCTTCGTCCGCGGCCTCGCGCATCCGCTCAGCCATCGAGGTGCTGCGGTCGTACGGGTCGACCCCGGGGCCGTCGCCCGACCCCGCGGCCGGCTGTTCGGCGGCGAACTCCGGGGTGAAGTAGCCGGTGACCGTGCCGCAGCCGCCGTTGGTCGTGTCGGCCTTGTACGAGACGAGGGAGAAGGTTCCCGGCTCGGTGATCACCTTCGCGGGGTCGTCCCAGTTCAGCACCACCTCGCGCCGCACGATCGTGCGCGCGACCTCGTCGCTGTCCGCCGCCGCCCGCGCGACCGGGTACACGTACGTGACGTCCGCGGTCACCTGGAGGGCACCCCGCTCGCCCTCCCGGTACGTGATCCGGCCCCGGGTCTTGACCACGTCCCCGACGAGGCGCACGTGCGCCTCGTCGAACCGGCTGAAGAGCATCAGCGGGTCGTTCTCCCTGCTCGGCCCCCGGAACGCGGTCGCGAGGAAGTCCTGGACGTCCTGCTGGTGCGGGTTGATCAGCGCGATCGCCCGCTCGGGGCGCTCGCCCCGCAGTACGCCCGGGTCCAGGCTGGACGCGGCGAGGAAGTCCCTGGTCCGGCCGAGAGCCCGCTCGACCTGCGCCGTGCTCAGACCCGGTCGCCCTGGCCGCGGGCACCGTTATCCCGGCCGTGCCGCTCGCCCAGCGCGCCGCGGGTGATCCTCTGAACGGTTCGTCCCGTGTGGGCCGCCGGGCCGCCTCCGTGGGGGGCGGCTGGTCCGGGCGCTCCGACTCCGTGGCGAGCGGCCCGCCGGTCCCGCCGCCTGCGCCGAACCATCCGGTCACCCGCCCCGGGATCAGCGCCACGACCAGCAGGACGAGTGCGGCCAGCAGCGCGACCACGTACCAGCCCTTCAGCCGCCTCGGCCGGGTCGGCGTGTACGTGCGCCACGGCTCCGCCCGCGCGGGCTCCTCGCGCAGCCGCCGCGCCACGGCCCGCGCCCGCGCCGAGGGCTCTTCGGGTGCGTCCGGCACGCCGTCCGCCGACTCCCGGAGGAACCGCTCCCACTCCTCGTCGGAGACGGACGAACCACCCTGGTCCCCACCCGCGTTCACACCGAACTCCTCGCGTCACCCACTGCTCCGGCGCCCCCCGGGCCGTCATCCACCGCATAATCGCACAGCGGTTCCCGGGCCGGCCGCCCGGCGCTTTTGACGTCAGCAGCAGCGGTCGTTCGCCCTTGACCCGCCATCGACTCGCCGTCGAGGAGAAGGCGGGCGCCGCTTGTGGCGGGTCAGTGCAGTACGCGGCGCACGAGCACGGTGGCGATCGGCTCGCCGGTGGTTTCCGCGTACGCCAGCCGCTCCTTGACCTCGCGCAGCGTGCGCGGCCGGTAGCCGGGGCCACCGCAGCAGCTCTTGTGGAAGCGGATGCCGGCGTTCAGGAGCACGGAGAGGACCCGCCATCCCTCGCTGTCCCGCTTCGGAGGCGGGGCGAAGGCAGAGCCCACGTGGATCAGCGGCCCGGCGCAGCGGGAACAGCGGCGCTCGTGATCGTTGGACGCCGCCGGGTAAGCCTGCTTGTACGAAGCCCGGCAGGGCAGGCAGACGTAAGAAGTTCTCGCGTGGCCGAACATGCGGTCAGCCTAGGTCCGGCACCGGCCGGGCTCCACGGCTTCAGGCAGCCTCTCCACCGGCCTCGTGTGCTCAGTCTGCGGTCCGGCGGCCGGCTGTATGCGCTTCGAGCAGCCGGACGGCCATCTCGTGGTGGGACTGGAACGCAAGGCGGTACGGCGTGAGGCCGTCCCTTGAGGGCTGCTCGGGGTCCGCCCCGTATGCCGGCAGGACAGCCGTACCCGCAGCGTCCATCGGCTCACCGGTCCGGACAGAGCCGTCTGCCTCACCGTCGATGGCCCTGAGCAGGGGAGTCCAGCCGCGGTGGCTGTCGAACTCGTTCGGATCGTGGCCCGCGTCCAGGAGGCGAGCCGGCTCCGCGAGATCGTCAGTCTCAACGGCGAGACGGACGGGTGGCATTTCGTATCGGTCCACGTACTCGGCCATCTGCCGATCCAAGCAGGACGCACGGGCGTCGGCGCCTCACTTTTCGCCCGTGCCCCCGCGTTCCCGCCAAGCCGGGGGAACAGCGGGGACCAACGGTTGCGCGCAGGGTACGGAGGCGGCAACAGCCCCCGACCGGTCCAGCTGATCAGGGGCCGTTCACCCGCGGTGGGTGCGGGATGTGAACCCACGGTGACATCGCCGCCACGACGGTTTCCTACTTCGTGTCCACGCAAGGGCACTGCCCCAGTCGCCCCCACTTGTCCCTGGGCAACCTCAATCCGCACTTCTGACAGTGGGATGCGCCTCTCCGTATGTCACGTGACGGAGGCGTATGAGCCCTGCCTTTTGGACGCTCCACGGGATACGACACGACCTGGCCCCCTGTCCTGCCCCGAGACCGCGCCCGTTGGAGGGACGGAGCGTCAGGTACGAGGCGTGGTCCGAGTTTGGCAGGGCGACGAGCGGCGCGTGAGCAAACGGCCGACAGAGTGCCCCTGCGGCGTTCCAACGGTCCGGCAGGGACGCGAGCCGTGAACCCCGGCTTCGGGGCCCGGCGGCGACCGTTCTGGCCGGCCCGGCCACTCCTCCCCCGTGTCACCACCGCACCGGACGGGGCGGGGTCCTTCCGCCCGGTGGCCGTCCGCGAGACCGGAGAGCCGCCGACGACTCGGGTCGCCGACGACTCCGGCGAGCACCCGGGAAAGAGACAGACCGTTGAGAACCACCGGCCTCGCCGGATGCCCGCTCAGCCCGGCGAGCTCTGTCCGTACGAGCTCGCCACGGGTCCCCGTACAACCCTTGGGCCCCTCCGGCGGTCCTCTGTGCACCGAGCGACACGTGCCGGCAGGGGCGAGCCCCTGGTACGCGGTCGATTCGGCCCACCGACTTCGGATGCCCGACCGGTATCCGGCATGCCACAGGAGAAGACCCGCGTGCAGCAACACCTTCGTACCGTCCTCGCCACCGCCGCCGCGGCCGCCCTCACCGGCGGTCTGCTCGTCGCCGGAGCGGGCAGCGCCGCCGCCGCGCCCTCCGGACTGCAGGGCGACTTCAACGGCGACGGCTACCGCGACCTCGCGATAGCCGCGCCCACCGCCACGGTCAGCGGCAAGCGGGCGGCAGGCTACGTCGCCGTCGTCTACGGCACCAAGGCCGGCCTCGACAAATCCAGGCGCACCCTCATCAGCCAGGCCACCAGCGGCATTCCGGGAGTCCCGGAGACACAGGACTACTTCGGCGACCGCCTCACCGCCGGGGACCTCGACGGCGACGGCTACACCGACCTGGTGGTCGGCGTGCACGCCGAGCGCATCGGGACCACCGACTCGTCCGGTGCCCTCACCGTCGTCTGGGGCGGCGCCGGCGGTCTCACGTCCGCCACCGACATCTCGTCGCCGCTGCCCGAATACCGGAACGAGCTCGGTTGGGACGTCGCCACCGGTGACTTCGACGGGGACGGCCACACCGACCTGGCCGCCGCCAACGTCGCGGCGCCCGAGCTGAACATCTTCAAGGGGCCGGTCTCCCGGACCGGCAAGGCCGCTTCCCTCGTCGGCATCGACACGACGAACCAGACCGGCATCAACGCGGACAAGATCTTCGCGGGCAACGTCAACGGCGACGGCGCGACCGACCTCCTGGTCATGGGCCAGCAGGAGAGCGGCGGCGCGTACGCCACCCGCAGCGTCCTCTACAAGGGCGGGGCCACCGGCCTCAAGGCGTCGGGCAAGGTCGCGGGCGGCTACGCGGCGGCCATCGCCGACGTCAACAAGGACGGTTACGGCGACATCGTCACCGGCAACTTCATGGAGAAGTCCGCCGACGAGCCGAACGGCGGCCCCGGTGGCGCGGTCACCGTGACGTACGGCAGCTCCGCCGGCCTGTCCACCCGCACCCCGGTCCGCATCACCCAGGACACCTCCGGCGTCCCGGGAGCCGCCGAGAAGGGCGACCGCTTCGGCTGGAGTCTGTCCGCGGGTGACACCAACGGCGACGGCTACGCCGATGTCGTGGTCGGCGCGGAGAGCGAGGCCCTCGGGAGCAAGACGGCGGCCGGCGCCGTCACCGTGCTGCGGGGGTCCGCCACGGGGCTGACCGGCACCGGGGCCAAGAGCTTCTCCCAGGACACCGCGGGGGTGCCCGGAACCGCCGAGGCCCGCGACCACTTCGGCAGCTCCGTGCACCTCACCGACAGCAACGCGGACGGGCGGGCGGAGCTGATCGCCGGTGCCCCCGCCGAGAACAGCGGGGCGGGTTCGGTCTGGCTCTTCAAGTCCGGCACGAGCGGTGTCACCGCCACCGGTTCGACGTCGTTCGGAGCCGCCTCGGTCGGCGGTGGGCGACAGGATGGCCGTATGAGTGAGGAGTTGGACGGCATACTGGCCGATCCCGCACGGTTGTTGACCGCTGACCGTGCGGTGGTGCGCGACCGTATCGCCGCCGCGAATGGCGCGGATGCGGGAAGCGAGGTCTTCCTGCAGGCCGAAGCGATCTTCGGCGGTGCGGACGTGTCGCGTGCCGAGTTCGCCTCCTGGCTGCACTTCGCGGCGAAGGCGACCGGCCACGAGGAGTACGCCGAGCGGATCGCGACGGCCGAACCGGGGATGCCGTGGCGAACTGTGTGGGCGTGGTGGCGGCCGGCCAACTGGTTCATGGCCCATCCGAGCCTGAACGGCGACTATTACCAGGTCCACCGCCGTCTGTACGAGGGCCGGGAGCTCATCGAGGTGGTCGACCAGCGCGGCCCGCTCCGGCTCGACGCGGAGACGGGCCGGAGGATGAGGGTCCGGGACGAAGAAGCGCTGACAGAAGCGCCTCGGTCGCCGGAGGCGCTTGATGCGCCCGAGCTGCGAGACCGGGAGCTGACCGCCCCGGAGAGCTGGGAAGGCGCCGTTGCGTTCGCCGCTGTGGGCGGCAGGACCCGTCACCTTGTCGAGAGCGCGCACGGCATGGCGGTGCTCGAGACGGACGCGGAGGTGCTGCGGGACTGGCCGCGCGGCGAAGGGATCGACCCCACGTCGTCCGAAGAACCGCCGCCCGGCCACGAACCGGCGCAACGACGGCCGACGGGTCCGCTCAGCGCGGCCCGGGTCGACGACGCCTTCGGGGAGCGACACGTGGTTCGCATACCCGAGAGCGCGCTGCCCGAGGGGCTCGAACACCCTGGAAGCAGACGGCACTTGCGGGACATCGGCCTGCCCGCGTGGTGGGTGTGCCACGGGGCCGAGTACGAGACCCATTCAGCCGATGCCATGCGCCCTCCGGCCGACGGCACCCTGTCGGAGGAGGGCCTGCTGAGCGGTGTGGCCGCCGCGGACCTGATCGCCTTCGGCGCGTGCGACTACGGCGAGCTGTATCTGCACCGCCACGACGGGTCCGTGCACATCTGGAGCGGACTGGAGGGTCCGACGCACCGGATGCTGGTGCCGCTCGCGCCAGATCTCGATGTCTTCACCCGCGTCCTTGAAGCCGTCTACCGCTACAGCAACGCCTGTTGGCACCCCTATCCGGTGGAAGGGGGCCAGGAGGCAGTGGCGCAGGTGTTCCTGGAGGAGATGGACGAGCTGGCCCCGGGCCTGTTCGCCTCGGACACGCCCGGCGGCATGTTGTGGAGCTGGCTCTACGCAGGCATCACCGAACTGGGCGTGGACGGCTTCTAGCAGGGCTTGGTCAGGTTCCGTCTCTGGTGGCCTGTCCGGACGAGCGGCTGTGCCGTTGATCGGATGTGACACCTGAGGACTCGGCCGCGGTGCGGTGTGATCCGGAGGATTTCGCGGCGGAGGTTGCGGAGGTTTTCGAGCCGTCCGCGCGAAACGATCAGCGTCGGTGGGACAGGTCCACCTGCGTGGGCTGCTGACCGACGGGCAGCGCAAGCCGGTCGGGCCGATGGCGGCCCGGCTTGGGAAGGACGGGAACCGGCAGGCCCTGACCCGCTCCATCACCACCAGCCCGTGAGGTCCGGCGCGTGTGCGGGCCCGGCTGGCCCGGAAGACGGAAGCGGCGTCCGGCCGAGTGCGCTGATCTTCGATGCCACCGTCCTGGCTGACGACCCGGATGAAGGCGTTGCGGATCCGTCCGAAACTGTGGCCGCGGGCTTCGGCGTCGTGGAGGGAGACCGGAAGGACGATCTTCGATACGTCGGCGGGGACAGCGGCCAGGTTCACCTTGATCACCGCAGAAACGGCTGTGGGTGTGCCCGGCGTGCCGGCAGGCTCGTTCCGGTCGCGCAGTCGGCTCGGTCGCCGGGAGGTGGCGGGCGCGGGTGGTCAGTGCGATGCCTCCTCGGCGCTCGTACGGTTCCGAGCGGCGGGACGGGAAGGAGACCGCGCCATGGGTGACGGCACGGAGGAGACGAGCCCTCATGGGCGCGGTCGCAGGCGCCAGGGCGAACTCGAGAAGCAGGTGCTGTCGGCCCTCGGCTCGGCGCCCGGGCCGGTGACGGCCGCCTGGGTGCAGCGACAGCTCGGTCTTGACCGTGCCGAACTACGGGCGCGAGGCGGACGTTCCCTCCGACAGGGCCAACGTGGTGTGGCAGTACCCGCAGGCCGCCGGCCCTGGACAGCGTGGAAGCCGGCCCGGCGGCGTGCCCGGCGGTCCTCGCGCGTGCCAGGCCGCCGGCAGGCGGCGCGGGCGGGGGGTGTGAGGCTCCGAGGCGCGGGAACGACTCAGGTGTGGACCCGTCCGGCATCCGGATTTACTATCTCTTTACCATGGGATTGGGGCACTGGCCCCCAGCAGTTTCGTCCAACCGAGCAGAGAAGCAGAGAAAGAGAAGGAGTGAGCGACCCGTCATGGGTGAGCCTCCCAGTACGAACCGTGCCACCGCCTGCCCGCACCATGTGAGCCAGGAAGCGGGGGCGGCACGGTGACCGAAGTACTCCTGCTGCTTCTCGCCCTTGCCCTCACCCTCGCCTGTGCGCTGTTCGTCGCGGCCGAGTTCTCGCTGACCACCGTCGAACGCGGCGAGCTGGAGCGAGCCGCCGAGGCGGAAGAGCGGGGCGCCGAGAGCGCGCTCAAGGCGGTCCGCAAGCTGACGTTCCAGCTGTCCGGCGCCCAGCTCGGCATCACCGTCACCTCACTGGTGATCGGCATGCTCGCCGAGCCGTCGCTCGCGACCCTGCTGCGCGGTCCGCTCGAAGCCATGGGGCTCGGCGCGGCCGCGTCATCGGTGGCCACACTCCTGGGCGTCGCGGTCTCCACCGTCGTGCTGATGGTCGTCGGCGAGCTGGTGCCCAAGAACTGGGCGATCTCCCGTCCGCTGGCCGTCGCCAAGGTGGTGGCCGGCCCGCAGCGCGGTTTCACCGCCGCCTTCGGACCCTTCATCCACCACCTGAACAGCACCGCGAACCGGTTCGTACGACGCTTCGGCCTGGAGCCTGCCGAGGAGCTGGCCTCCGTCCGCACCCCGGCCGAGCTGGCCTCGCTGGCCCGGCACTCGGCCGCCGAGGGCGCGATCGAAGCCGACTCCGCCGAACTGTTCGTACGCACACTGCACCTGAGCGAGCTGACCGCCCAGAACGTCATGACCCCGCGCGTCGACGTGCGCGCGCTGGAGGCCCACGCCACCGCGGCCGACGCGGCGAATCTGACGTACGCCACCGGACTCTCCCGTTTCCCGGTCTACCGCGACGGCCTGGACGAGGTCATCGGCACCGTCCACATCCGCGACGTACTCGCCCTCGACCCCGACAAGCGACGGGTCACGCCGTTCACCGAGCTGCGACCCCGCCGCTGCTGGTCCCCGACTCCCTGCCCGCCGACCGCCTGCTGGAGCGGATGCGCGCGCACCGCACGATGGCGGTGGTCGTCGACGAGTACGGCGGCACGGCCGGCATCGCGACCGTGGAGGACATCGTCGAGGAACTCGTCGGCGAGGTCCGCGACGAGCACGACCCGGCAGAGGTCCCCGACCTGCTGCCCGCCCCGCCCACCGCGGACGGCCGCGCCGGCTGGGAGGCCGACGGCGGCGTACGGATCGATGAACTCGCCCGCATCGGCCTGACCGCCCCCGACGGGCCGTACGAGACCGTGGCCGGACTGATCGCCACCCACCTCGCGCGTATCCCCGTCGAGGGCGACACGGTCGTCATCGACGGCTGGCGGCTGGACGTCCTCGACGTCGAGCACCACCGGGCGGACCGCGTGCACATCACCGAACCCGAATCCGTGGCTGTCCCGCAGCAGGGTGCCAAGGAGATGGCCCGATGACCGTGATCCAGCTGGCCATCGGCGCCCTGACGCTGCTGACCAACGCCTTCTTCGTCGGCGCCGAGTTCTCCCTGATCTCCGTACGGCGCAGTCAGATCGAGCCGCAGGCCCGCGCGGCCACAAGCGCGCCCGCCTCACCCTGTGGGGGTTGCAGCACATCTCCGCGATGATGGCCACGGCCCAGCTCGGCATCACCGTCTCCTCGCTGGTCCTGGGCGCGGTCGCCGAGCCCGCGATCGCCCACCTGCTGGAGCCTGGCTTCGAAGCGGCCCACGTCCCGCACGGTCTGGTCCACCCGATCGCCTTCGTGATCGCGCTGACCCTGGCGACGTATCTGCACATGCTGATCGGCGAGATGGTGCCCAAGAACATCGCGCTCGCCGCCCCGGTGAAGACGGCGCTGCTGCTCGGCCCGCCGCTGGTCGCCCTCACCCGCGCCCTGCGGCCGGTCGTCTTCTCCATCAACGCCTTCGCCAACACCCTGCTGAAGCTGCTGAGGGTCGAACCGAGGGACGAGGTCGCGTCCGTCTTCACCGACGACGAGCTCGCCCGTATGGTCCGCGACTCCAGCGACGCCGGCCTGCTCTCCGAGGCGGACAGCGAGCGGCTGCACGACGCCCTGGAGCTGGGCACACGGCCGGTCGGCGAGATCTTCGTCCCCGCGCCGAAGATGGTCACCGTCGACCACACGATCACCCCGGCCCAGCTGGAGCGCACCGCCGCTGCGGCCGGATTCTCCCGCTTCCCCGTCACCGGTCCCACCGGCGCCGTCCTGGGCTACCTCCACATCAAGGACACCCTGGGCATCATCGACCGGGACAAGCCCTTCCCCCGCACGGCCCTGCACGCGGTAACCCGCGTCAGGATCGACACGCCACTGGACGACACCCTCACCGCGCTGCGGGCCGCCGGCAGCCACCTCGCGGCGGTCACCGGTGACAAGGGCACGGTCCTCGGCTTCGTCACCATGGAAGACGTACTGGAAGAACTGGTCGGCCCGGCCGCCTGACGGGCCGCGCGACCCGCCACAGATCCACTGATACTCGGGCCAGGGAACTTCGGTCCCCACCGACCCGTAGTCCTCATCCACACCCTTTGAAGGAGCACGTCTTGTCCGCCAGTCCGACGGACCCCGACGGTCCGGGGCCCAGCCCCCGGGTTGTCCGATGAACGCCGTACTCGGCCTGCTGGCCGTCCTCGTCCTGACGGCAGGCACCGGATACTTCGTCGCGCAGGAATTCGCGTACGTCGCCGCCGACCGGCTCGCGCTCGCCCGCGAGGCCGAAGCGGGTGACAAACGCGCGGCGCGCGCCGTGAAGGTACTCGAACGGCTCTCCTTCATGCTCTCGGGCGCCCAGCTGGGCATCACCGTGACCGGCCTGGTCGTCGGCTTCCTCGCCGAACCGTCCGTCTCCGCGCTGCTGCGGCCCGCACTGACCGGCACCGGCCTCCCCGAGGGCGCGGTCTCCGCCGTCTCGGTGACGCTCGCCTTCGTGATGGCCACCGTCGTGCAGATGGTGCTGGGTGAGCTGGCCCCCAAGAACCTCGCGCTGGCCGTCCCCGAGCGGCTCGCCAAGTCCCTGTCGACCTCCACTCTCGCGTACCTCAAGGTCGTCGGTCCGGTGGTGCACCTCTTCGACGCCGCGGCCAACAAGCTGCTGCGCAGGGTCGGCATCGAGCCGGTCGAGGAGCTGCACCACGGCGCGACCCTGGAGGAGCTCAGCCATCTGATCGGCGAGTCCCACGAACAGGGCCAGCTGCCCCGCGCCAACGCCGAGCTCCTGGACCACGCCCTGGAATTCTCCGAGCGCACCCTGGACGAGGTCATGGTGCCGAGCGTCGACGTCGCCTACGTCCGAGCCGGCGCACCGGCCACCGAGGTCGTGCAGCTGATCGCCAAGCACGGCCACTCCAACTACCCCGTCACGGGGGAGCGCCACGACGACATCAAGGGCGTCATCGGCGTACGCGAACTGATGCGGCTGCCGGCCGCCCGCTCCGAGCGGCTCACCGCCGGTGAGCTGGCCCGGCGCCCGCTGCTGCTGCCCGACACGCTGCCGCTGCCCGGCGCGTCGAGCAGATGCAGGAGCACAAGCAGGAATTCGCGGTCGTCCTCGACGAGCACGGCGGCTTCGCCGGGATCGTCACTTTCGAGGACATCGCCGAGGAGCTGGTCGGCGAGATCGCCGACGAGTCCGACCAGGTCATCGAGATCGCGGCAGCCGACGGAAACGGGTGGCTCGTGGACGCCGGCCGCCGCCTGGACGAGATCGCCGAAGCCACCGGCATCGAACTGCCCGAGGAAGAGGACTACGACACCGCCGCCGGCCTGATCGTGGACCGCCTCGGCCGCTTCCCCGCCATCGGAGACCGCCTCACCGTCGGGCCCGTCCTCATCGAGGTCCGCACACTCGACCGTCACGTCCCCGACCGCATCCGCCTGGAGCGCCTGCCGGATGCCGGCGCCGGCACGGCCGCCCCGGCCGATGAGGAGCCGACCGCATGAGCTTCCCCCTGGCCCTCTTCATCACCCTCCTCCTGCTGATCGGCAGCGGCTTCTTCGTCGCGGCCGAGTTCGCCCTGGTGGCCGCCAAGCGCCACCGCATGGAACGCGCCGCCGCCCAGGGCCGGCGCGGCGCCAAGTCGGCTCTCGCCGGAATGCGCGAACTGTCCCTGATGCTCGCGGGCGCCCAGCTCGGCATCACGATCTGCACCCTGGGCCTGGGCTCGATCTCCAAGCCGGCCATCTCCCACGAGCTCGACCCGATCCTGGAGAGGCTCGGCCTGCCCAGCGGACTGAGCTACGGCATCGCCTTCGCCGTCGCCATGACCGTGGTCGTCTTCCTGCACATGGTCCTCGGCGAGATGGCCCCCAAGTCCTGGGCCATCGCCCACCCCGAGCGCTCCGCGATGCTGCTCACCCCGCCCTTCCGGGCCCTGATCCGTCTCGTACGCCCGCTGATCTGGCTGCTGAACAAGGTCAGCAACGCGCTCGTACGGCTGTGCCGCGTCACCCCGCGCGACGAACTCGCCTCCGTACACAACCGCGAGCAGCTCACCCACCTCGTCGAGGAGTCCGAGCGCCTCGGCCTGATCAGCGAGACCGACTCCGGCCTGATCACCCGCTCCCTGAGCGAACCGCAGACCCCGGTGGCACAACTCCAGGTACCCGCCGCACAGATCAGTTACGTCGAAGCCGACGCCGGCACCGACACGATCCTGGCCGCCGCGACAACGGCCGGCCACACCCGGCTGCTCGTACGAGACGGCGAAACAGTCCTCGGCTCGGTGCACGCCCGCGACGCCTTGGTCGCCCGTGCCCAGGGCAGAACCCTGACGGCCCGTGAACTGGCCCGCCCCGTCCCGGAACTGGCCCCGAGCCACACCGTCGCCCACGCGGTCGAGCAGCTGCAGCACCGCAGGGCTTCGCTCGCTGTCGTGCGTGACACGGAGGGCCGGCTGACCGGATTGATCAGCCTCGACGACCTCATCGTCCGACTGATGGGAGCACCGACGCGCGTGTCGTAACCGGTCTGGTGACGGGGAAGCCCCGGGTTCATGCCCGGGGCTTCCCCGTCGAGCGTGTGGTGAGGATTCGACCCGCTCTCGAACCCGACAACACTACGGGGCAGCACAGCCAGGCCGTGTCGTTTGGATCAGTCGGCCGTTGGTGCGGGTGCGCCGTCAACCGATGCTCAGTGGGCGCGAATCGAGCCGTTGCTCCCCGGCCGGACGCCGAGGCGGGGTGGTCGCTGGCGGGATCACCGGGAGGTGATCGACGCGATCGCCTTCAAGGCTGCCGGCCCGCGCGTTCGTTCTCACCGCCGGACAGGCCGGCGATGCGCCCGCCTTCACCGACGTCATGGCCCGCCTGCGCGTTCCCCGACGGCGTGGTCGTCCACGCACCAGGCCGGACGTGGTCCTGGCGGACAAGGCCTGCTCATCCCGCGCGATCCGCGACCACCTGCGCAAGCGCGGCATCCGGGCGGTGATCCCCAGGTCCCGGCGGATCAGCGTGGCCGCCGGCTGCGGAGGGGCAGCCGGGGCGGCAGGCAACCAGCCTTCGACCGCGAGACGTACAAACAGCGCAACACCGTCGGGCGGTGCATCAACCGCCTGAAGCAGTGGCGAGGCATCGCCACCCGCTACGACAAGACAGCGACCATCTACCTGGCCGGACTCCCTATCGCAGGCATCTTCCTGTGGTCCGCCCGATGATCCGGCGAAAGCCCCTCGCCGAGTTGGACGCGCCGCCCGTCCGGATCGCCGCCCGCTCCGGCCTGCTCGGGGTGTGAAACTGGCGACCTCGCGCAATCGGGAGTCGCGTATTCCTTGGCCGGTGAGGGCTCGTGGTCACCGTCAGTGGCCGTGGGGAGCACAGCGACTCCAGGTTCCTCCGGCTTCTGCGACGAGGCGGGCGTTCAGGCCACTGGGCGGATCCGGCCACCGGTCGCCTGTCGCAACGCGGCTTCCAGCCGGTCGCGGGCCTCGGTCTGGGCAGCGATCCGTTCATTGAGGACCGCCAGCCGTTCCAGCGCGACCCGCAGGCCCTTGTCCGAGGGCGGTGCGGCGGCCACATCGCCGTCCAGGCACGGCAGGAACACCTGCACGTCGTCCAGGGTGAGCCCGGCGGCCAGCAGGTAGCGAATATTGCAGACCCGGACCACCGCCCGCTCGTCGTAGATGCGGTAGCCGTTGGGGGCCCGCTGCGAGCAGATCAGCCCGGCCTGCTCGTAGTGCCGCAGCGCACGGGCGGTTGTCCCAGTAGCCCTGGCCAGCTCACCGATCCGCACCCATCCCACCTCCCGCACCACTCCTATCACGCCACGACCGCTCCGCCGTCGACGGGGAGTACCACTCCGGTGACGAACGACGCGGCTGGTGCGGCAAGCTGGGTGACTGCCCAGGCCACCTCCTCGGGGCGGCCGATCCGGGCCAGTGGGGTGTGCGCCAGCTGCCACTCCCGCACCGCTGCCATTCGCTCCGGTGTCAGGCCCTGGTGCTCGCCGATGGGGGTGTCGATCGCGCCGGGGGCGACCGCCACCACCCGGATCCCGCGGGGGGCCAGCTCGACCGCCCAGCTGCGGGTCAGCAACTCCAGAGCCGTCTTGCTAGCCGCATAGACCGAGCTGCCCGGCCAGGCCCGCTGCCCCACCGACGTACTGACATTGACGATCACCCCGCCCGACTTCTCCAGGAGTGGCAGCGCGGCCTGGGCCAGCAGGATGGGCGCGACGAGGTTGGTGGCAAGCTGAGCTGTGATCATCTCTGGTGTCAGCGTGCCGAGGGCACCGCTGCGCACGATGCCTGCGTTGTTGACCAGCACGTCCAGTCGGCCGTGTGTCTCCAGCACGGCCCGGATGATCCGATCCGGCTCGCCCTCGGCGGTGATGTCGGCGGCCAGCGGCGTGATTCGGTCGTGCCTGGCCGCGGTCTCCTTGAGGGGCTCGGCCCGCCGCCCGATCGCGACCACGTGGGCGCCCTCAGCGGCGAAGGCATGGGCGGTGGCCCGGCCGATCCCGGTGCCGGCTCCGGTGACGGCGACGATCCTGCTGCTCTGCGGTGCGGTGTTGTTCATGCCGAACATCGTGCAACCCTGCCGCCAGCGGCAAGGTCAAGCAGCGCCTGACGGGCAGTGGTCACCGCCAGTGGTCACCGGGGGCATAGTGCCGCCAGGTTCCTCCGGCCTCTTCGGAGATCCGGGTGGTGTGGTCGTCGTTGTAGCCGAGCATCCTGGCGATCACCGGGGCGGGGGCCTGGAGGACGAGGTGGCGGATCGCCGACGTGCGTCCTCGCAGGATGGGGAAACCCAGGTGACGGAGCCGGAGTTCGAAGGTTTCCGGGGTCATGGGCTGTCCGGCCCGTCGGCCGGGGAAGAGCCATCGGGAGTCGGGGTTGGCAGCGGTCATGGTGTTCGGCCGCTGGTCGAGGTGAGCCAGCAGAATCCTGGCGAAGGGCTCGGGGACGGGCGAGGGCGGGTCACCGAGCCGGACCTGGACCTCACCGTTCTCTTGGAGGACATCGTCACTGGTGAGCCGGGCAATCCGGGTGAACGGTTGCGCGTAGAGAAGGAGGAGCGTGGCGGCCACGCGGTCCTGGAGCGGGACGTCCTCGCGGTTCACGATCTGCCGCAGCAACGTGAGCCGCCGGTGCTGGGCGAGCGGGGCGGGGTTGCTCGTGGAGCGGTGCGGGACGGTGACAGTGGGCATGTTTTGGATCGCATCGCCCACCTCAGGAAGGCGTGTGTGAGGCGCCGGGCGGTGTAACTGCCTGCGTACCAGGCGTCGACATCGGCCTGTGCGCAGTCGGCAAGGGCGCGTCCATGTTCGGCGAGGTGATCAAGAAAAGCGGTAGCGAGACGGATTTCATCACGGGCCGCTGGATCTGCTTGCCCGTAGCGGGCCGCGGTGGGCCAGAGTGTTCAGGCGACGCTGGACGTGCCAGGTGGCGAAGGGCTCCAGCAGTCGCCGGTGTCCGTCCTCCCCGAGGCGGGCATCTTCTCGACGAGCCACCGTTGGAACAGCAGGAGCTGTCGGTCGGTGGGTGACAGGATGCCGCTCTGCATGAGCAGGTCGCGCAGGTAGGCGACCGACCGCCAAGGGGTGAGCTGGCCCAAGCCGTCGTGGGTGAGTGGGACTTCACCACGAGCCAGAGCCACGGAAGGCCGGGAGTCCTGAGCGGGGGCCGTTGCTCTCCCCGCTCAGGACTCCCGGCCTTCCGGCCCGTCCCGTCTTCGCCCCTGCTAGCGCTCAGGAGGGGCGCCCGTACCGCTTGCACAGGTAGTACGTGACATTGTCAGCTGCCCCACCGTCATCGAGGCAGATGCGTACGACAGCTGCCCCACCGGGAACGTCCGCTTCGACAGACAGACTGAAATCCCTGCTCGTGCCGCACGCAATATCGTCGCTGAAGCCTCTGCCCAGTTCGGCATTATCGCTGTTGAGGGTGAACACTGAAGTGCCCCGGCAGTTGCCCGCGTCCACGGACTTGTGTACGCCTGTCACGGTAACCGAGCGGGCATACCAGGTGATGGTGCCCCTCGTAAAGGTGTTCCCGACGGTGACGTCGAATGTCTTGGTCGGGTAGGCGGACGCCTGGGCGGTGGCGGCGGGCGCGCTCAGCACGGTTCCTGCGGTGAGTGCGACGCCGCAGAGCGCAGTGGCGAGACGAGTACGCATTGAGGTCTCCCAAAGTTTGACGGCCGACTGCTCAAGCACGCCCCACTCTCCAGGCTGTGTGTCGGGGTGTCCAGAGGGCCTTGAACCCACGGCGACGCGTCACCACCAGAGATCTCGAACTCTGCGTTCCTCGTTCCTCATTTCGCCGAAGCCCGCCTCCGGGCCTACCGGGCTCAGCTCGGTGGGGCCGTGGGCCGGGGCGCTCCCACTCGGACCCCGACTCACCTGTGACGGCGGGCGGCGGGGTCCCGCTCGGCGACGTGCCGGGCGACCGAGTCGACACCGGGGCGGGCGTACCGCTCCAGGGAGCGCACGGAGGCGTGGCGGGAGCGGGCCGGCAGCATCGGGGCGGACGTGCCGCCCTCGGCGTCCTCCATCTCCTCCGCCCGCGCCGCCGCCGGCTCGGACAGCAGCTCCGGCAGCGCCGGGTCATCGATCGCGGCGACGGGAAAGGGAGGCGGCTTCGCGCCCCGGCGGGCTGGTCCGGTCGGCGCGGGTTCGCCGGTGAGCACCCCTCCCCACGTCGTCCAGCGAGATCCGGTAGATCCGCGCGGAGGACTTCGCGATGCCCGCACCCGTCAAGTACCGGTCGACCGCCGCGGTGTACGACGCGGAGGGGCGGACATGGGCACGATGCGGGCGCGCGGCAGCCGCAACGTGCCCCGCTCCCGATTTCGGTCACTGGTTCGATCGACCTGCCCGCCCCCACCTCTTTAGCGCTGCCGCAGTAAATGCGTACACCTCGCCCCGGCGGCCGGAACGGCCCGCCGCAGATCGCGATGATCACGGGAGGGGCTCCGCCGCAGTAAATCCGGCATTTACTGCGGCAGCGTCCTGACGGACCGCCGACGAGTGGAAGTCCGATCAGCCGGCCTCGAAGCGGAACGACTACTACCGCTACCCGCTGTACCGTCGGTCGGCCCTCGCGCCGACCGTAGACCTGAGCATTACGCAGAGCTACACGTAACTTGGCCGTAGCTGTACGGACACGGGCCGGGCTGTGCGGCTGTCCCCTCGCAATCAAGTCGGCGGATTCTCACTCCATCTCATTCGTGCTGACAGATCCTTACGGACCGCCCTCTGATCGGTTGGTCCTGTCTCAGCGAAGTAGGCCAGCGGAATCTCGGAGGGGCCGAGGCGATGGCGGGCCAGGGCGTTCCCCTTCGGTGTTCAAGCGCGCATCAGGTTTCTCGGTCCCGGGCCTCGACCTCCCGCCAGAAGGCGTCGACCCGTGTGTTGAACATGTCGGGGACCTCCTGGAACGGCTGATGCGCCTCGCCGGGCAGCACCTCGAACTCGGCACCCGGGATCCTCTCGGCAACCGCGCGGCCAAAGCGCGGCGGTATGGCGATGTCCAGTTCACCGGCCAGCACCAGGGTCGGCGCAGTGATCTCGGCCAGGCGGGCGAGCGTGTCATGGGTCCTGAACGGGGCGAGCTGGCGCTGGAAGGCCTCCACGGACTGCGGGTACGGGAAGGCCAGTGTCTCCTCGATGATCCGGTCCACCGTGCCGTCGGCGTGCGCCCGCGGGGTGTAGATCCACAGCAGGAACGCCTCCAGCATGGCGCGCTCGCTGGGGGCACGCTCGGCCATCCAGTGCCAGAATCCCGTCATCGACCGGAGGTAGGCATCGGGGCGGCCCCATGTGCTCACGAGGACAAGGCTGCGGACGAGCTGCGGCTGGCTGAGCGCCAGCTCCTGTGCGATGCGGCTCCCTCCCGAGAACCCCATGACATGGGCGGCCGGGATGCCAAGCGCGTGCAGCACCGCGGCGGCGTCCTCGGCCATCCCGGGCACCGACAAAGGCCCCTCGGGCAGCGGCGTACGTCCGGTGCCGCGATTGTCGTAGGCGGTGAGCCGGTAGTGGTCGGCGAGCCCATCGAGCTGTGCCTGCCAGGCTTCGGCGGGATCACTGAGCCCCGCGATGAGCAGGACGTCCGGACCTGTGCCTCGGCGCTCAACCCAGATTTCGCCACCGTCGGTTTTGATCAGTTCGCCCATGTCCGGCCTCCTGGAGCGGATCTTCGTGGAGAGCTCACGCCAGCGCACCCGTATTCACACCGTCCCACAGGTTCCGGAAGTCTGCCCGAGTCGCGGCGACCGCGGAGGCCGTGCCGCTGTCCCGGATGGCGGCCCCTTCCATCCGGGACGATGCTGAGAAGGGGAGGCGACCACCATGAGCGAGACGCGCAACCGCGAAAATACTCCCGACCGTGGAGAACCGACCAGCACGGACACCGGTCTTCCCGGCCCCGTCCTGGATCGCTTCGCCTCACGGCTGCACGGGCGCCTCGTCCGCCCCCGGGACCCGGATTACGCGCCGGCGAGAGCACTGTGGAACGGCATGATCGACCGGCGGCCGGCGCTTGTGGTCCGATGCCGCGATGAGGACGATGCAGCCGCCTCCGTGGACTTCGCCCGGGACAACCTGCTGCCGCTCGCAGTGCGCGGGGGCGGCCACGGAGTGGCTGGCCAGGCCCTCTGCGACGGCGGACTGGTCGTCGACCTGTCGGAGATGACGGACGTCGACGTCCACCCCGAGGGACTCACCGCCCGTGCGCAGGGCGGCTGCACCCTGGGAGACCTCGACCGCACAACCCAGCGGCACGGGCTCGCCGCACCTCTGGGGGTGGTGTCGGCGACCGGGATCGCCGGGCTCACCTTGTCGGGAGGAATGGGCTGGCTCCGGCGCAAGCACGCTCTGAGCTGCGACAATCTCGTATCGGCGAGATTGGTCACGGCCGACGGCAAGCTGCTCACCGCGAGCGGGAGCGAGAAGCAGGACCTCTTCTGGGCCATCCGCGGGGGCGGCGGCAACTTCGGCGTCGTGACGTCTTTCGAGTACCGCCTGCATCCCGTGGGCCCCCGCGTCTTCCTCTGCAACGTGTACTACCCCATGGAACGCGCCGGGGAAGTGCTCAGGGCCTGCGAGCGGTACGTCGCGGAGGTGCCCGACGAGGCGGCACCGCTCGCCGTCCTCGGCCGTATACCGCCGGTCGAGGAGTACCCGGCAGCGGTGCACGGAGAACCCTTCGTGGCACTCCTCGCCGTGAGCCCCGGCGCCGGTGAGGCCGCGGCCGAAGAAGGTGAGCGCGCGCTGCGGCCCCTCCGGGAGATCGCCGAGCCCCTCTGCGACCTCAGCGAGGCCACCACGTACACCGAGGCGCAGAAGCTCCTGGACGACGACTACCCGGACGGCGGGCTCTACTACTGGAAGTCCGTGAACGCGCCCGAGCTCAGCGACGAGCTGATCGAGCGCCTCGCCGAAGACGCCGCCGCGGCGCCCTCGCCCGACTCGACCATCGACGTCTGGTACCAGGGCGGCGCTATGGCGCGGGTGGCCGAGGAGACAACCGCCTTCGCCAACCGCGGCGCGCCCTACCTGGTCGGCATCGAGGGGAACTGGGACCACACAGCCGACTCGGAGCGGAACGTGGCCTGGGTCCGCGACACCTTCGCTGACATGCGTCATTTCTCCACCGGGGGCATCTACCTCAATTTTCCCGGCTTCCTGGAAGAGGGGGAGCAACTCCTGCGGGAGGGCTACGGCAGTAACTACGAGCGGCTGTCCGAGGTCAAGGCGAAGTACGACCCTGGCAACCTCTTCCGCTTCAACGCGAACATCGCCCCGAAGGGCTGAGCGCCGCCGTCCTCCTTTACGCACAACCGCTCACCCGGATCGCCCGGCTCACCACCGACGATGTCCTCCAGGAGGACGGCGAGGTTCTGATCCGGCTCGGCGATCCGCCCTCACCCGTCCCTGAGCCGCTTGCCGGAGTGCTGCCGACCCATCTCGACCAGCGACCGAACACTATGACCGCCACCAACCCCAACGCCCGGTGGCTCTTTCCCGGCCGCAGGGCTGGACAGCCCGTAACCCTGCACACGCTCGAACTCAGGCTTCGCCACCTGGGCTCCCCCGCCCAGCGAGGACGCACGGCGGCAATTCGCCACCTCGTGCTCCAAGCTCCCGCTCCCGTGGTCGCTCGCATGCTCGGCCACCACGACGACACCACCGCCCTGCTCGCCGCCGAGGCTGGAGGAACCTGGCGGCACTATGCTCCCGCCGACCACACACAGTCACCCAGATCCCTCAGCCGCTGACGATCACGCGACGCTCGATTACGCGAGGTTGCCAGTTTCACACCCCTGCTCGCGGAGATGCCGGGTTGTCCCATGGCACGGGATCAGGGTGTCCAGCGCCTGGTCCAGGACTGTGAGCAGGTGCTCGTGCTCCTGTGGGGTGTACAGCATGCGCAGTGCCAGGCCGTCGGACAGTGCGATGACGGCATCAGCGACGGCCGCCGCGTGGGTTTCGTGCCCGGCCGACTCCAACCAGGTGGCCAGTGCCTGACGGACGTCCTGGTCGACCTGCCGCCGGATCGCGGCAAGGCGGGGGTGGTGTGCCGCGTGGACGGCGAAGGCGAGTTGCGCGGTGGCCTCGGCGCGTCGCTCGGCGTCCACGGGGAGCGTGGTCAGGATCAGGTCACGCAGCGCCTGGCGCAGCGGCAGTGCGGTGTTCACCTCGGCCATCCGGCGCTCGATGCGCTCACCGGCCAGTTCAGCGGCGAACGTGAGCATCTCGTCCTTGGTGCGGAAGTACTTCTGAACGGCGCCGGGGGAACGGCCCGTTGCGGCGGCCACGGTGCGCACGCTGACCTCGTCGAGGCCGCGTTCGGCGACCAGTTGGAGCAGGGCCGCACCGATCTGCCGACGCTGTTCCTCCCTGTCGACGGTCTTGGGCATCGGTCGCGCTCCCATCTTTGAGATACAGTCGTATTCTAACCTTCCGTCAGGTGAGGTGCTGCACGGAGCCGAGAGGAGACAAGTGGTGGATGACCGACGTGAGCCTGCCGTGCCCGCTGTGCGGGTCTCGGATCGCGACCGCGACGAGGCGCTCGGCGTGCTGGCGGCGGCGCCGGCCGAGGGGTGACTCGATCCGTACGAGCACGAGATCCGTTCCAAGCGCGCCCTGCGGACACGTACAGCCGACGAACTCGCCGCGCTGACGGCCGACTTGCCCGCACCGGCGCCGACCCGCTCGGAGCGGGACCGCAAAGACCTCAGGGAGTGGCTGGCCGAATGGCGCTACTGGCTGGGTGGGGCGGTGATCATGTCCGGGATCTGGGGTGCACGCTGTGCGCAGAAGGGAGAGCTGACCTACTACTGGCCGGTCACGCCGCTGGGGGTGTGGGCGGCCGTACTGATCGCCATCGCCATCTGGCTGCGCGACACGGACGACAGCGATGAAGGAGACGGTGGTCGCACTGTGGCCTGCTAAGGCCTGTTGTTTGGAGCAGGTCGCAGGGAATCGATCATCGTCCTCTTCGCCTGATCGGCGAGCGCCACGCCCTGGGGGGCGCAGAAGGCATTGCCGTGGATGAGCGGCGCTTCGTCGCTGATGCTCGTCATGTCGGGACAGTTGTCCCGGATGGTCTTGAGACAGAGCTTGGCCGGAACGCCTGTCAACTGCCGCGGCTTAGCGGGGTCCTCGGAGGAGCCCGCCGGAGTGCCTTCCCGGGAGGCTTCCGAGGGCGCGCTGGCAGCAGATGCCGAGGGGGCCGGGACGCGGGAGCGGTTGTCGCCGGAGTCGTCGCACGCCGAGGTGCCGAGGAAGGTCGGCGTCAGGCACAGGGCGAGCGCGGGCAGGCGCTTGTACATGAACCTCCTGGTCGAGGGGGAGCGGCGCTCGTTCTCACTTGCGGCCGGGGCGTACGGCGAACGGATTCCTCGCCGCGTTCGCCGCGTTCGCCGCGTTCGCCGTGGTCCAGTGCGGCAGGGTCGGCTCCGCAGGCTCTCCGCCGCGGGGCGCACGGCGTCCAGCGTCTGCCCCAACACCGTGCGGCGCGCGCTGTGGAGCGGTATCCCCGGCCCACGTGGGCGAGCGTCGTCGGCGTCGCCCCAGAAGACGACGTGCATGTGGCCGGGGAACCGGCGCCTGTTGCCGTGCATGTAGCGTTCGAGGCCGGCCGGGGCCGGCGTCCGGCCGCTGGGCGTTTCTCAGCCCCGGGCCCGGAGTTCCTGTCAGAAGGTGCCGACCGGCGACGACAGAAAGAACATCCGGGCCATCTCCTGCTCACGGCGTCGGCCCGGGACGCCCAGTGGCCCGTCGAGCACGTGATCGGGCCCCGGGCGACGAGCTTCAGTACATCGAGGGCCGATTCACGTCACCCACGACACACTTTCAGACTCTCTTCGGTGTCGGAACGCAAAGCTGACCCTGCAAATGATTTTGCAGGGTTATTGTGTTTCTTGGTCGAACGTTGACCAAGCTTTGGCATGTTCTAGAAGCTGCGAACCGCCTGGAGGGAGGCTCCGAGGTGCGACATCCCGGACCGTGTTGTCGATTCCCGCAGCCGTCCTGCCCGGTCCCCAGATTTTCGTACCCGCCGCATCCTTCGCATCCGCACACACAACCCGTCATGCTCTGGCCAAGGTTCAGGCCGGAATCAAGCCCTCCGAGAAGGTGCTGCGCGACGGGAGCGTCACCTGTCGGGACGCCTGCCACCACGGGGGCCCGAGCAGTCCCCGGCGCACCGGCACCGCACCACCGCAGCCTCCGCACCCGAGGCACCCGACCACCCACACCTGAGGCAGAAGGTCTCGAAGCCGGGCAAGCCGGAGCAACACCCCGCTCCGCACACCACCGCACGTCGATACCCCCGACAGCCCACTTCCCGGCGGCACTTCAGATACCCCGCAGCTGAGCAGCAGAGCAGCCCCCCGCCTGTCCTGTAGCCCGACGCGCCCCCACGGCGCGCCAGGAGGAGTCACCACACATGCAACCCCTCATCGACAACGCCCGCACGTTCGGACAGCGCCCTGAGAAGTTCGCCGGCCTCGCCCAAGGCCAGGCGCCAGAAGTCCTGTTCATCACCTGCGCCGACTCCCGGGTGGTCCCGGCCCTGATCACCGGCGCCCGGCCCGGCCAGCTCTTCGAGCTGCGCACCGCGGGCAACATCGTCCCGCCATACGCCTCCGAGCACCCCACCGGCGAGGCGGCCACCATCGAGTACGCCGTCGAAGTGCTCGGTGTCCAGCACATCGTGGTCTGCGGTCACTCCCACTGCGGCGCCTCGCGCGCTGGTGCGCGGCGACGACCTGAGCGCCGTACCCGCCGTGCGTGACTGGCTCACGCACGCCGCCGGCGAACCCAAGTGCTCCGACCCCGCCGACCCGACGGTCGCCGAGGCCGTGCAGAACCACGTCCTGACGCAACTGCTGCGGCTGCGCTCATACCCGTGCGTCGAGCAGCGCCTGCAGGCGGACCGACTCCAGCTGCACGGCTGGTACTACGAGGTGCATACCGGGGCCGTACGCGCACACCGTGCGGAGTCCGACACGTTCGAGGCGCTGTGAAGGGACTGACTGCGATGTCGAAGTTCCCTTACCTGCGGCAGGACTTCGCCGCCTCCATCGTCGTCTTCCTGGTCGCCGTGCCGCTGTGCGTCGGTGTGGCGGTCGCCTCCGGAGTCCCCGCGGAGCTGGGCCTGGTCACCGGCATCGTGGGTGGCCTGGTCACCGGCTTTCTGCCCGGCAGCAGTCTTCAGGTTTCGGGGCCGGCCGCG
Source organism: Streptomyces altiplanensis (assembly GCA_003719395.1). Classification (GTDB taxonomy): domain Bacteria; phylum Actinomycetota; class Actinomycetes; order Streptomycetales; family Streptomycetaceae; genus Streptomyces; species Streptomyces altiplanensis. The sequence continues at coordinate 82,617 of RHMC01000007.1, forward strand.
GGCCTGACCGTCCTGGTCTTCGAAGCGGTCAGCGAGTTCGGAGTGGCCGCGCTCGGCGTGATCGTACTGATGGCCGGACTGCTCCAGCTCGCCATGGGCTTCCTCAAGATCGGCCGCTGGTTCCGGGCGATATCCGTCTCCGTCGTCGAAGGCATGCTCTGCGGCATCGGCCTGGTGATCATCGCAGGGCAGATCTACGCGGCGGCAGGCATGAAGGCCCCGGAGACAGGCATCGGCAAGATCGTCGGCCTGCCCGGGGCGTTCGTCGACGCCCTCGGCAGCACCAAGGCGCTCGCCTCGCTCGCGATCGGCGCTGGCACCATCGCCGTCATCGTGCTGTGGAAGAAGGCGCCGAAGAAGGCGCAGGCCGTGCCCGGCGCCCTCGCCGCGGTACTGCTGGCCACGGTCGCCTCGCTCGTCTTCAGCCTGCCGGTCGCCACCGTCGAGGTGGAGGGTCTGCTCGGCGTCATCCAGCCGCCCGGCCTCGACGCCTTCGGTGAGCTCGCCAGCCCGGCCATCTGGGGCACGATCATCGCGTTCGCACTGATCGCCTCCGCCGAGTCGCTGTTCAGCGCTGCCGCGGTGGACCGGCTGCACGACGGACCGCGCACCCAGTACGACAAGGAGATGATCGCTCAGGGCGGGGGCAACGCGGTGTGCGGTCTGCTCGGCGCGCTGCCGATGACCGCGGTGATCGTGCGCAGCTCCGCCAACGTCAGCGCGGGCGCGAAGACCAAGGCGTCGCGTGTGCTGCACGGCGTGTGGCTGCTGCTGTTCGCCGCCGCGCTGCCCTCCGCGCTGGCGCTGATCCCGCTGCCCGCGCTCGCCGGCATCCTGGTGCACGCGGGCTGGAAGCTGCTCCCGTTCCGCCAGATCGCCGGGCTGTGGCGGGACCACAAGGGTGAGGTGCTGATCCTGGTGGTCACGGCCGTGTCGATCGTCGCCGTGAACATGTTCGAGGGCATGCTCATCGGTCTGGCCCTGGCGGTGATCAAGACCGCCTGGGAGGCATCGCACCTGAAGACAGAGGTCATAGACAAGGGCGCCGGGCCGATCCAGGTGTACCTGTCGGGCAACGCGACGTTCCTGCGGCTGCCGAAGATACTCGACAGCCTGGAGGCCCTTCCGCAGGACCGGCCGATCGAGGTGGACCTGTCCGGGCTGCACCACCTCGACCACGCCTGCCGCACCGCCCTGGAGAACTGGGCCCAGCGGCACAGCACACCCGACACCGAACCGGTGAAGGTCACGACCGCGGAACAGGTGAGGGCCACGGCGCCGTAAGGATCTCGTCGTAGGGACTGCCGCCCCGACGAATGCTCGTCCCGACCCTCCGGCCGAACGGTTCGTGCTTGAGCGAGTGGAGACCTCACCGAGCCGGCCGACGCCGTGGAACCGGGCGTGACCGGGCTGCCGGCCAACGTCGTACGGTACGCCCCGAACCGCCGTTGCATGCCGCTGCTGCGGCAGGCGGACGGCAGCCCACGACTTCCGGTTCTGGCCGGCAGGGTGTGTGACGACGCCGAAGGCGGGCGGGGGGCTGGTGCTGCTGTACGCGGTGGTGGACAAGGGGGGCGTGCAGCCCGGTCCTGAGGGCGGCAAGACGGTGTGTTTCAAGTGCGAGGGCGGTGCCGAGCGCCCCGAAGGGGCATCCCCCGCCCCGGGAGCGGGGGATGCCCGGTGATCACACCGCTGCGGTGTGTCCGGTGATCGGGCAGGCGCCGGTCGCTGCCGCCGCACCGAAGGCGCGGTCCTGGCGGTGGGCGCCGTCCCGCCGATCTGCTGGAGGATCTCGTCGGAGAGCAGGTCTTCCTTGCCCTTGAGGGCGTCGGCGACCTTGAGGTCGGTGTTGAAGACCATCTCGGCGGCGACGTTGTCCTGGACGATGCGTGCCAGGTTGTCCAGGGCCACGGCAATCGAGTCCGAGGGGGTCTCCACAGTCGGCAGGTCGATCAGATGGGTGTCCACCTTCGCCTGGTTCATGGTGCGGCGGATGATGATGGACGCCTGGTTCAGCTCGGCCGTGGTCCAGATCGACAGCACCGTGACGTAGAGGTCGCTCCACGCCTTCTCGCCGATCAGCGTGCGCCACCGCTTCATGAGTTCTTCGATGCCGGTGATCTGCGCGGTGGCGGCGAAGGTCATGTTGACGCGGATGGACGGGTAGACGGTGGCGGCGAACCGGTTGAACGACACCATGTCGAACGACTTGGCCGCGACGGAGGCGTCGATGAACTTGACGCCCTCGCTGAGGATCTTGTCGCAGGAACTCTCGAGGTCGAGAGGGAGGTTCGCGGTGGGGAGCTTGGTTCGTGCCGCCTGCAGTGTGGTCCCGAAGGCGTTCAGCGGGGTGATCCAGCCGGTGTCGCCCGGTGCCTTGGTGACGACCATGGCCAGGTCGTGCGGGTCGATGCGGTCCGCGTTGGGGATGTTGGGGACCTGCTCGCTGAGATAGGCGGCGATCACCGAGTAGATCCCCAGGGGAACGTGGGCGATCGACTTGGCCAGTTCGAAGTACGCCGGGACCGGGTCGACGGTCTCGATCTGTCTGCCGCCGTTGATGAGAGTGAAGCGTCCGCCGACCGCGTTGTTCGAGACGACGATGACTGGACTGAGCTGCGTCGTCAGTTCGCTCTTGAGGGTTGCGTAGTTCGCGCGCATTCTCGCGTTGACGGCGCGTATCGCGTCGCGTGCCGCTTTCTCGTCGGTCGCGGTGGTTCCCGCGGTCGCCGCCGAGGCGGTGGAGGCCGACTGGCCAGTGAAGAGCGTTGCCGCCCCGACGGCCGACGCGGTACCCAGAAATCCTCTACGTGTTGCCATGCCCCGTCTTCTGCTTTCTGTGGTGAGTGAAAGTGCTCTTGGGTGATGTGGGGGGAACGACGTGGGGG
>RHMC01000080.1 GCA_003719395.1 Streptomyces altiplanensis
GATCCTGCGGGTCTAGCCGAACGGCCTGCGGGGCCTTCCCCTGCCCGCCCCTTCCCTGAACCGGGGCAGGTCCCGGCCCCGGGCTCCGGGGCCCCCGGACGCCCCTCCGGGCGTGTCCTCAAGCACCGGACGGGCTCGGTGCGGCCGACCGTCCGGCGTGTGAGGACCGGAGCCCGGGGCGGGCGCGGGAAACAGCCCCGCCGGGCCCACCGCGCTCCGATTCACGCCCCCTCCGCCTCCTCCGCTTCCGCATTCCGTCAGGAGTACCGAACACCCATGGCTCCCTCCCGTAACCGCAACCGCTCCAAGCCCCTCGCCATCGGCGCGGCCGTCGCCGCCGCGGCCGTCCTGCTCGGCGTCGTCTCGTACACCGCCACCAAGCCCGACGGGCGCGACTCCGCCGCGACGGCCGAGGTCTCCTCCGACCCGCAGGCCGACGTCTACTCCGAGCTCGCGAAGCTCGCCCGCCGCGACGCCGGGGACACGCTCGCGCAGGGCAGGGCGGATGCGCCCGTCGTGCTCATCGAGTACGCCGACTTCAAGTGCGGCTACTGCGGAAAGTTCGCCCGCGACACCGAGCCCGCGCTCGTGAAGAAGTACGTCGACAACGGCACCCTGCGCATCGAGTGGCGCAACTTCCCGATCTTCGGCAAGGAGTCGGACGCGGCGGCCCGCGCCGCGTGGGCGGCCGGGCAGCAGGGACGCTTCTGGCAGTTCCACGCGGCCGCGTACGCCGACGGGGCCAAGGAGAAGGGCTTCGGGGACGCCAGGCTCAAGGCGCTGGCCGAGGAGGCCGGGGTGGAGGACATCGCCCGCTTCACCCGGGACGCCGGCAGCGAAGCGGCCGTGAAGGCCGTGAAGAAGGACCAGGAGGAGGCGTACCGGCTGGGCGCCACCTCCACGCCGTCGTTCCTCGTCAACGGCCGGCCGATCGCCGGCGCCCAGCCCGCCGAGACCTTCACCGAGGCGATCGAGGCGGCGGCGGAGACGGTGAAGACACAGAAGGCGCAGAAGACGGGGAAGACGAAGACGGGGACGACGGGGAAGACGGACGAGGCGGCGAAGTGAACGCCGACATCGGATACCTGGCCGCCTTCCTCGGCGGCCTGCTCGCCCTGCTCAGCCCGTGCAGCGCGCTGCTGCTCCCCGCCTTCTTCGCGTACTCGATCGACTCGGCGTCACGGCTGATGGCCAGAACCGGAATCTTCTACGCCGGGCTCGCCACCACCCTGGTGCCGCTGGGCGCGGCCGGCTCGTACGCCGGACGGCTCTTCTACGGGCACCGCGACCAGCTCGTCCTCGCCGGCGGCTGGCTGATCATCGCACTCGGCCTCGCGCAGATCCTCGGCATGGGCTTCGCCCCACGCCGTATCGCCTCCCTCTCCGGACGGATCCGGCCCACGACGGCCGTCTCGGTGTACGCGCTGGGAGCCGTCTACGGGCTCGCCGGCTTCTGCGCGGGTCCCATCCTCGGCAGCGTCCTCACGGTCGCGGCCGTCAGCGGCAGCCCGGTGTACGGCGGACTGCTGCTGGCCGTCTACGCGCTGGGCATGGCCGTGCCGCTGTTCCTGCTCGCCCTGGGCTGGGAGCGCTTCGAACTGGGCAGGCGGCGGTGGCTGCGCGGGCGGGCGCTGCGGGCGGGGCGCTTCGAGCTGCACACCACGTCACTGCTGTCCGGGCTCTTCTTCGTCACGCTGGGCACGCTCTTCCTCGTGTTCGACGGGACGACGGCCCTGCCCGGGCTGCTGGACGTGGACGACTCGTTCGCCGTCGAGCAGTGGGTGAGCGGTCTCGGCGAGGCGGTGCCCGACGCGGTGCTGCTGGCCGCAGTGGTGGCGGTGGTGGGAGTGGTGCTCGCCCTGCGCGCCCGGCGCCGCAAGGCCCCGGCGGAGGAGGGGTAACACGAAAGGCCCCGTCCGGTGGACGGGGCCTTCGAAATGGTGGCTGGGGCCGGGATCGAACCGGCGACCTATCGCTTTTCAGGCGATCGCTCGTACCAACTGAGCTACCCAGCCACTCGGATCTTTCGATCCGCAGCGGTCCTGACGGGATTTGAACCCGCGGCCTCCACCTTGACAGGGTGGCGAGCACTCCAAACTGCTCCACAGGACCAAGCGTGGTGCGAGACCAAGTCTCGCACACGGTTGTGCGTGCCCCCAACGGGATTCGAACCCGTGCTACCGCCTTGAAAGGGCGGCGTCCTGGGCCACTAGACGATGAGGGCTAGAGCCCGCCTGGGCGCTTTGCAGCGCGTCGGGGACGTGAGAAGCATATGGGATGGCGGGACCGATCGCCAAAACGGTTTACGGGGAGGGTGAGGGGGAGGCCGGGGAAGGGGTCCGCGTGGGGGACGGGGACGGGGTGGCCCCTGGGCTGTTCTCCTTGGGGAGACGGCGGCTGACCTCGGCCGTCGTCAGGCCCAGGCCGCCCAGCGTGATCTCGTCCCAGGCCTGCAGCCGCTTGGTCGTACGGTCCAGATAGAGCACCGACGCCCGTACCTTCTCCGGCTTCTCGTTCTGGAGTGCGCGCAGGCCGCCGCCGCCCGTCGAGCCCTCGATCTTCAGGCGGGTGCCCTGGCCGAGGACCTCGTTCTTGCGGTTGTGGATGTGTCCGGCCAGGACGAGCGGGACCGTGCCGTCCGTCTCGCGGGCCGCCACCGGGTTGTGCGCCACCGCGATGTCGACGGGCGTGCCGGCGCGTTTCTGGTCGCGCAGGGCCGAGGCGAGGCGGATGCCCGCCATGCGCTCGGCCGGGTCGCCCTGTGCCTCGACCGAGCGGTCCGGGGTGAACTGCGGGTCGCCCGTGCCCGCGATCCGCAGTCCCGCCACCGTCACCGCCCTGCCCTCGTCGAGGACGTGCACGCCCTTGAGCCGTTCGAGGTAGCGCTGGGTGGCGGCCGAGTCGTGGTTGCCGCGGACCCAGACGTACGGGGCGCCGAGGTCGGAGATCGGGTCGAGGAAGCCGTTCTCGGCGGCGGTGCCGTGGTCCATGGTGTCGCCGGAGTCGATGATCACGTCGATGTCGTACTGCTCGACGAGCGAGCCGATGATGTGCCACGACGCCGGGTTGAGATGGATGTCCGAGACGTGCAGCACGCGCATCGTGGCCGGGTCCGGCTGGTAGGTCGGGAGGGTCGACGTGGCGTCGTACAGCTTCGTCACATTGGTGACGAGCCGCGCCAGTTCCTTCTGGTAGACGTCGAACTCGCTGACGATGCTGCGCGCGTTGCCGACCACGGAGGGCGCGGAGGAGAGGAGCCCGGAGAACTTGGGCTCCAGGACCGACTTCGGGTTCCAGGTGGCGTACGCGCTGATGCCCGACGCCGTCAGCAGGGCGAGCGCGGAGGCCGCCCGCCGCCAGGGCGCGGCGCGGGCGCCGGTAGACGGCCAGGCCGAGGGCGGTGGCGCCCGACACGACCGCGACGCAGGAGCGCACGGCCAGTTCGGTGGTGCCGTCGGCGACGTCCTGGGAGATCTCTTCCTGGAGGCCGGAGAGGCGTTCGGGGTGTTCGACGAGGGCCTGGGAGCGGGCCGGGTCGAGCTGGTCGACGTCCACGTCGAGGCGGACGGGGGCGGTGTGGGTGTCGAGTGCGAGGGCGCCGAGAGGGGAGACGTTGATCTTCGTGCCGCCGACGGCGGACGCGCGCAGCGTCATGGTCGCGTCCACCGGGCCGACCGGCGTACGGACGCTGCCGACGATCAGCAGGCCGAGCCAGGCACCGCAGAGGACCACCGCGGCGAGGCCGAACATCCGCGCATAGGGGTGCGGGGCGTGTACGAGGGTGCTGGTGGGGGCGGTGTGGTGGGAGCGGTAGTGGCGTTGAAGCCGGGTGAGCACGGCACGAAAAGGAGCGCGGGCCATTGCTGCCGTATGCCCATGCGGGCGGCGGCTCATGCCCGCCGGCGCCCACCCCCGCCCGTCGGGCGGAATCTACGTGACAATGGCCAGGTGCTGGAGATGACGCGTGAGGAGTTCGAGGAACTGGTCGCCGAGGCGCTGGACAGGATCCCGCCGGAGCTGACGCGGCTGATGGACAACGTCGCGGTGTTCGTGGAGGACGAGCCGTCGGCGGACCACCCGGACCACGAGCCGGATCTGCTCGGGCTGTACGAGGGGACCCCCTTGACTGACCGCGGCGAGTGGTACGCCGGGGTGCTGCCGGACCGGATCACGATCTTCCGGGGACCGACGCTGCGGATGTGCGAGTCCCGGGAGGACGTCGTCGCGGAGACGGAGATCACCGTCGTCCACGAGGTGGCGCACCACTTCGGGATCGACGACGAGCGGCTGCACGCGCTGGGGTACGGGTGAGCCGCGCGACCGGTTCTGACGGTGCGATCGACCCGGACGTCGACCTGCATGTGCCCGCGCACCGCGCCGAGACCGCCGGGAGCGGCAAGTGGCGGGTGCTCGCGGCGGTCTCGGCGGGCGGCACGCTGGGGGCGCTGGCCCGGTACGGGGCGGGGGTGGCGTGGCCCGGGAGTGTGTGGACGACCTTCGGCGTCAATGTGGTGGGGTGCGCGATGATCGGGGTGCTGATGGTGCTGGTGAGTGAGCAGGGACGGGGGCACGCGCTGGCCCGGCCGTTCCTGGGGGTCGGTGTGCTGGGCGGCTTCACGACCTTCTCGACGTACGCCCTGGATGTGGCCCGGCTGCTGGACCGGGGCGACGCGCTCACCGCGCTGGTGTACGCCGCCGGGACGTTCGCGGGGGCGCTCGGCGCGGTGTGGGCGGCGGCGGCGGTGACGCGGGCGGCCGTGGGGCGGGCGGCGGACGCGTGACCTGGCTGCTGGTGGCGGCCGGGGCCGCGGTCGGGGCGCCGCTGCGGTACCTGACGACCGCGCGGTCCAGGGGCGGCACGATTCGGTGTTCCCGTGGGGGACGCTCGTGGTCAACGCGGGGGCGAGCCTGGTGCTGGGGGTGCTGGCGGGAGCGCTGGTGTCCTCGGGGACGTACGCGCTGCTCGGGACCGGGCTGTGCGGGGCCCTTTCGACGTACTCGACCTTCAGCTACGAGACGCTGCGGCTGGCGGAGCGCGGCTGGACGTTCCTGGCGGCGGCGAACGCGGGTGCGTCGCTGCTGGTGGGTCTCGGTGCGGTCTTCCTGGGATTCGATCTTGCGCGGGGGCTGCTGGGGTGACGGCCCGTCGGGCGTCTGCCGCTCGTGGGCGGTGCGCGGGCGGCGGGTGCTTGTCCCGCGCGGTCCCTGCCTGTTCCCTGCGGGTCCCTTGCGTGTCCCTTGTGGGGCAAAGGGAGTTGGGCAGTGAAATCCCGCTTGCCGTGCCCCGGAGGTGCCGCCCGTGCGCCAGTTGCCCCATCCTGTCCGATTGGCCCCGGTCCGATTGGCCGCTGTCGTGCTCGTGGCCGCGGCGTCGGCGGGCTGCATGAGCGTGACCGACGAGGGGAGCGAGCCGGCGCCCACCCGCCCGGCGGCCCGGCAGGGCGCGGCGGCGGAACCCGACGGGGCGAAGGCGAGGATCGGGACGGAGATCGGCCACACCGGCGGCAGCGGTGACCAGCCGCGACGGCGGCAGGGGGGCCGGGGGCGGCAAGAACGCCAAGGCGGACGACGACGGCAAGGCCGGGCACGACGAGTCGGCGGGCCCCCGCTCGTCGCCGGGCGTCTCCGCCGCACCGTCGAAGAGCGGCCAGGCCCCGCCCCCGAAGGGCGGCACCCGGCCGAAGCCGCGCCCCGGCGTGCCGACGCCGACGGAGAGCACGGCGGCACCGACGCGCCCGCCCGAGCCCACCGAGCCGCCGCCGACGACGGAGCCGCCCCCCGTGACGCCGTCCGAGCCGGAGCCGAGCACGCCGCCGCCCTCGGCGTCGCCGGCGGCCGACACGCAGACCGCAGCGATGGGGGAGCGGCGCGAAATGGAGCGCAAGCCGGTGGCATCACCGCAGGTCGGGCCGGTGTAGGGACCCCGGTTTGCCAGAACGGGGGAAGGGTGCGTATGGTTATAGATCGTTTGACCCCATTGCCCGGCGCCGTTGAGTTCTCGTAAAGAACGAGGACCTGGAGCGCCCCGTGGCGCGTACTCTCCCTTACCGTGACTGACCGCACTGAGGCGGTCGAAATTTGCGATTGATTTGCGATTTCACGGAGTTTGGGCGCGTGCCGAGACTCCGAGAGGTTTCGCATTTCGTATGTCCATTTCCAGCACTGACCGCACCGCCATGCCCGAGAACGAGACGGCCGTAGAGGCCGCCGACGTCATCGAGGCCACCGAGATCACCGCAGAGCTCGACGAGATTGTCGAGATCGACGACGCGATCGAGGCCGACGCCGAGGCCACTGAGCCCGCCGAGCCTGCCGAGCCCGCCGTGACCTTCGCCTCCCTGGGCCTGCCGGACGGCATCGTCCGCAAGCTCGCGCAGAACGGCGTCACCGCCCCCTTCCCGATCCAGGCCGCGACCATCCCGGACGCCCTGGCCGGCAAGGACATCCTCGGCCGCGGCCGCACCGGTTCCGGCAAGACGCTCTCCTTCGGTCTGCCGACCCTGGCCCGGCTGGCCGGCGGTCACACCGAGAAGAAGAAGCCCCGCGCGATCATCCTGACCCCGACGCGTGAGCTCGCGATGCAGGTCGCGGACGCGCTGCAGCCGTACGGCGACGTACTCGGCCTGAAGATGAAGGTCGTCTGCGGCGGTACGTCCATGAGCAACCAGATCTACGCGCTGGAGCGCGGCGTCGACGTCCTCGTCGCCACCCCGGGCCGTCTGCGCGACCTCCTCAACCGAGGCGCCGCGTCGCTCGAGAACGTCCAGGTCGCCGTCCTCGACGAGGCCGACCAGATGTCCGACCTGGGCTTCCTGCCCGAGGTCACCGAGCTGCTCGACCAGATCCCCGGCGGCGGCCAGCGCATGCTCTTCTCCGCCACCATGGAGAACGAGATCAGCACGCTGGTCAAGCGCTACCTGACCAACCCGGTCACGCACGAGGTCGACAGCGCCCAGGGCAACGTCTCGACCATGACCCACCACGTCCTCGTCGTGAAGCCGAAGGACAAGGCGCCGGTCACGGCCGCGATCGCCGCCCGCAAGGGCCGCACGATCATCTTCGTCCGCACCCAGCTGGGCGGCGACCGCATCGCCGAGCAGCTCCAGGACTCGGGCGTCAAGGCCGACGCACTGCACGGCGGCATGACGCAGGGCGCCCGTACGCGCGTTCTCGAGGACTTCAAGAAGGGCTACGTCAACGCCCTGGTCGCCACCGACGTCGCCGCTCGCGGTATCCACGTCGACGGCATCGACCTGGTGCTCAACGTGGACCCGGCCGGTGACCACAAGGACTACCTGCACCGCTCGGGCCGTACCGCCCGCGCCGGCAAGTCCGGTGTCGTCGTCTCCCTGTCGCTGCCGCACCAGCGCCGCCAGATCTTCCGTCTGATGGAGGACGCGGGCGTCGACGCCTCGCGCCACATCGTCGGCGGCGCCGGCGCGTTCGAGCCGGAGGTCGCCGAGATCACCGGCGCCCGTTCGCTGACCGAGGTCCAGGCCGATTCCGCGAGCAACGCCGCCAAGCAGGCGGAGCGCGAGGCCAAGGAGCTCACCCGCGAGCTGGAGCGCGTCCAGCGCCGTGCGACCGAGCTCCGCGAGGAGGCCGACCGTCTGGTCGCCCGTGCCGCCCGTGAGCGTGGCGAGGACCCGGAGACCGCTGTCGCCGAGGCCGCCGCCGCCGCTGAGGCCGAGGCCCAGGAAGAGGCTCAGGCCGAGGCCGCCGCTGCCGCGAAGGCGGCGGAGGAGCAGCGTCAGCGCCGCGACGACCGTGGCAACTTCGAGCGTCGTGACAACGACCGTGGTGGCTACCGGGGCAACAACGACCGCGGTGGCGACCGTGGTGGGTTCCGTGGCAACGACCGTGGCGGCGACCGTCGTGACGACCGGGGTGGCGACCGTGGCGGCTTCCGCCGTGACGACCGTCCGTCCGGTGGCTTCCGCGGCAACGACCGCCCCGCGTCCGGCGGCTTCCGTCGCGACGACCGTCCGTCCGGTGGTTTCCGTGGCGGCGAGCGCAGCGGCAGCGACCGCCCGGCGGCCACCGGCTACCGAGGCAACGACCGTCGTGACGACCGCCCCGCGTCCGGTGGCTTCCGCCGCGACGACCGCAGCGACCGTCCGTCGACCGGTGGTGGCTTCCGCTCCGGCGGCAGCGACCGTCCGTTCAACGCGACCGTCGCGACGACGTCCGGCAGGCGGCGGCTTCCGCTCCGGCGGCCACGACCGCCCGCAGGGCCGTCGTGACGACCACCGCGGCAGCGGCAGCACCGGCACCGGCACCGGCTCGTTCGGCCGCCGTGACGACAAGCCGCGCTGGAAGCGCAGCTGACAGCTGATCAACTCGGCGGCATAGGCCGCTGATCTGCAAAGGCGGGCCCGTTCTTCACGAACGGGCCCGCCTTTCTTTTCCCTTCCCCACATACGTCACTGCTGTTACGATCCGCCCACTTGCATGGGGAGCACTGCCGGGGGGCGTGGCTCGATTCGATTCGCCGACGGCGCGCATGCCGCCGTCGCCTTCCCATGCCTTCTTCAGGCTCCCGGGGAGGGACCTCAGTGACACGTCATGCCCTTGTACGCGGCACGATCGCCGCAGCCGTGGGAATTGGGCTCACCGCCGCTCTGACGCCGCTGCAAGCAGCCGTGGCGGACGGCGGGACGCAACAGGCTCAAGAGGCCCTGATCCCGGCGGAACACCGCACAACCGTCCGGGACGCGACCTTGCAGGGGCCCGTCGTCGGTGGCGCTGACGGCACCGGCCGACAAGGTGTGTTCCACACTGAAGAGGGCCGGAGCGGCAGGCTGTGGACCCGTTTCGCGGACGGCAAGACGTTTCCGGTCAGCACCCGCGAGAGCGGCGCTCCCGGCTCTGCCACCGGAAGTGACGTACTGGCCTTCGGCAAGGAGAACGGCGACGTCGAGCTTCGGGACGCGGCGGACGGTTCAGTCCGTACGATCACGGTCCCCGAGGGCCAGAGGCATCGCGTCACGTACGGCTCGACCGTCCTGACCGCCGAGAGCGTCGTCAACAGCGACGGTACGAGCACGACCCATCTGCATCTGCTGTCGCTGAGCCCCGAGGGGGCGACCCGTGATGTGCGCATCACCGGACTGCCCGAGGGCACAGTGCTGCGGTCGCACGCCACAGGTGACGACACCTCCGTCGTCCTGAGGGCGGAGGTCGGCGGTACGCAGCGGCTGATCCTCGTCGACAAGTCGACGGGTGTCGTGAGCGGGGTCACCCCGCCGCTGGGAGCAGGGTTTTGGAACCCCGAGCTGACGCCCGAGCGCCTCACCCTCTACAACGCGACCGAGCTCACCGTGTGGTCCGTTCCCCGTGACGACCTCTCGGCCACCCCGACGGTGCTGAAGCCGGGGACACCGCTGTCCAGCCCTACGACCGGCTGGGCGGTGGTCGGGGAATGGCTCGTCTACACGTCCGCCACGTCCCCGGCGCTGGAGGCGGTGCCGCTCGACGGCGGCCCGTCGATCACGCTCCTGCGGAGCACCAACAGGCGTGTGCTGGCGGGACCGGACGGCACGGCGGTGGCCGTCGGCGGCTACAAGGCCGACGACTGGGGTATCCGTCGCGTAACCGCCGGTCCGGACGGCAGGCCGCAGGTGGCGCTGGTCAAGAAGCTGCCGCCCGTGCCCGCCACCGTGGAAGGGCTGTCGCTCGCCCAGGGACGCCTTGGTCTCATCGACAACAGCACGGGCGCGAAGCGGGACTACGGCCGCACGCTCAGTGCCACCGGCACGCCTGCCTACGGAGAGCGCGCCCGGCTCACCGACTACGGCTATGACGTGCCCCCGTGCGCGGACGGCGACGCGGCGTGCGGCGCGCTGCACGGCTTGGGCGACGGGCGGTTCGCGCGGCTGGAGCGGGACAACGCCGAGCGCGACCTCGTACGTGTCGACGGGCCGGGAGGCGACGACCACATCACGCTCGCGGTTCCCCAGGGAGGGGAGATCACCTCCGTCACCCGCGACCACCTGATCCACACGTCCTCGGCCGCCAAGAAGCAGACCGTCTACCGCCTGTCCGACGGCAAGGCCGTCGTCCAGCGCGTTCCTGGAGCCGCCTCCGTGTGGGCGGGGCGGCTGTGGACCCCGGGCGCGGCAAAGGGCGTAGTCACCGCCCTGGATGTCGCGACCCAGAAGACCACCGAAACGGCCGACACCGGCGCCGGCTGCGTTCCGCAGGAGCTCCAGGCGGTCGGCCGCTGGCTGTACTGGAGCTGCCCCTCGGGCGGTCCCGCCGGGGTGTACGACCGTACGGCGAAGAAGTCCGTGCCCGTGCCTTCGGGCGAGGCGCTGCTCGGCGACGGATGGCTGGTCACGCACGACAGGGCCGCCGGGAGACTCGTGCTCACCACGGTGGACACCGGACAGGCCCGGAGCCGTACCGTCGGCGAGCTGCCCGACACGGGGGTCTCGCAGCGGCATGTGCGGTGGACCGTCGACCGCTTCGGCGGGAACACCGCGTACGTGGACGACCAGGAGCGGACGCATCTGATCCCGTCCGGTGTCCTCGGGCAGCCCATGACCGCCGCCGGAACGCCGGAAGACCACCCCGAGATCACTCCGCGCACCTTCGACGCCGTACCCCAGGACGTCACCACCACTCCGCTGTCCAAACCGGCCGCGTCCTGGACGCTGACGCTGCGCGACAAGGCCACCGGCAAGGTCGTCGACACGGTGCGGGGCGGGGCCGCGCGCGAGCGGCTCACCGCCCACTGGCACGGCATGGTCCCGGACGTGCCGGGTGACGTCCCCTTCCCGAACGGCACCTACGCCTGGACGCTCTCCGCCGTACCGGCAGACGGCAACGGCCCCGCGCTGCGGCGGACCGGGACCGTCAGGCTGCGGGGGGCGGGACCGGTGCGCCACGACTTCGCCCTGGGCGACGCCGTCGGCGACCTGCTGACGCTCAACAGCTCCGGTTCCTTCACCTTCCACCACGGAACGGCAGGGGGGAAGTTCTCCGGCAAGACGTCGGGCAGTGGCTGGCCGGCGTCGGCGTACGCGGTGCCGTTCGGTGACGTGAACGGCGACCGGTGCAATGACGTGCTGGTGCGGCAGCCGTCGGGCGAGCTGCGTGCGTACAGGCCCCGCTGCGGGAAGGCGCTGACGACGTCGACCGCGTACACCTCGATCGGGACGGGCTGGGGGCAGTACGACGTACTGACGTCCCCCGGCGACATGAACGGTGACGGCCGTACGGACCTGGTGGCACGTCAGACGTCGACGGGAGACATGTACTTCTACGCGGGCGCGGCCGGCGGGAAGTTCAGGGCCAAGGTGCGGGTCGGCACGAACTGGAAGACGTACGGGCGGATCGCCGGTGTCGGCGACATCACCGGCGACGGCAAGGCGGATCTGCTCGGGCACGACAGGTCGGGCGGGCTGTGGCGCTACGACGGTACGGGGAACGGCACGTTCAAGGGGCGGGTCCAGGTCTTCAAGGACTGGGGCCGGTCGTACAACGCCGTCGTCGGCGTCGGTGACCTGAACGGTGACGGCAAGGCGGACATCGTCGAACGCGACTCCGCCGGGAAGCTGTTCCGCAACGACGGCGACGGCCGCGGTTCCTTCGGCAACCGCACGCAGATCGCCACCGGCTGGCAGAACTACAAGGGTCTGTTCTAGGGTCCGGGCTGACTCCGACGGGCCCGGCAACCGATACCCGATCGGCTGCAGGGCCCGCTGCGGTTATGCTCGGGGGTGACGCGCCGAGGGCCGTTAGCTCAATTGGCAGAGCAGCGGACTTTTAATCCGTTGGTTGTGGGTTCGAGTCCCACACGGCCTACCGCCCGAGGCGCCGGGGATTCCCGGCCGGCCTGCACGTCAGCGCCCCGCCGGGCTCGTCCCGGCCGGGGCGCTTTCGCGTCTTCGGCCCCGGGCGCGTCCGCGTGCGCGCCGGCTCGTGCCTGGGAAGACTGGGGGCATGACGGACAAGGCACTCCTCGAAGGCGGCCCGGACGACCTGCGCGAGCGGATCGTCCCGATCACTCCTCCCGGGAAGGAACTGAAGATTCCGCACCGCGGCGGGTACGAACACTTCAAGGTCACGACGAGGCACCAGGACAGTGACGAAGGACGGCTGACCGTCTACGAGTGGTGGGAGCGGACGGAGGTCGCCGAGTAGCGCCGGCGGACAACGCCCATCGCCCGGACAGGGGTTGGGCGCGGTCGTTGCAGTGACGCCGTGACAGTCCGGGTGATCGTCCTCAACGGTGGTTCCAGCTCGGGCAAGTCGGGCATCGCGCGCTGCTTGCAGGCCGTACTGCCCGGGACCTGGCCGGCCTTCGGGGCCGACACGCTGGTCGAGGCCGTGCCCGCGTCGCTGCGGCAGGCGGAGACCGGCGGGATCGGGTTCGGGGCGGACGGGCAGGTGTCCGTGGGAGACGAGTTCCGGGCGCTGGACGTGGCGTGGAGCCGTGGAGTCGCCGAGAGGGCGCGTGCGGGGGCGCGGATCGTCGTCGACGAGGTGTTTCTCGGCGGGGCAGCCTCGCAGGACCGCTGGCGGACCGCCCTCGAGGGGCTCGGCGTGCTGTGGGTCGGGGTGCGGTGCGAGAGCGCTGTCGCCGCCGGGCGCGAGGTGGCCCGCGGGGACCGGGTGCCGGGGATGGCGGCGGCGCAGGCGGAGCTCGTGCACCGCGGTGTCGTGTACGACCTTGAGGTCGACACCACGCGGACCGAGTCCATGGAGTGCGCGCGCATGATCGCCGCGCGGGTGATCGCCGCGCAGGCGTAAGTGGTCGGAGCCGGTCCCCGAATGGCGTAGAGTTGGGTTCAACGACGCGGGGTGGAGCAGCTCGGTAGCTCGCTGGGCTCATAACCCAGAGGTCGCAGGTTCAAATCCTGTCCCCGCTACTGAAGAAGAAAACGAAGGTCCGGATCTCGGAAGGGATCCGGACCTTCGTCGTTTGCGGCTCGCACGAGCGCCGCCGTCCCCCGGTCGGCTGCCCCCGGATGGCCGTGCGGCGCGGCTACGGCCAGCCCGGGCTGGGCACGGTACCGTCCGCACGCGGATGCGGAGCGAGCGGGAGACCACAGGTGGGGAAGCAAGGCGGAGCGGGCGTCGACGCCGTGGGGGCGGCCCGGCACTTCCTCCGGGCACTGCCGGTGCTGCTGATCGTCGGCGGGCTCGTCTTCGACGTCGTCACGCCGCCGCACTTCACCGCGTCACCGCTCTTCGCCGCCGCCCCGCTGATCGCCGCGCCGTTCTTCTCCCTGCGCAACACGCTCCTGGCCGGTGGCGCCGCGGTCGCCGCCGTCGTGGGGCTGCACCTGTACAACGGCACCTCGGCCGAGATCGAGTCCGTGACCGAACTGGTCACCGTCGTCACCGTCGCCGTCCTCGCGCTGGTCATCAACCGCGTCGTACGCCGCAGCGGCGAGCAGCTCGCCTCCGCCCGCACCATCGCCGAGGCGGCCCAGCGCGCCGTGATCCCCACGCCCCCCCGCCCGGATCGCCGGTCTGCACGTCGCGGCGCGGTACGAGGCCGCGCAGGCGGACGCGTTCATCGGCGGGGACCTCTTCGCCGTGCAGGACACACCGGCCGGGGTGCGGCTGGTGGTCGGCGACGTACGCGGGAAGGGCCTCGACGCGGTGGAGGCGGTGGCCGTCGTCATCGGGGCGTTCCGGGAGGCCGCGAGCAGAGAGATCGCTCGAAGGCGTCGTGCAGCGGCTGGAGCGGGCGCTCATGCGGGAGGGCGCGCGGCGGGACGGGCTCGACGCCTTCGAGGGGTTCACGACCGCCGTACTCGCCGAGATCCCGCGCGGCCAGGGTGTCGTGCGGCTGGTCAACCGCGGCCATCCGGAGCCGCTCATGCTGTACGCCGACGGGGCTCTCACGGAGATCGCGCCGGACGAGGCCGCGCTGCCGCTGGGGATGGGCGAGCTGGGGACCTGGCCCGACCGGGCCCAGGAGCGCGCGTTCCCTCCGGGCGCCACGCTGCTGCTCTTCACGGACGCCTCTCCGAGGCCAGGAACGCCGCCGGCGTCTTCTACGATCCGCCCGCGCGGCTGCGCGGGCGGATCTTCCCGGGCCCCGAGGAACTGCTGGACGCGATCACCGACGACGTACGGCTGCACACGCACGGGCGCCACGGACGACATGGCCCTGCTGGCGGTCGCGCGGCCCGCCGAGGGGCAGCCGGACCGCCGCCGGACCGTGGGCCTGGTCAGGCGGGTGGCGTCACATCCGACACACCCGTCACATCCGTCGCGCTCGGCGCACTCGTCGCACCGAGCCAGTGGAGACTCTGACCGTGCGGAGCCGTGAAGGCGACCGCGCGCTCGTCGAGGGCGAGGGTGAGCAGGTGCTCGTCGTCGGGGGCGGGGGCGTCGAGCCAGGGCAGCACGGTGTGGTGCTCGTTGGAGATCCAGTGGCCCGGCAGCTCGCGGACGAGCGCGGCGAACTCCTCGCGGCGGGCGAGCGGCAGGTAGGTCAGTACGGCGGTGTGGAAGACGACCAGGGTGGCGTCCGCCGGGGCTTCGGCGGCCAGTGCCGGGAGTTCGTCGACGAGATCGCCGCGGACGATGCGGGGGCGGGGCGCCGTCCGTACGGCCTCGATGGCGGCGAGCTGCTGACGCGGGCGCTCCGCGCGGCCCGGCCAGATCAGTGACTGGAGCCAGCGGACGTCGTCCTCGTCGGTGGTGTCGAAGGGGTTGAGGTCGATGCCGGCGCGCCAGGCGATGCCGGGCAGCGCGGCGGGGAGGGGCGCGGGGCCCTCCGTACGGCAGTCGAAGGTGACGGGGGAGGAGCCCAGGACGGCGCCGCCGTCGTAGCGGTAGGCGTAACGGTCGGGGTGGAGGCACAGGCCGGCGGAGGCGCCGACCTCGATGAGGGCGAGGGGCTGCGGGAGCGCGGCGAGGAGGGGCAGCAGGGTGGCGCAGCGGGCGGGCTCGTTGGTCTGGGTGAAGCGGGTCAGCCGACGGCGCGTACGGCGTCCCAGTGGGCCAGGGTCCAGGCGCGGAAGGGCGCCCACCGCTCGTAGGGACCGCCGAGGAAGCGGACGGCCGCGAGGAGGAGATTGGGCTGCTGCTTGTTGCCGGGCGGCAGGGCGGCGATGAGGGCGCAGAGGTCCTCGTCCTCGCTGATGCGGGCGGTGAGTTCGGCGTAGGCGGGGGAGACGCCGTGCGCCTGCTGTTCGGAGAACTCGCGGTAGCGGTCGGCCACGGACCGCGTGCTGTTGACAACCATGGTGACGAAACTAGACCCGCGACGCTGTGTAGTCGTTAGACGCCACTGCGCATAACAATTGACGAACCGTCATGGAAGTGAGGTTTCGGCGTGTCGATCGGGGGAAGGTCAACTCGCCCCACTGCGACCACTTGTGTGGCGATTGGTTCAAGTCGATATCGTTAACGATCAACTGGAACAGCTTGGAAAGCGGACCTGGTGTCTATTAACGTTCGATAACGCAGCGCGGTCGTCCCAGTCGTCGCAAGAGGCGACACCGTGCGCACGCGCCGAATTCCGCAAGGGAACCGGGGAACCACGTTCCTTGGGGTGAATCGGACTCCTTCGTACCTACGAGGAGCCCGTAGGAGACCTTCCTGCTCCGAACCCGTCAGCTAACCCGGTAGGCGAGAAGGAAGGAAAGGAGCACGCCTCCGTGGCGTCCAACAGGCCTGCCCCCGAAGCCACCCTGCCCTCTTACGGGTACGAGGTACCGAACGTACCGAACGCCGCCGGCATTCCCGGTGCGCGGAGGGAACCTGGGAAGAGTGGAATCCCACCGAGGAGTCCATCCGTCCCGTGCGCGGCCGTCATCGCGTCGCCAAGCAGCGCGGCGGAATCGGCCGTAGTTCCACCGTTCTCGGCGTCGGCGTCATCGCCGCGGTCGGCGCGGGGGGCATAGCCACCGCGCAGGACAAGCCGGCCGTCTCGATCTCCCTTCCCGACGCGATCGCGGACTCGCTGCCCGACACCACGTCCCTTCCCGGCATAGGCGCCTTGATGTCCGACGACTCGGACTCCGGCTCCGGCGGCCAAGCGGGTACGGGCACGGCGGGCCAGGCAATCCTGGCCTCCGCCCCGCTCACCACCGCGGGCGTCTCCACCGCCGACGCGCAGCAGGGCACCACCGACGCGGGCGAGGCACTGCGCGCCCGCATCCTCCAGCAGGCCGAGCAGCAGCAGGACGCCGCCGACACCGAGGCCAAGGTGGCCGCCGAGGCGAAGGCCGCCGAGCAGGCAGCGGCCGAGGCGGCCGAGCAGCAGAGCGCGGCGGAGGCCAAGGCCGAGGAGGAGAAGCGGAAGGCCGAGGAGGAGAAGCGGAAGGCGGAGGAAGAGGCCGCGCGCAAGGCCGAGCAGGAGCGGCTCGCCAAGCTGGCCGCCAGCTACTCGCTGCCGCTCTCGTCGTACACGCTCACCTCCACCTACGGCCAGTCCGGCTCGATGTGGTCCTCCGGCCACCACACCGGCCTGGACTTCGCCGCCCAGACGGGTACGCCGCTCAAGGCCGTGCACGGCGGCACCATCAAGTCGGCGGGCTGGTCGGGTGCGTACGGCTACCGCATCGTCCTGGAGCTCCCGGACGGCACGGAGGTCTGGTACTGCCACCTCTCCTCGATGACCGTCACCTCCGGAGAGGTCGGAACGGGCGACGTCATCGGCCGCGTGGGCGCCACCGGCAATGTGACGGGAGCGCACCTGCACCTCGAAGTGCACACGCCCGGCGGCGTCGGCATCGACCCGGCCGCGTGGCTGCGGGACAAGGGCCTCACGGTCTGACGGTATGTCCCGCGGTTCCCCTCGATCCCCGGCAGTCCTGGCACACACCCCCCGTCGCCAGGGCTGCCGGCTCTGTTACCGCTGCTGCTGCCGGTACGGGTTGTAGGCGGCGTGGTCCCGGTGAGGGGCGGAGCGCTGGGGCGGCGGTCCGTACCACGGCGCCGACGACGGCCGTGAGTACGGCTGGGGCTGCCACGGGGGCGGTGGCGGGGCCCATGCCCGGGTTGTCGCCCGCGCCGCGTACTCCAGGGCCGGCCCGGCCACGTCCCTGCGCTGCCAGAGGTGGTGCAGCAGCTCCTGCGCGCGTGCCGTGAAGTCCGGGCCCACCGCGCCGCGGTGGGCCCGGTGGCGCAGGAAGGCCAGGGACGTCGCGAAGGCTCGTACTCGGCGACGGCACGGGCGGCGGCCCGGGACGCGGCCCGGCCGCCGGATGCCGCCTGGCTTCCGTACGGACCGCTTCCGTACGGACCGCTTCGTACGCGCCGCGCACCGCGCCCCGTGCCAGCGAACGGGCCCGCATCGAGGCGAGCGCGGACGGCTCGGCCGGCCGCAGCCAGCCGGCGGCGGCGTAGGCGGCAGTTCGGCGGCGATCGTGCGCAGCTCGCGCTGGCTCGTCCAGATCACCAGCCAGGTCAGCAGCGCGAAGGCGGGGACCATGAAGGCGGCGTACACCGCGTAGAAGCCGTACGTCCCGAAGGCCGCGGAGCCGTTCCACAGGGCGTGCACGCCCATGGCGAGCACCAGACCGAGCAGCGGCAGCGCGATCCGGCCGCCACCGGCCCGGGCGCCGCTGCGGCGCGAGCGCGGCGAGCCCGAAGCCGATGCCCGTCAGCACCGTGAACAGCGGGTGCGCGAACGGCGACATCACGATGCGTACGAAGAAGGTCGCCGCGGTCACCGAGGCGAGGCCGGAGGCGCCCGCCGCCTGGTCCTCACCGAAGGCGTTGCCGAGATAGAGGATGTTCTCGGTGAAGGCGAAGCCGGTCGCCGTGAAGCCGGCGACGACCACTCCGTCGACGATCCCGGTGAAGTCCCGTCTGCGGAAAAGGAAGATCAGCAGTATCGCCGCCGCCTTCGCGCTCTCCTCGACGACCGGGGCTATCACCGTCGCGCCGAGGGATTCGGCCCCCGCCGGATCGGCGGTGGCCGTGGCTATCCAGCGGGTCGCGAAACTGTTCGCGATGATCGCGACGAGGGCCGCGGCGAACGCGCCCCAGGCGAAGGCGAAGACAAGGTTCCGCCAGGGTTCGGGCTCCACCCGGTCCAGCCAGCGGAACGCGGCGGCCAGCAGCGGCACCGGCAGCACCGCCAGCCCCAGGCCGACCAGGAAGCCCTGGGTGCCGGTCTGGTCGCGGACGATCGCCAGGATCACCAGGGCGCAGAGCGCGAGCAGCGTGATCACCGCGCCCGCGCGCACCGCCCTGGCGCGCCACCAGGCGCGGCGCGGCTTGTAGCGCCAGTGCGCAGGCGGCGGTACGGCGGTGAACTGCGGCTGCTGCTCACAGTCCGGGACCGCCGGGTGGTGCCGGGGGTGCGGAGGCGACTCGTACACCCGACGACCCTAACGAGAGGTACTGACAGCCGGCGATGCCCAGGGGCGCTGCCCGAGGGCTCCGGCCGCGGGTTCTACTTGCGGCGGAACAACAGGTCGTGCACGACATGGCCCTTGTCGAGCCCCTGCCCCTCGAAACGGGTGAGCGGCCGGAATCCGGGCCTGGGCGCGTAGCCGCCGTCCGGCACGGTGTTCTCGAAGCCGGGGTGCGCGGTGAGCACTTCCAGCATCTGCTCGGCGTACGGCTCCCAGTCGGTCGCGCAGTGCAGGATCGCGCCGGGCGCGAGGCTGGGCGCGGCGAGGGAGAGGAACTCGGGCTGGATGAGGCGCCGTTTGTGGTGGCGCTTCTTCGGCCACGGGTCGGGGAAGTAGACGCGCAGCCCGGCGAGGGAGGCGGGCGGCAGCATCTCGCGGAGCAGGATGATCGCGTCGCCGTTGGCCACCCGGACGTTGGTGAGGCCGGCGCGCTCGGCGAGACCGAGCAGGTTGCCCTGCCCGGGGGTGTGCACGTCGACGGCGAGGATGCCGGTGCCGGGGTCTTCGGCGGCCATCTGCGCGGTGGCCTCACCCATCCCGAACCCGATCTCCAGCACGACCGGCATTCCACGGCCGCCGAAGAGCTCGTCGAGGTCGAGGACGCGCTGCCCGTCGATGTCCAGGCCCCACTGGGGCCAGAGCCGCTCCAGCGCTTCGGCCTGCCCCGTGGTCACCCGGCTGCGCCGCGGCTGGAAGCTGCGGATCCGCCGCTCGTGGTGCGACCCGGCGGGGTCGGGCGCGGGACCGCCGGGGAAGCGGGGCTCGCCCTTCGCTCGGTGGAAGGGGGAGACGTGGTGGGCGGCGCCGGGACGGACGCTGGAGGACTCAGACACAATGCCCCGATTCTACGGCGCGACGGACAGGAGGGGGAAAGCCCCGCAGCCCCGGAGGGCGGCGGCCCCCGAAGCGCCGCTGATCCCGAGTGCGGCTGACCCTGGGTGCGGCGGGCTCGTGAGGCAGGCCCCGAACGCCGCTGACCCCGGCGGGTGGCGGGCTCCGGAGCGCCGCAGGCCCCGAGCGCGGTTGACCCTGGGTGCGGCGGGCTCCGGAGGGTGGTGGACCTCGGAGGGCGGCAAGCCCCGAGTGCGGCAGGCCCCGAAGCACCACAGGCCCCGGAGGGTGGTGGCCTACCTCACCCCCAGCGCCTCCAGTGCTCCCAGTGCCCGCCGCGCCACCCGCCGGCCGATCGGGAGCGAGGCGGTCCGCCGCCGGGACGGGGCGTTCAGGACATGGATCGTGCGCGGCGCCTCCCGGATCAGGAAGTCGTCGACCAGCGTCCCGTCCCGCAGCACCGCCTGCGCCCGCACCCCCGCCGGCGCCGCCCGCAGATCCGCCTCCGTTACCTCCGGCAGCAGCCGCCGCACCGCCTCCGTGAAGGCGCGCTTCGACACCGAGCGGTGCAGCTCACCCGCGCCGTACCGCCAGTGGCGCCGCGCTATCCGCCAGGAGCCCGGCCAGCCGAGCGTCCCGGCCAGTTCGCGCGGCCGTACCACCGACCAGGCGTACCCCTCCCGCGCCAGCGCCGGCACCGCGTTCGGGCCGACGTGCACGCCGCCGTCGATGCCCCGCGTCAGGTGCACCCCCAGGAAGGGGAACGCCGGATCCGGCACCGGATAGACCAGGCCGCGCACCAGCTCCGGCCGGGCCAGCTCGTAGTACTCACCCCGGAACGGGACGATCCGCACCCCCGGGTCGTCACCCGCCAGCCGCGCCACCCGGTCGCAGTGCAGCCCCGCGCAGTTCACCAGGACCCGCGCCCGCACCACCGTCCCGTCCGCCGTCCGCACGGCGACACCCCAGGGGCGCGGTCGACGACGGTCACCTCCGCGCCGTACCGGACCTCCGCGCCCGACGTGCTCAGGCTCTCCGCGAGCTGCGCCGCGACGCCCCGAAGTCGCACACGCCGGTCGTGGCCACCTGGATCGCGGCCAGGCCCCGTATCTTCGGTTCGTACTCCGCTATCTGGGCGGGGCCGAGCTCCCGCACCGGAATGCCGTTCTCCCGGCCGCGCTGCACCAGGGCGTGCAGCCGCGGCAGTTCCGCCCGCTCCGTCGCGACGATCAGCTTGCCCGTGACCTCGTGCGCGATGCCGTACTCCGCGCAGAACTTGACCATCTCGGCCGCGCCCCGCACCGCGTACCGGGCCTTGAGCGAGCCCGGCCGGTAGTAGATGCCGCTGTGAATGACGCCGCTGTTGCGCCCGGTCTGGTGCAGGGCCGGGCCCCGCTCCTTCTCCAGCACCGTCACGCGCGTGCCCGGCGCGGCGCGCGTGACGGCGTACGCCGCCGAGAGACCGACGATTCCCGCGCCGATCACCAGCACGTCGCAGTCGTAACGGCCATAGCGGTCGTACGGCATCGCTTCACCTCCCACCACGGCCGTGTCCGGGTCCGTGTCCTCCCGGAGAGCGCCCCGGAGTCCCGATGATGCACTGACCCACTGACAGTGCCTTCAAACCACCGCCAGAGCCGCCCCCTGAGCCTGCCTCTGCCTTTGCCTCTGCCTCTGAGTCTGGCCCCCTGCCCCTGCCCCTGTCCCTACGCCGGTGCCACCAGCAGCGGCCGTGCCCGCTCCCGCAGCTCCGCGACCCGCGGCTCGTCGCCGTACGGTTCCAGCCGGTGCAGCAGGTCCCGTACGTACTCGGTCGTCCGCGCCGACGAGATGCGTCCCGCGACCTCCACCGCCCGCGTGCCCGCCGCGCATGCCGCGTCCAGGTTCCCCGACTCCAGTTCGGCGACGGCCGACACCACCAGGCGCAGGCCGTGCGAGCGCACGAACTCCTCCGTCGGCCGCGACAGCGCCTGCTCCGTGAACCGCCGCACCTGCCGGGGCGCCTTCAGATCGCGGTAGCACTCCGCCGCGTCGGCCGCGAACCTGTCGTACGAGTAGAAGCCCAGCCAGGACGGGTCCGGATCGCCCTCCCGCGCTCGCTCCAGCCACCCCTCGGCCGCCCTCAGCGCGGCCCCCGCCGCCTGCGCGTCGCCCGCCTTCGCGTGCGCCCGTGCCTCCACGAGCCGGAAGAAGCTCATGGTGCGGGCGGTCGCCAGGCCCCGGTTCCGCTCCAGGGCGGCCTGTGCGAGGTCCACGCCCTCGTCGGCGAAGCCCCGGTAGGTCGCCTGGAGCGACATCGACGCCAGGACGTACCCGCCCAGCGGCACGTCGGCCGCCGCGCGGGCGAGCCTCAGCGCCTGGATGTAGTAGCGCTGGGCGGCCTCCTGCTGCCCGGTGTCGAAGGCCATCCACCCGGCCAGCCTGGTCAGTTCGGACGTGGCGCCGAAGAGCGAACGACCGACGTCGTCGCTGTACGAGCCGAGGAGCAGCGGCGCCGCGTCCACCCGTAAGCACTCCGGGACCATCGACGAACGCCAGTCCCCGCCCCCGTACTTCGAGTCCCAGCGCCGCGCGTCCTCCGCCGCCTCCCGCAGCTTGGCCACATCCGCGTGCCCCACCCGCAGCGGCGTCGCGTCGGACGCCGGCTCACCGGGCGACGTCGCCGTGGAGTCCCGCGCGACCGACGAGTCGGCGGGTGTTATCAGCCACCGGGACGCGGGTGTGGCGTACGCGCTCACCGCGAACGAACCGGCCAGTGACTGCCAGATGCCGCCGCTGCCCGCCCGCCTGCCCGCCAGGTCCAGCCGGTACAGCTCGGTCGCCGAGCGCACCGCGGCCGACACGTCGCGCGGAAAGGCCAGGCCGACCTCCGGCGCCGGGTCGGCGTCCGCCAGGCCGATCTCGTGCAGCGGCACGGGGCGGCCGAGCTTGGCACCGATGGCGGCGGCGATCAGGTGGGGCGCG
Source organism: Streptomyces altiplanensis (assembly GCA_003719395.1). Lineage (GTDB taxonomy): Bacteria > Actinomycetota > Actinomycetes > Streptomycetales > Streptomycetaceae > Streptomyces > Streptomyces altiplanensis. The sequence goes on from RHMC01000080.1 coordinate 22,131, forward strand.
GCGCCCTGCGGCACCATGCCCTTGGACACCCACCTGGCCACCGACGTCTTGTCGTAACGAAGTGTCAGGCCGCGTTGCGACCCGAGATCATTGACCCGCCTCGCCAGGCCGGCGTTGCTGATTCCCGCGAGGGCGAGAACCGTGCCGAGCTTTTCGTTCGGCCCGCGTTGTTCCCTGGACATGCGCCACCCCTCGCCACAGACGGCCGTCCGCCGGGACATTCCCGGCCTTACTGCCCGCACGAGCGCGCGGCCAGCCCAGCCGGAATATGCGGCCCGCGCAGGACATCAGTAAACCCAGCGTAGTTCTCCGCATCCCGACCGTTAAGGGGCGGTGTTCCGTATGGCGAGATTCGTGTAGTTACACGAACGCCCGTGCCCCACCCCGTGCTCCGTGCGTGTGGCCGTGCGCCCGCCCGTGCGCTCTCGTCGGGTTCGTACCGGAGCGGCTTCCATGGGAGTCGCGTGGGTCGGCCCGCTGCACTGGATCCAGCGGGCTGGGGGACACCGCCGCCTTCATCCCCGCGGGTGGCGGACCGGTCCGGGAGGCGAACAGCGCCTCCCGGACCGTGCGTTCACCCGTGGCTGCACCGCGCCCGCAGAATGGCCGAATGGCGCCTGTCGCCCAAACCGGCCGAAGTCCTGCGCGCAGCGGGTGCATTGTCTTGCCCGCGCGCCTTCCGCAGCCCCTCTCGTACGCCGTTGTCGTGGCAGCATGGTCCCGAAGCTACTTCTCGCAGCTGTTTCTCGAGGCTGCTTCGGTACGTGCGTTTGGTTGTCCACAGCCTGTGGAGGCGGCGATGCGGTGGTTGGTGGGGTGGAGCAGTGTCGCCGCCAGCTTCGGGACGGTGGGCGCGGTCGGCACGGCCGGCGCCACCCCTTCCTCCGGCTCTCCCGGCTCTCCCGGATCCTCCGCCTTCTCCGACCACGAATCCCTCACCGTGCACCCGGTCGGCGCCCAGCTCCTGTGGGGTGATCCGGACCCCCTGTGGGCCGTCGGCGACTGGCGCCCCGACGAGGTCCGCACCCTCAGCGTCGACGCCTTCACCCGGATCGCCGTCCTCGGCTGCTGCGGCGCGTCCGACGAAGAACTGCGCGTCGGCCTCTTCGCGGCGCGCGGCGGCGCACTGCGGCACCTGACCGCGTGGTCCGGCAGCTACACCGCCGTCGTCCAGGTCGGCCGCCGCGTCACCGTGGCCGGTGACCTGGCAGGCGCCCGGCCCGTCTTCTACACGCCCTGGGCCAATGGCACCGCGTACGCCACCGCCGCGCTCCCGCTCGCCGACCTCATCGAGGCACAGCTCGACATCGGCCACCTCGCGGCGCTGCTCGCCTGCCCCGACGTCCCCGAGGCGCTGCGCGACGGCACGCCGTACGCAGGCGTACGGCGCATCCCGCCGGGGCACGCCCTCGTCCTGCGCGAGGGCTCGCGCGAGATCACCGGCTACGAACCGGTGGCCTCCCTCGCCGTCGCCGCGCCCCAGCTCGACCCGGAGCGCGCGGTCGACGACGTACGCGACGCCCTGGTCGAAGCGGTACGGGCCAGACTCACCGCGCCGCGCCCACGCCCCCGAGACCCTGCCGCCCGACCCGGGTCCGGTCCCCGGCATGGGCCCCGCCGAGCGCCGGGCCGCCCGCGGCGCGCCCGTCCCCGGCATCGGTGCCGACCTCTCCGGCGGCAGCGCCTCCGCCACCCTCGCCCTGCTGGCCGCGGGCCTGCCGGGGCTGCCCGGCACGGTCCTGGGCCACGGCACGGGCGCGGGGGGAGCGGCTGCTCGCCGTCGTTCAACGACTTGACCGCCGAAGACCGTGGGAACAAGGCGGAGTTGGAGCGGGCCGGTGCCATCGCCGCCAACCCCCGCCTGCACCACGTGGTCGTCGCCGTCGGCGGCGAGGCCCTTCCGTACGCCGATCTGGGCAGCGGCCCGCTCACCGACGAACCGGGTCCGTCCCTGGTCACCGCCGAGCGCCACCGCCGCCGTCTCGCCGCGGGCAGCGCCGACCACTTCACGGGGCACGGTGCCCGCCAGGTCCTCGACGCCCACCCGGCCCGCCTCGCCGACCTGCTCATGGACCGCAGACGACGCGACATGCTGCGCCCCGTCACCGCGCTGGCCAAGGTCGAAGGGCCCTCCGCCCACTCGCTCTTCGTCCCGTTGACCGTCTACCGCGCCGCCCGCCGCCTCGCCCGTACGCCGTACCGCGCGGGCATCGAGGAGACGGCGGGCCGCCTCATGGAGCGCCGCTTCGACGAACCGGGCGCCAGGGGCGGGGGGCAACGGCGGCGAGGCGCAGCGCGCTGGAGGCCTCACTGGCCGCCCTCGCCTGGAGCAGGCCGGGGCCGGCCGCACGCTGGCTGACGGGTGAGGCGCTGGCTGAGGTATCGGTTCGCCTCCAGGGGGCGGCGACCAGACCCACGTCCGTGCAGCGCCCCGGTGAGGCCCGCGCGCGGGCAGCCCTGGCCCGCGCCGCCGCCGACCACCGGGTCTTCGAGCAGGCCGCGGAGGTCCGCAGCCAGCGTCTGCACGCCCCCTTCCTCGACAACCAGGTCGTACGGGCGTCCCGCAACCTCCCCGAAGCCCTGCGCGTCCAGCCGGGCGCGCGCGCCGCGATCCTGCGCACGGTCCTGTCCGGTGCGGGGATCAAGGACCTGCCGCCCGGCTGGGGCGCCACGTCCCACGCCTCTTCGGCGGCAGCCGCCCGCGCCGGCCTGCGCGCCGCCGTCGGCGACCTGATCGCGCTCTTCGACGCGCACTGCTGGCCGACGCGGGTCTGATCGAGGCCCGTGTCGTACGCAAGGCCCTGCGCGCGGCGGCCGAGGGCGAACCCGTACCGCTCGACGGGATCGCCGACCTGGTCTCCACGGAGCTGTGGCTGCGCCGCCTGGTGTCGCGCCGGGGCACGTGCTGGACGGGCACGGCGGCCCCCCGCCAGCGCGCGGTGGCCGGCGGAGTCCCCCCGCGCCGCGCACTCTGACCGGGGACCCGCCCGCCGCCCGTCGGACGTGCTGAAAAGCCGCCGCGGCCCGGGAAGTCCACCCGGGCCGCGGCGGGAAGCCCCGCCCGAAGGACCGGAACCGTCCGCCGCCTCGGCGAACAGGCGAACAGGCGGACGACGGGCGAACCCCCATGAATGCCCACGAAGCCACGAAGCCACGAAACATGGACCCACGAAACATGGACCCACGGACCCACGCCCACGCACCTACACGGGCCTGGACCGCAGGCCTTCCAGCAGGATGTCCAGCAGCCGGGCGGAAGCCGCCGCCTGCTGCGCCGCGTCCGGCAGCGAAGGCGCAGCCGTGGCGATCACCAGCAGCACGTCGGCCACCGTCACATCACCGCGCAGCTCACCGGGGCCGCCACGCGCCCGGTCCACGAGCCGCCCCACGACCTCGAGCAGCGCCGCGGCACCCGCGTCGTCACTCCCCAGGCCGTCCGTCCCGGTGCCGCCGTCGTCCGTGGGCCGCGGCTCGACCAGTCGCAGATCCGCCGCCGGCCTCACGGCCTGCCGCTGCTGCGGCACCCGCGCCTCGTCCCGCGCCAGCGGCGACTCACCGGCGTCGCCGTCGCGCCCTCCACGCCCACCCGCAGCACCTGCGGCGGCAGCAGCCGGCCCGCGCCGGACGCCACCGAAGTGCGCAGGAAGCGGGACAGCGCCGACCACGGCTCGTCCTCCTGGCCCAGGGCCGTACGCGCTGATCGGTCAGCCGGGAGGTCTCCTCCTCGGCTATTCGGCGCACCAGTACGTCCTTGCTCGGGAAACGGCGGTACACCGTCCCGACCCCGACCCTGGCCCGTCGCGCGAGTCCTCCATCGGCGCCCCGTAGCCCAGCTCGCCGAACACCTCGCGAGCGGCCCGCAGTACATGCTCAAGATTGCGCTGTGCGTCCACACGCAGCGGCGCGGAACGAGATCCTCCAGACCTCGCGCGCCCGTTGCCGTCGGATGTGACGGCAGCCTGCCATTGAGAGTTTTGAATGTGCATCAGCGTTCCCCCGGTAATGATGTCTCCCCCCGGAGACTCCCCGCCCTGACAGTCGGCCGGGACCGCATACCCGGCGCCCCGACGAGATACGAACATAGTTGAGCGCGCGTAGATTCAGAAGGGGGTAGTTCCGCCCGGAGCGCCCGCCCGATCGGAGTATGGGACAAAACCTTCCTGATCCGGTCGCCGCCCGTGCCCCGCCCACGCCCCCTGACCTGCGCACCTTCCGCCTCGCAGCGGAATTCCCGCACCTCACGGAGCGCATGACCTGCGGTCACACAATTTGCCGGGCCTGTGGACAAACTCCTGAGCCCGTTGCGTCATGGGACAGTGACAGAACCTGCGCGCATTCTCGTTGTCGGCGGCGGCTACGTCGGGATGTACACCGCGCTGCACCTCCAGCGGAAGCTGAGGAGCGGCGAGGCCGAGGTCGTCGTGGTGACCCCCGACCCCTACATGACCTACCAGCCGTTCCTGCCCGAAGCGGCGGCCGGCTCCATCTCCCCGCGCCACGTCGTGGTCCCGCTCCGCCGCGTCCTGGACAAGTGCAAGATCGTCATCGGCGAGGCGAAGTCGATCGACCACGCCAAGCGCACCGCGACCGTCACCACCCTCGCCACCGAGGAGGAGGGCAGCGGCGCCGTCGAGATCACGTACGACGAACTCGTCCTCGCCCCCGGCTCCGTCTCCCGCACCCTCCCGGTCCCCGGCCTCGCCGACTACGGCATCGGCTTCAAGACCGTCGAAGAGGCCATCGGCCTGCGCAACCACGTCATCGAGCAGATGGACATCGCGTCCACCACCCGCGACCCGGCCGTCCGCGACGCCGCCCTCACCTTCGTCTTCGTCGGCGGCGGATACGCGGGCGTGGAAGCGCTGGGCGAGCTGGAGGACATGGCCCGCTACGCCACCCGCTACTACCACAACGTCAAGCCCGCGGACATGAAGTGGATCCTCGTCGAGGCATCCGGGCGGATCCTCCCCGAGGTCGGCGAGGAGATGGGCAAGTACGCGATCCGCGAACTGCGCGGCCGCAATATCGACGTACGCCTGGAGACCCGCCTCGACTCCTGCGCGGACCGCGTCGCCGTCCTCAGCGACGGCTCCCGTTTCCCCACCCAGCACCGTCGTGTGGACCGCCGGCGTCAAGCCGCACCCCGTCCTCGCCGCGAGCGACCTGCCGCTGAACGAACGCGGCCGCCTCACCGCCACCCCCAGGCTCACGGTCGAAGGAACCGAACACGCCTGGACGGCCGGAGACGCCGCCGCCGTCCCCGACCTCACCGCGCCCGAGAAGGGCAAGGAGTGCGCTCCCAACGCCCAGCACGCCGTACGCCAGGCCAAGGTCCTCGCCGAGAACATCCTGGCCTCGCTGCGCGGCGAACCGCTGAAGAACTACGAGCACAAGTACGTCGGTTCCGTCGCATCGCTCGGTCTCCACAGGGGTGTCGCGCACGTCTACGGCCGCAAGCTCAAGGGCTACCCGGCCTGGCTGATGCACCGCACCTACCACCTCAGCAGGGTGCCGACCTTCAACCGCAAGGCCAGGGTCCTCGCCGAATGGACACTCGCCGGACTCTTTAAGCGCGAGATCGTTTCGCTCGGCTCGCTGGAACACCCGCGAGCCGAATTCGAACTGGCGGCGGGCGGCAAACCACCCAAGACCAAGTGACGGCTGTCAGTGCGGTCGGTCACACTGGACGTGTGACCATAGGTGGGCCCACATCTGCACAGAGTGACCCGCCGTAACGGCACAGCAGTTCCCGGCAGCCCCGGCGCCCCGGCGCCAGCAACGCAACACCACGCACCGCGACACCATGAGGCTTGAAAGTCAGTGAACTTCACGCGCTGGAGCGCCCGTTTCCCCGGAACGCAGCGCCGGCGCCGCAGCGCGGACCGACCGCGGTTCCGTCCCGGCGGCCCGCGGTGAGTACGGCCGGCAGTCCGAGCAGGCACCCGACGGGCCCGGCGCGCTCGACGGGTCCGACGACGCCCCGCCGCACCCTCTGACGGACCTCTCCGTCCGCGAGGTCCTCGGCCGGCTCCCCGCCCTCGTCGCCCTGGTGTACGGCCCCGAGCACCGCGTCGCGTACGTCAACGACGCCTATACCGCGGTACTTCGGCCCCCGCGAGACCGGCGTCCCCGCCGCCGTCGCCCTCCCCGAACTGGACGAGCTCGGCCTGTTCCCGCTCATGGACCAGGTCCTGCGCAGCGGAACGCCCCGTACGGTCAAGTCCCGCAAGGCGTCCAAGGGCGGTTCGTACACCATCACCTGCACGCCGATCGAGGTCCCGGGCGGCGCCGCGGACGGGCACGGAGCCACAGAGGGCGGCGTTCTCGTCTTCGCCGCCGACGTCACCGACCACGCGGAGGCCGCCGAGCGCCTGCGTGCCAGCGAACGCCGCCTGCGCGAGACGGCCGTGACCCTCCAGCGCTCGCTCCTCCCCCAGGAGCTGGAGCAGCCCGACGACCTGCGCATCGCCGCCACGTACCAGCCGGGCGGTACGGACGCGGCTGGTCGGCGGCGACTGGTACGACGTGATCACCCTCGGCGCGGGCCGTACGGCCCTGGTCATCGGCGACGTGATGGGCCGCGGGGTGCGTGCCGCCGCCGTCATGGGCCAGCTCCGCACGGCGGTCCGCGCGTACGCCCGCCTCGACCTCCCGCCCCACGAGGTGCTGCAGCTCCTGGACGGCCTGGCCGCCGAGATCGACGCCAACCAGATCGCGACGTGCGCGTACGCCGTCCACGACCCCAACGAGGGCTGCCTCGTCTACGCGTCGGCGGGCCACCTCCCCATCCTCGTCCGCGACGAGGACGGCACGGTCCGCCGCGCCGAGGACCACACGGGCCCCCCGCTCGGCACCGGCGGCTGGATGCACACCTCGGGCACGATCGCCCTCCCGCCGGGCTCCACGGCCGTCCTCTATACGGACGGCCTCGTCGAGCGCCGCCGCGAGGACATCGACGAGGGCGTCGCCGCCCTGGAACGCGCCCTGTCCGGCGCCACCGGCACGCCCCAGGTCGTCTGCGACCGCCTGATCCGCGCGCTGGGCGTCACCGCCGAGCACGACGACGACGTGGCGGTACTGGTCCTCCAGCACCCCACCCGCACGGGCTCGGACGCGGAGCTCTTCCACAACGCCGCACTGGACCTGCTCGGCGGCATAGAGGCGGCCCCCCGCGCCCGCGCCTTCGCCACCGGAGTCCTCGCCTCCTGGCGCTTCCCGGTGGAGCTGTGCGACCTGGGCGTACTGGCCGCGAGCGAGCTCGTCGCGAACTCCCTCCAGCACGGCACGCCCCCCATGCGCCTGCGCCTGCGCCTGCACGGACCGCCGCCTGATCATCGAGGTGACGGACGGCGACGACCACCTGCCGCGCCGCCGCCGCGCCGAACCGGCGGACGAAGCGGGCCGCGGCATCTCGATCGTCGCGACGATCGCCTCGTCCTGGGGCAGCCGCCGCACGCAGGGCGGCGGCAAAGCGGTCTGGTGCGAATTCGCCCTCCCGCCCCTTCCCTGACCTGCCGGAACCACCCGGCGCACGAAAGGTGCGGGGCGGGGAAAGAAACTCCCCGCCCCGCACCTGTTCACCTCACCACTCGGCTCACTACTCGGCCGCGGCGAGATCCTTCACCGGCACGCTCGAAGCCACGACCCGCGACCTGGCCGGCAGCGGCCGGTCCTGCACCGCCGTCAGTTGCCTGCCGAGCCGCAGCGCCAGCACGCTGATGCCCAGCGAGAAGACGATGAAGGTGAGGATGTACGGCGCGTGCAGCGACGCGCCCATCGGCCCGCCCACCGCAGGCCCGACGGCCAGAGCAAGCTGCTTGACCAGCGCGAAGGCCGAGTTGTACTGCCCGACCATCGACTCCGGCGCCAGGTCCGCGACCAACGGCGCGAGGGTCGGCGACAGCATCGCCTCGCCGAGCCCGAAGAGGGCGTACGTCGAGATGAACGCGGCCGTGGCCATCGTCTGGCTGCCGTGCCCGAGACCGGCGTACCCCGCCACGATCCACGCGACGGTCCAGATCAGCCCGACCAGCGCGATGACGCGCGACCGCCGCCGCCGCTCGACCAGCCGCAACACCACGAACTGAGCGATCACGATGACCGCGGTGTTGGCCGCGAGGGCGATCCCCAGCGTCGACGGCTGAATCCCGGCCGCCTCGGTCCCGTACGCGGCAAGCCCGGACTCGAACTGCCCGTAGCAGGCGAAGAACAGTACGAACCCGAGTCCGCACAGCTGCACCATCGCCCGGTGCCCGAGCAGCGCCCGCAGTCCGCCCTTGGAGCCGGAGCCGTCCTGCGGCACGGTGCCGGGAATGACGGCCGAGCGCGGCAGCCGGACGCTCGCACCGATCCCCGCCAGCACCAGGAACATCACGGCCTCGATGCTGAAGAGCAGCAGGAAGCTGTCGGGCCGGCTCTCGTCCACGAGCTGGCCGCCGATGAGACCGCCGATGCCGAGACCCAGGTTCGCGAGGAAGAACTGCATGGCGAACGCCCGCGTACGGGTGGTGGGCGTCGAGCACCACACGATCATCGTGGCGAGCGCAGGCTGTACGACCGCCGTACCCGCGCCGAGCAGCGCGGCGGACAGCAGGACCATCGGCGTGGTGCTCGCGAGCCCCATGCACAGAGCGCCGACGGCGGCACTGACCGCACCGCCGACCAGCACGGGCAGCGGTCCGCGCCGGTCGATGACACGCCCGGTGAAGGGCAGGACGACGAGTGCGGCCACAGCAAAGACGGCGAGCACCACACCTGCTGTACTCGCGCCCAGATCCCGCACTTGCGCGACGTACACATACAGATACGGAACGGTGAACCCGATACCGAACGCACTCAGCGCGTTCCCCATCTGGATCCGGCGCATCGCGGCGCCCATTGCCCTGGTCACACTCACCTGCCTCAAGGTTCGAAAGAGAAGAGCTGAAGCCTGAAGACTTCAACACTAAAGTTAGAACCTGAACAGTACACGCCGAAGGACTTAACCGCCAACGACTCCGTGCCATACTGCGCGGCATGCCTGAGACCCAAGAGCCGTCCGGCCCCCAGGAGCCGAGCCTCGACGAACAGATCGCCGCCTACCAGCGCGAGTACGGCGACCTGGACCCGCAGGTGGAGAAGGTCGTCTCGGCCCTCGGCCGCCTCAACCGCCGCATGAACGTCGCGTACGGCCGCCAGGTCGCCGCACTCGGCATCAGCAACACGGAGTGGGAAGTCCTCAAGACCCTCGTGGTCTCCGGCGCTCCCTACCGCTTGGGCCCCGGCGAACTCGCGAAGCGCCTCGGCCTCACCCCGGCCGCCATGACCCACCGCATCGACCGGATGGCGGCGGACGGCCTGGTGACCAGGGACCGCGACGAGAACAACCGCGTACGCGTGATCGTGGAGCTCACCGACGAGGGCCGCGCCAAATGGCTGGAAGCGATGCGGATGGCATCGAGCTTCGAGGAGGACCTGCTCCAGGACCTCTCCTCCGACGAACGCGGCTCGCTCGGCGAGATGCTGATCCGGCTGCTGCGCCGGGTCGAGGACGCCCAGCCGGACGCTGGCGGCCGTCTCACGGACCTCGACTGACGGGGGATCGGCAGGGGTTGACACGGCCCTCGCCGGTCCGTAAGGTACTGCGAGTTGTCGGGGAGCCGGAACGGTTCTGCGACAACCACTCGCCGTGAACGCGGCAAAACCCAAACTCTGCACGGTCTCCACTCGGAGAGAATTCCGGCATGCCGGAATTCATTCGACAGGCTCGATTATGAGCCGCCCCGGATATCCGCTAGAGTTCAGGGCGTCGGAACGGCCCAGCGGCCGGAAAGACAAACCCCGCCGACCGGGGATCGGGCCCGAAAGGATCTGATAGAGTCGGAATCGCCGGAAAGGGAAACGCGGAAGCGGGGAACCGGAAGGC
>RHMC01000081.1 GCA_003719395.1 Streptomyces altiplanensis
CCCACGCCCCGCGCCCCGGTCTCCGGGACGACCCCGTCGGCGGCCGGGGCGGGCGGCGTAGGGTCGGGGGATGCGTCTGAGTACCGTGATCCTTCCCATCCGCCGTTGGTCAGAGGGCGGGCGTGACGCGTGGCAGCGGGCCGAGCAGCTCGGCTTCCACACCGCGTACACCTACGACCACCTGTCCTGGCGGTCCTTCCGCGACGGCCCGTGGTTCGGCGCCGTGCCGACCCTGACCGCCGCGGCCGGCGCGACCTCGCGCATGCGTCTGGGCACCCTCGTCACCTCGCCGAACTTCCGCCACCCCGTGACGCTCGCCAAGGACCTGATCACGCTGGACGACGTGTCCGGCGGACGCGTCACGCTCGGCATAGGCGCCGGAGGCAGCGGATTCGACGCCACCGCACTCGGCCAGGAGCCGTGGACCCCGCGCGAGCGCGCCGACCGCTTCGGCGAGTTCGTGCCGCTCCTGGACCGGCTGCTCACCGAGCCCGCCGTCACCCGGGCGGGCACGCACTACTCCGCCGTCGAGGCCCGCAACATCCCCGGATGTGTTCAGGGCCCCAGGCTCCCCTTCGCCGTCGCCGCGACCGGTCCGCGCGGGCTGAAGCTCGCCGCCCGGCACGGCCAGGCCTGGGTGACCACGGGTGACCCGAAGCTCTTCGAGTCCGGTACGCCCGCCCAGTCGGAGGAGGCCGTCCGCGGCCAGATCGCCAAGCTGGGCACCGCCTGCGTCGAGACCGGCCGGGACGTCGCCGAGCTCGACAAGATCCTGCTCACCGGCTTCACCCCCGAGAGGAACGGTCCGCTGGAGTCCCTCGACGCCTTCGTCGACTTCGCGGGCAGGTACTTCGCACTCGGCTTCACCGAGATCGTGCTCCACGCCCCGATCCCCGACTCGGACTTCGCGGCCGACGAGAAGGTCTTCGAGCGGATCGCGACGGAGGCACTCTCCCAGCTCAGCTCCTGACCGTCCGGCCGGTGCCCCGGTGGGAAAGTTCCGGTGTTCCGTGCCGGTGTTCCGTGCCGGAGATCATGCGGCGTGCCTAGGCTGGCCCGTATGGACGGGGAAACGGTTTTGGCGGCCCTCAGGGCCGAATCGCAGCGCCTGTACGAAAAGGTCTGCGGGATCCCGGAAGGGGAGTGGAACCGGCCGAGCCCGTGCGGCCCCTGGACCGTGCGCGAGGTGTTCGCCCACCTGACGACCGCCGTCGGCCGGACCGGCGACATGCTGGCCGGGCCCGAGCCCGAGCCGTCGGGTGTTCTGGTGACAGCCGCCGGTTACTACGCGCCGGACGAGCGCTTCTCGCCGCGGAGCAACGACCTGCGGGTCGAGGCGGCCCAGGAGTCCGCCGCCGTGTACGCCGACGGCCGGGCCCTCGCCGAGCACTTCGACGCCGTCTGGCGCTCCGTGACCGCTGCCTGCGCCAAGGAGCCGCCGGAGCGCCAGGTCCGTACCCGGCACGGCGACCCGATGCTGCTGTCCGACTTCCTCGTCACGCGGGTCGTCGAGGTGTGCGTGCACGGTTTCGACGTCGCGGCGGGGCTCGGCCACCAGCCGTGGCCGACCGGGGAGGCGGCGGACGTGGTGGTGCGGCTGCTGCTGGACGGCGCCCGTACGACGGCCGGTCACGGTGTCGGGGGCGGGCTGGGACCGTACGAAGTTCCTGCGCAAGGCGACCGGCCGGCTGCCGATGTCCGCGGCCGAACGCACCGCGGCCGAACGCCACGGGCTGCGCCGGCTGACGCTGGGCTGAGGCCGAGGCCGGGCCGAGACGGGGCCGGGGCCGGGCCGGGGTCCGGCTCAGCGCGGAAAGCGCAGGAACCGCGGCGGTACGGACGCGGTGAGCCATATGCCGTTGTCGCTCACCCGGAACACATGGCCGGCGCGGTGCATGGCCCCGGCGTCGACGCTGATGACGACCGGGCGGCCGCGCCGGGCGCCGACGCAGATGGCGGTCTCGCGGTCGGGCGAGAGGTGGACGTCGTGGCGGGCCATGGCGCGCAGGCCCTCGGCCCGGATCGCGTCGAGGCTGCGGGCGACGGTGCCGTGGTAGAGGTACGCCGAGGCTCGGCCTCCGGAAGCCCCAGGTCGACCTCCACCGTGTGTCCCTGGACGGCACGGATCAGGGGGCCGTCGACCGCGAAACGCTGTTTGTCGTTGACGGCAACGACATGGTCGAGCTCGGCCCGGGTGAAGGGGAAACCGTGCTCGGCGGCGGCCCGGAGCAGGGCGTCGATCTCCACCCGGCCGTGCTCGTCGAGCACGATTCCGATCCGGTCGGGCCGGTGCCGAAGATGGGCCGAGAGGTACTTCGACACCTTCGTGGTGCGTCTTTCATCCATCTCACCAGGGTGCACAGCGAGACGAGCATCACGCCACTTCATTGAGCAAGCAGGTTTGGTCCACAGACAAGTCGTGTTTTACACAACGGATTTGACGTCTCTGTGGATAACTCGCAAGAGGATTCAGGGCGTTTGGCCGCCATCGGCACTCCGCGCGCCGTCTGCGGCAAGTGCGTCCAATGTCCTGGCCCGCACCTCCCGCTCGGCCGCCGCGGTGATGAATGCCGCCGCGCGGGCGGGTCCGACCAGCGCGCGGACAGCGCGCATGGTCTCCCCCGGAAGCGTCACCGTGACGGGCTCCGGACCGACCACGGGCGGGGTGACCGCGCCGAGGTGCTGCTGGAGGCGGCGGGTGGCGAACAGCCGCATGGCCCGGGCCAGTTCCGCGTCGACCGTCTGCTGGGCGAGCGGCCGCAGGCGCCGCACCAGCGTCGCCGCGTCCGCCGCGTCCGCGTCCGTGGGCGGGTGGTGGCCGAGGAAGCGGGCGAAGACGTGTTCGGCGGTGAACTCCAGGAAACGTTCGGCGATGTGCTCCACCTGCCCGCGAAGCTCTCTCAGGTGTCCGGAGACCGCAGGCAGCGGTACCCCCGCCGCGTGCAACTCGGCGGCTACGGCCAGCTCTTGTGGTGACGGCACCAGGAACTCGTCGTCCCGCCCCGGTACGCGCTCCAGCACCCCCAGCTCCACCGCCTCGTCGATCGCCTTCTCCACCGCCTCGCCGGCCGCCTCACCGGCCGCCACGGCGCCGGGCTTCCCGCCGAACCGCTCGCCCAGCTCGGACCGCGAGATCCGGCCCGCCTCCTCGTCCGTCCACGGCCCGCCGACCTCGGTGACGAGCCCGAGCACCCCGCCGAGCCCCTTGCCCGCGTCCCACGCCTCCAGCAGCTCCTTGATGCTCGCCAGCGTGTAGCCGCGTTCGAGGAGGCCGGCGATCTGGCGGAGCCTGGCCAGGTGTGTGTTCCCGTACACATTGGACCGGCCGCGCCGCTCCGGTCTGGGCAGCAGCCCGCGGTCCTGGTAGGCGCGGATCGTACGGACCGTGGCTCCGCTCAGATGCGCGAGATCCTCGATCCGGTACTCCCGGTACTCCCGGTACTCCTGGTGATCCAGGTGCTCCTCGGTACTCACAGCGGCGGATTCACCCGGGCGATCGCGCGCAGGGCCCTCGGCGCGAAGCGCGACAGGAAGTGGAAAGCGCGGGCCTCGGGCGTCACCGGCACGAGTGCCTGGTTGCGTACGACGGCCTTCAGCACCGCTTCCGCGACCTTCTCCGGCGGGTAGTTGCGCCGCCCGTACAGCCGCGCGGCCTTCTGCTGCCGGCGCTTCTCCTCCTCCGCCGAGGTCCCGGCGAACCGCGCGGTCGAGGTGATGCCGGTGTTCACGAACCCGGGGCAGACCGCGCTGACCCCGATGTCCCGGCCCGCGAACTCGGCCCGCAGGCACTCGCTCAGCATCAGCACCGCCGCCTTCGACGTGCAGTACGCGGGCAGTGTCCTCGACGGCTGGTACGCCGCCGCGGAAGCGGTGTTGACGATGTGGCCGCCCTGGCCGCGCTCGGCCATCTGCCTGCCGAAGAGCCGGCAGCCGTGGACGACACCCCACAGGTTCACGTCGAGGACCTCTTTCCAGTCCTCGGAGGTGGTGTCCAGGAAGGAGCCGGAGAGACCGATTCCGGCATTGTTCACCAGGACGTCGACGACGCCGTACTCCGCGGCGACCTTCTCGGCCAGCTTCTCCATCGCCCGCTCGTCGCTGACGTCCACCGTCTCGGCCCACGCCTCGGGGGCGCCGATCAGCCGGGCCGTCTCCGCGGTACGGGCCGCGCCCTCCGCGTCCCGGTCGACGGCCACGATCCGCGCTCCCGCCCCGGCGAACGCGTGGGCGGTGGCCCGCCCGATGCCGCCGGCCGCGCCCGTCACCAAGACGAGCTGCCCGCCGAACCGGTCGGAGTACGGGCCGCTCGCCACCGTGGTCCCGGGCGCCGCCCCCGCCGCGGTCTCCTCGCTCGCGGTCTTCTCGTTCACGGTGCCCTCGTTCGCCGTGACGAACTCGCCGACCCAGGCCGCCAGCCGATCGGGCCGGGTGCGCGGCACCCAGTGCTTCGCGGGCAGCGTGCGCCGCACCAGACGCGGCGCCCACTGCTCCAGACCGTCGTACAGCCGCTCGGAGAGGAACATGTCGCCGGTCGGCGTGATCAGCTGGACGGGCGCGTGGGCGTACGCGTCGGCGCGCGGCCGGCGCAGCCGGGCGCGGACGTTGTCCCGGTAGAGCCAGGCGCCGTGCGCCGCGTCCCGCGGCAGTGACGCCGTCGGGTAGTCACCGGCCTCCACCTTCTCCATGCGCCGGAGGATCCCGGGCCACCACTTGCCGAGCGGGCCGCGCCAGGCCAGTTCCGGCAGGACGGGGGTGTGCAGCATGTACACGTACCAGGACTTGGCGCCCTGCCCGAGCAGCTGGGCCGTCCCGCGCGGGGTCGGCCGCGTCATCCGCTTCCTGATCCAGTGGCCGAAGTGGTCCAGGGACGGGCCGGACATCGAGGTGAAGGAGGCGATCCTGCCCTCGGTGCGCCCGGCCGTCACGAACTCCCAGGCCTGCACGGACCCCCAGTCGTGCCCGACCAGGTGCACCGGCCGGTCCGGGCTCACCGCGTCCGCGACCGCCAGGAAGTCGTCCGTCAGCTTCTCCAGCGTGAAACCGCCGCGCAGCGGCACGGGCGCCGTCGACCTGCCGTGCCCGCGCACGTCGTACAGCACCACATGGAAGTGCTCGGCGAGCCGCGCGGCGACCTGCGCCCACACCTCCTTGCTGTCCGGATAGCCGTGCACCAGCACTACGGTCGGCCGTGCCGCGTCGCCCAGTTCGGCGACGCACAGCTCGATCCCGCCCGTGCGCACCCACCGCTCGGTGGCTCCCTCGATGCTCACGCCGGCTTCTCCCCCGCCCAGTGCCGCACGTGCGGCAGATCGTCGTCGAACCGGAAACCTGACACTGATGAATGTGACCATGCCCGGCGGCGAGGTCAAGGGGCCGGCCGTACCTGTGGAAAACCAAGGCGGAAACGGGCCTTCGAAAGGATCTTCAAACGGCTCGCCGGGCCGGCCTCCGGACGGGGCTCCCCTACGGGGCCGTACGCCTGGAGGCGGACACCGATCCAGCCTCCAGGTCTGACGCATCCTGTGGTGTGCGCCACTACCTTCGAGAACGTGACTGTGATCGCGACCGAAAGCCTGAGCAAGCGGTTCCCGAGGGTGACCGCTCTTGACCGGCTCTCCCTGGACATCGGACCCGGCGTGACCGGTCTGGTGGGCGCCAACGGAGCCGGCAAGTCCACCTTGATCAAGATCCTGCTGGGTCTGTCCCCCGCCACGGAAGGCACGGCCGCCGTACTCGGCCTCGACGTCGCCACCAGCGGCGGCGCCATCCGCGAGCAGGTCGGCTACATGCCCGAGCACGACGCGCTGCCACCCGACGTCTCGGCCACCGAGTTCGTCGTCCACATGGCACGCATGTCGGGGCTCCCGCCGACCGCCGCCCGCGAGCGCACCGCCGACACGCTGCGCCACGTCGGCCTGTACGAGGAGCGCTACCGCCCCATCGGCGGCTACTCGACGGGCATGAAGCAGCGCGTGAAACTGGCCCAGGCCCTGGTCCACGACCCGAAGCTGGTGCTTCTCGACGAGCCGACCAACGGTCTCGACCCGGTCGGCCGCGACGAGATGCTCGGCCTCATCCGCCGCGTCTACACCGACTTCGGCATCTCGGTGCTGGTCACCTCGCACCTCCTCGGCGAGCTGGAGCGCACCTGCGACCACGTCGTCGTCGTCGACGGCGGCAAGCTGCTCCGCTCCAGCTCCACCAGCGACTTCACGCAGACCACCGCCACCCTCGCCGTCGAAGTGACCGACAGCGACGCCCACCCGGACGGCACCCGCGCCCTGCGCGAGGCGCTGACCGCCGCGGGAGCGACGCTCCACGCGCGCGGGGAGGACGGTCTGCCGGGCGCGGGTCACATCCTGCTCGTCGAAGCGACCGGCGAGGAGACGTACGACCTGGTGCGGGACACCGTCGCCGGCCTCGGGATCGGGCTCGTACGGATGGAACAGCGCCGCCACCGCATCGCGGAGGTCTTCCGCGCAGGCACAGGCACAGACGCTCACGCCGCATCGGACGCCGAGGCCGCCCGCGAGCCCTTCGCCGCCGTACAGCAGAAGGGAGGCGGCCGCGATGGCGTCTGACCTCACGACACCGCCGGGCACCGACCCGACCCGTATCCACAACATCGGTTACCGGTCGTACGACGGACCGCGCCTGGGCCGGGCGTACGCACGCCGCTCGCTCTTCTCGCAGTCCCTGCGCGGCGCGTACGGACTGGGCCGCAGCGCCAAGTCCAAGGTGCTGCCGATGATCCTCTTCGCGGTGATGTGCCTGGTCGCGGCGATCATCGTCGCGGTCGCCGTCGCCACCCCCGGCATGACGGACCTGCCGCTGGAGTACACGCGGTACGCGATCGTCATGCAGGCCGTCATCGGCCTCTACCTGGCCTCCCAGGCCCCGCAGTCCGTCTCGCGCGACCTGCGCTTCAAAACGGTCCCGCTGTACTTCTCGCGGCCCGTCGAACGCGTCGACTACGTCCTCGCCAAGTACGCCGCGATGGCGTCGGCCCTCTTCATCCTCACGGCGACCCCCCTGGTGATCCTGTACGCCGGTGCGCTGCTCGCCGAATTCGACTTCGCGGACCAGACGAAGGCGTTCGCACAGGGGCTGGTCTCCGTGGCACTGCTCTCCGTCCTCTTCGCCGGCCTCGGCCTGGTGATGGCAGCCCTCACTCCGCGCCGCGGCTTCGGCGTGGCCGCCGTCATCGCCGTACTGACCATCTCGTACGGCGCGGTGTCCACGGTCCAGGTGATCGCCTGGGAGCAGGGTTCCACCGGGGCGGTCGAATGGCTCGGCCTCTTCTCGCCCCTCACGCTGATCGACGGCGTGCAGACCGCCTTCCTCGGCGCCGCTTCCGCCTTCCCCGGAGGGGAGGGCCCCTCGGCCGGCAGTGGCGTGGTCTACCTGCTCGCCGTCCTCGCGCTCATCCTCGGCTCGTACGCCGTGCTGATGCGCCGCTACCGAAAGGTCGGGCTGTGACCACCATCGACATCGACCACACCTCGCGCTGGTTCGGCAACGTGGTGGCCGTCAACGACGTCACCATGCGGGTCGGCCCGGGTGTGACCGGACTGCTCGGCCCCAACGGCGCCGGCAAGTCCACCCTGATCAACATGATGGGCGGCTTCCTCGCCCCTTCGACCGGCACCGTCACCCTCGACGGAAAGCCGATCTGGCGCAACGAAGCCGTCTACAAGGAGATCGGCATCGTTCCCGAGCGGGAGGCGATGTACGACTTCCTCACGGGACGCGAATTCGTCGTCGCCAACGCCGAGCTGCACGGCCTGACCGCCGGGGCGGCCCAGCAGGCGCTCGCGACCGTCGAGATGGAGTACGCGCAGGACCGCAAGATCGCGACGTACAGCAAGGGCATGCGCCAGCGCGTGAAGATGGCCTCCGCCCTCGTCCACGACCCGTCGGTGCTGCTCCTGGACGAGCCGTTCAACGGCATGGACCCGCGCCAGCGCATGCAGCTGATGGACCTGCTGCGGCGGATGGGCGCGGAGGGCCGTACGGTCCTCTTCTCCTCCCACATCCTGGAGGAGGTCGAGCAGCTCGCCTCGCACATCGAGGTGATCGTGGCCGGACGGCATGCCGCCTCCGGCGACTTCCGCAAGATCCGCCGCCTGATGACGGACCGCCCGCACCGCTATCTCGTACGGTCCAGCGACGACCGGGCACTCGCCGCCGCGCTGATCGCGGACCCGTCGACGGCGGGCATCGAAGTGGACGTCACGGAGGGCGCCCTGCGCATCCAGGCCGTCGACTTCGGCCGGTTCACGGCGCTGCTCCCGCAGGTCGCCCGCGCGCACGGCATCCGGCTGCTGACGGTCTCGCCCTCCGACGAGTCGCTCGAATCGGTCTTCTCCTACCTCGTAGCGGCCTGAAAGGAGCTTGCAGCGATGATCTACGAACCCACAGTCGCCCGGCTCACCTACCGGGCCCTCCTCGGCCGCCGCCGGGCCGCCGTCCTCTTCGTCCTGCCGGCCCTGCTGATCGCCATCGCGGTCGCGGTACGGCTGCTCACGGGAGCGGACGACCAGATCGCGTCGGACGTCCTGGGCGGCTTCGCGATCGCCACGATGATCCCGCTGATCGGCGTGATCGCGGGCACCGGCGCCATCGGACCGGAGATCGACGACGGCTCGATCGTCTACCTGCTCGCCAAGCCGGTGAAGCGGCCCACGATCATCTTCACCAAGCTCATCGTCGCGATCGCCGTGACGATGGCCTTCTCCGCGATCCCCACGTTCGTCGCGGGAATGATCCTCAACGGCAACGGCGGCCAGATCGCCATTGCCTACACGGTCGCGGCGCTGGTCGCCTCGGTCGCGTACAGCGCGATCTTCCTGCTGCTCGGTACGGTCACCCGGCACGCGGTGGTCTTCGGCCTCGTCTACGCGCTGGTGTGGGAGACCCTCTTCGGCAGCCTCGTCCCGGGCGCGCGCACGCTCAGTGTCCAGCAGTGGGCGCTGTCCCTGGCCGAACGGATCGGAGAGAACGGCGCGATCACCTCGGACGTCGCCCTGCCGACGGCGGTGGTGCTGCTGGTGGCGGTCACGGCGGCGGCCACCTGGTACGCGGGCCAGAAGCTCCGCACGCTGACCCTGGCCGGCGAGGAGTAAGCGGAACGCCTTCGTCCGTCAACCCCCGCCCGGTGGGCGGGGGTTGACGCGTTTCCACACCCTTTCCGCGTAACTGTACGTTTATCGGCTCGTTGTTCACCCTGCGTGGAGGCAACGAGAATCCGAGACGTCGAGCGTTCGTGAATGCGGGGATTGCCGGTGCCGGAACGGATCCGGGCCGGTCACCAGAGTGAGTAGCCACCTTGAGCGTCCTCCGCCCCCAGAAGCCCGGGGACAGGGCTGTCCATCACCGGCTTTCACGACGGAAGGCATCCTCATGCCATCAGAAGTCACCCTGCTCGAATCGCGCACGATGCGTGACGAGCACCTGGGGCGCGTCGACGTCCTCGACAAGGTCAAGGCGCTTGTCATGCTCCCGGACGGAATTTACGTCCGCACAGAGGACGTGGCCCGGTATTTCGAAGTATCCACAGAGGTGCTGAAGAAGGTCGTCCAGCGCCATCGCACCGAACTCAACGAGAACGGGTTGCAAGTGCTGCGAGGCGATGACCTGCGCTCCTTCCATAGGGACATCGTGTCCCTATGGAGCGACGACCTGGGGACAAGTTATCCACAGGCAGCCACCCAGCTCACCCTGTACACCCGCAGGACCGTCCTCAACGTCGCGATGCTTCTTCGCGACAGCGACATCGCCCGTTGCGTCCGTACGTACCTCCTCGACGCCGAGGAGAACGGCTGGCGCGCGGGTTACGCCTCGCTCGACAAACGCGTCACCAAGGTGGAGTCCTCTCTCGACACCGTGGGGCGCGCGCTCCAGGAACTGGGCCCCGTCATCAACGGGATCTCGGTACGGCTCGACCGCCTCGACCGGCGGCTCGACACCACCCACCAGGTGGTCGGCGCCATGAGCAACCGGCTCTGTGATCTCTCCGACCACATGCGCCGCATGGAGGACCGCCTCGACCGCAGGCTGGACGACGTCTCCCACCGGCTGAGCGCACTGGAACGCGGTCAGCGCGGCAAGACGCGTAAGCGCCGCTGATACCGGCCGCCGCCGAGGACGCCGGGCCGCGGTTCAGGTCAGCAGCAGCAGCAGCCGCAGCAGTACGGCAGTGTGGCTGTGCTCGGGGTCCTTGGCGGCGGTGAGCAGGGTGATCCGGCCGCCCGCCTTCGCGAGCTCACGCAGGTCGCGAAGGGCCGCGGCCGCTTCGGGACCGGCCAGCTCGGCCTCGTAACGCCGGCGGAACTCCTCGAAGCCGCCGGAAGGGCCGTGGTACCAGCGGCGCAGCTCCGTCGACGGGGTGAGGGCCTTCGGCCACTCGTCGACCTCCGCCGTCTCCTTGCCCAGGCCACGTGGCCACAGCCGGTCCACCAGGACACGCGTACCGTCGTCGGGCGACGGCGGCTCGTACACCCTGCGCACTCTCACATCGGGTCGGGTCACGAGGACCAGCCTGCTACACCTTCCGGTCGCGCGCCGCGAACAGCCCCACCACCAGGGCTGCAGCGCACACCCCCAGCATCAGGGCGATCGGCAGCGTCCAGCTTCCCGTCGCCTCGTACACCGCGCCGGCCGCCAGCGGGCCCGCCGCGGCCAGCAGGTAGCCCACCGTCTGCGCCATCCCGGAAAGCCGGGCCGCCGTCACCGCGTCCCCCGAGCGCAGCACGATCAGCGTCAGCGCCAGGCCGACCGCCCCGCCCTGGCCGACACCGAGCACCGCGGACCAGATCCAGGCGCCGGACACCGGGGCGATCATCAGACCGGCGTAACCGGCCGCGACCATGGTCGTGACCACGACGACCAGCGGGCGCTGACTGCGCATCCGGCCGGCCAGCAGCGGTACGCCGAACGCGCCCGCGATCTGGATGAGGTTGTTGAAGGCGAAGACCACACCGGCGGTGGAGCGGCTCATTCCGTGGTCCGTGAAGATCGTCGGCATCCAGGCGATCAGGACGTACGACCAGAGCGACTGCAACCCCATGAAGAGCGTGACCTGCCATGCCAGCGCGGACCGCCACACGCTGCGGGTGCGGTCGCCGCGCACCGGCGCCGCGACCCGTACCTCATGTCCCGTACGGCCGCGGGCGATCAGCACCTGCGGCAGCCACGCCACGGCGGCGACCACGGCGAGCAGCGACCAGAACGCCAGCGACGCCTCCCAGCTGTTCCCGAACGCCTTCTCCAGCGGCACCGAAGCGGCCGCCGCGACCGTCGCGCCCGCGATCATCGCGCCGGTGTAGACCGACGTCATCGGGGCGGCCCTGTCGGGGAAGTCACGCTTGATCAGGCCCGGCATCAGGACGTTGAGCAGGGAGATCGCCAGACCGATCAGCAGGCTGCCGCCGTACAGCGCCGGCACCTGGGGAACGACGCGCACCACGATGCCCACGCCGAGCAGGAGCAGCGCGCAGAACAGCACCAGTTCGGTGCCGAACCGCCGTCCCAGCCACGGCGCGACCAGCGCGCCCACACCGAGGAAGAGCACCGGCACCGATGTCACCAGGCTGGTCGCCGTCGACGACAGCCCGAATGCCTCGCTGATCTCGCTCACCAGCGGTGACGCACTCGCGAGCGCCGCCCGCATGTTGACGGACGCGAGCACGATCCCGATCAGCAGCATCACCGGGCGGGCGAGCAACGCCCTTCTCGCGGCGACCCCTTGGGGCGACGGCCGTACGTCGGCCTCGGCATCCAGGAGGAGTTGATCAGAATCCGGGCGTGACAAAACGAGCACCTTTCACAGGGGGAAGGGGAGGAGGCGGAAGGGAAAAGGAAGGAGGAGGGAGGCGGAGGTCAGGTGCCGATCAGGGCGGTGACGACATCGATCGGCACCTGGAGGACCGCCCGTGCGGCCCGTTCCGCCGCAGCCGGGTCACCGCTCTCGATCGCGTCGATCAGCGCCGCGTGCGCGACGAGGTCGATCGGCGGCATCTCGTGGTCGCCGAGCGAGGTGACCAGCGTCTCGTGCACCTGGGCGGAGAAGAACCGGTAGACCTCGGTGAACGCGGCGTTGTGCGTCGCCTCGACGATGCCGAGGTGGAAGGCGAGGTCGGCGTCGGCGGCCCGGTCGCCCTGTTCGTGCAGCTCGGCCAGGGCGTGGCGCAGCGTGCGCAGATCCGCCTCGTCGCGCCGTACGGCCGCCAGCCTCGCCGCCTCGGCCTCCAGCGCGACCCGCAGTTCCAGTACGTCCAGTACGCCCGCGTGCCGCATGCCGCGCAGCACCGCTGCCGGATCTGCGGCCGAGCGTACGAAGGTGCCGTTGCCCTGCCGCGATTCCAGGAGCCCGGCGTGCACGAGTACGCGCACGCCCTCCCGCACCGTGTTGCGGCCGACGCCGAGCTGTTCGGCGAGCTCGTGCTCGGTCGGGATCCGGTCGCCGACGGCCCACTCGCCCTCCGCCAGCTGGGCCCGCAACTGCTCCACGACGGTGTCCACCAGGGACTTCCGCCCCGCAGCCCGCAGCGCCATGCCCGCCTCCGATTCGCCGGCCGCTCACTGACCGGCCGCTCACTGATCACCGAACGATTCGCCCGGTTGCCCAGTCATCCTACAACTCGGCATATGGGTGGCACCGTCCGGCGGGCCCGGGCACAGTGGTGACGTACACCTCACGGGGGAAGGGTGTTGGCCGGTGACGTACCCACCCGGCCAGCACTCGCCATGCGCCATCTGTCACCGGTCTCAGCCGGACAGCAACTGCTCCAGCACCACCGCGATGCCGTCGTGGTCGTTCGACGCCGTGATCTCGTGCGCCACGGCCTTGAGTTCGTCGTGCGCGTTGGCCATCGCCACGCCGTGCGCCGCCCAGCCGAACATCGGGATGTCGTTCGGCATGTCGCCGAAGGCGATCGTGTCCGAGGCCCTGAGCTTCAGCCGCCGCGCCGCCAGTGACAGGCCCGTCGCCTTGCTCAGGCCCAGCGGGAGGAGTTCGACCACGCCGGGGCCCGCCATGACCACGTCGACCAGGCTGCCGACGGTCTGGCGCGCGACCCGCGCCAGCTCGTCGTCGTCCAGGTCCGGGTGCTGGATGTAGACCTTGTTCAGCGGCGCCGACCACAGTTCGGCCGGGTCCTCGAAGGCGACATACGGAAGCGGGCCTTCCTGCACCCGGTAGCCCGCCCCGACCAGCACTTCGCCGTCCAGGCCGTCGCGGCTCGCGGCGAGCGCCAGCGGGCCGGTCTCCGCCTCGATCTTGGCGAGCGCCAGCCCGGCCAGCTGCCGGTCCAGCGTCACCGAGGTCAGCAGCCGGTGTTCGCCGGCGTGGTAGACCTGCGCGCCCTGGCCGCAGACCGCGAGCCCCTCGTAGCCCAGGTCGTCCAGGATGTGACGGGTCCACGGGACCGCGCGCCCGGTGACGACGATGTGGGCCGCGCCCGCCGCCGTGACGGCGGCGAGCGCTTCGCGCGTACGGGCCGAGACGGTGTCGTCGGAGCGCAGCAGCGTCCCGTCGAGGTCGGTCGCGACGAGTTTGTACGGGAACGGCTGGGAAGCGGTGCTCACTTGGAGAGGGGCTCCAAGATCTCTCGTCCCCCGAGGTACGGGCGCAGCACTTCCGGCACCCGCACCGAGCCGTCGGCCTGCTGGTGGTTCTCCAGGATCGCCACGATCGTGCGCGGTACGGCGCACAGCGTGCCGTTCAGCGTCGCGAGCGGCTGCACCTTCTTGCCCTCGCGCATCCGGATCGACAGCCGGCGCGACTGGAACTCCAGACAGTTCGACGCGGACGTCAGCTCGCGGTACTTGCCCTGCGTCGGGATCCACGCCTCGCAGTCGTACTTGCGGGAGGCCGAGGCACCCAGGTCGCCACTGGCCACGTCGATCACCTGGAACGGCAGCTCCAGCGACGACAGCCACTGCTTCTCCCAGGCCAGCAGCCGCTCCAGCTCCGCCTCGGAGTCCGCCGGGTCGACGTACGAGAACATCTCGACCTTGTCGAACTGGTGCACCCGGAAGATGCCCCGGGTGTCCTTCCCGTACGTACCGGCCTCGCGGCGGAAGCACGGCGAGAAGCCGGCGTACCGCAGCGGCAGCTTGTCGGCGTCGATGATCTCGTCCATGTGGTACGCCGCGAGGGGGACCTCGGAGGTGCCGACCAGGTAGTAGTCGTCCTTCTCCAGGTGGTAGACGTTCTCGGCGGCCTGGCCGAGGAAGCCCGTGCCCTCCATGGCGCGGGGCCGGACCAGCGCGGGCGTCAGCATCGGGACCAGGCCGGCCTCGGTGGCCTGCGCGATCGCCGCGTTGACGAGGGCGAGTTCGAGGAGCGCGCCGATGCCGGTCAGGTAGTAGAAGCGCGAGCCGGACACCTTGGCGCCGCGCTCGACGTCGATCGCGCCGAGCGCCTCGCCGAGCTCCAGGTGGTCCTTGGGCTCGAAGCCCTCGGCCGCGAAGTCGCGCGGGGTGCCGACGGTCTCCCGTACGACGAAGTCCTCCTCGCCGCCCACGGGGACGTCGGGGTGGACGATGTTGCCGAGCTGGAGCAGCAGCCGCTTGGACTCCTCGGCCGCCTCGTCCTGCTCGGCGTCGGCGGCCTTGACGGCGGCGGAGAGCTCGCCGGCCTTCTTCAGCAGCCCGGCCTTTTCGTCGCCGGAGGCCTTGGGGATGAGTTTGCCGAGCGACTTCTGCTCGGAGCGGAGTTCGTCGAAGCGGACGCTGGACGACCTGCGCCGCTCGTCGGCGGAGAGGAGAGCGTCGACGAGGGCGACGTCTTCTCCACGGGCGCGCTGGGAGGCGCGAACACGGTCGGGGTCCTCACGGAGCAGGCGAAGGTCAATCACCCCACCAGGCTACCCGCGACCGCTTCCGCCGATCGACTTGCTCTCGCATTGCATGGCGCTTTGCCCGTATTGCCCAAATATGGCGGTGGTGACGGAGGTGCTTCGGCCACCTGTCGCCGCGCGTCAATAAAACGTGCCCTATTCCCCGAAACAGGGCACTTCCCTCCGCTCGTCTTGACGCTTCTCCCTTGCGCGGAGCGGGAGTTGGTGAACGGGTTGTCCACAGGAATGCGCGCCCCCCACGACTTATCCACAGGCTGTGCGAAAGCTCTGTGGATACCGGAAGAGATCGTTCCGAAAGGCTGGGAGGGCGAAGGATTCCTTGCTCAAACCCACTTCACGCACTCATTCGGGTGGGAATTACTCGCTCTAAAGTATTGATCAATGGAATTGAGGTGACAGAACCCTGCCTGCCCGTACTGCTGCACTGTGGAGGGAAGGGGGCCGTCCGAGCTGTTTTGTCGACGATGTCGGGATGCGTTGTCGACTTGTCCCCAGGGCGGAAACCAGCCCTGTGGATAACTTCTGTGGGTAACGCGGGCCTTCTGCGGGGGGACGGAGGCCCGGCCGGTCAGACCCGCCCGTCCTGGCTCCGCGCCAGCCAGTCCGACGCCGCCACGAACTCCGCGTCCGAGGTCCCCGGCCGCAGCGCCCGTACGTCCTCGGCCGCCACACCGGCCCGCGGGTACGACCCGAGGAACCGCACCTTCGGGCAGATCCGCTTGAGCCCCATCAGGGCCTCGCCCACCCGCCGGTCCGAGATGTGGCCCTCGGCGTCCACGGCGAAGCAGTAGTTGCCGATCCCCGCACCCGTCGGCCGCGACTGGATCAGCATCAGGTTGACCCCGCGCACCGCGAATTCCTGGAGCAGTTCGAGCAGGGCGCCCGGGTGGTCGTCGCCCAGCCAGATGACCACGGACGTCTTGTCCGCCCCGGTCGGCGCCGCCGGCCGCGCGGGCCGCCCCACCAGCACGAAGCGGGTCTGCGCGTTGACCGCGTCGTGGATCTCGGTGACGAGCGGTACGAGACCGTACGTCGCCGCGGCGAACTCACCCGCGAAGGCCGCGTCGTACCGGCCCTCCTGCACCAGCCGGGCCCCGTCCGCGTTCGACGCCGCGGACTCCCACAGCGCGTCCGGCAGGTTCGCCGCCATCCAGTTGCGGACCTGGGGCTGGGCGGCGGGGTGCGCGGTGACCGTCTTGATGTCGGAGAGCCGGGTGCCGGGACGGACCAGCAGCGCGAAGGTGATCGACAGCAGCACCTCGCGGTAGATCATCAGCGGTTCGCCGGACGTCAGCTCGTCGAGGGTGGCGCTGATCCCGCCCTCGACGGAGTTCTCGATCGGTACGAGCGCCGCCGCCGCCTCCCCGCCCCGCACCGCGTCGAGGGCGGCCGGTACGGACACCATCGGGACGAGCTCCCGGGTGGCGGCTTCCGGGAGCGTACGGAGGGCGACCTCGGTGAAGGTGCCTTCGGGACCGAGATAGGCATAGCGCGTGGCCGACATACGGTCACCCTAATGCGCCGTGCGGGACGCGTGCCGCGTCCTCACGACTCCAGCAGCCGCTGTCCCACGTACTCCCCGTCCCGCGCCCCGCCCGGCACCGCGAACAGCCCGCTCGCCTCGTGCCGGATGAACGGCGACAGCGCGTCCCCCCGGTCGAGCTTGCGCTGCACCGGAACGAAGCCGCGCAGCGGGTCCGCCTGCCAGCAGATGAAGAGCAGTCCCGCGTCCGGCGTACCGTCGGCTGCGATCCCGTCGTGGTAGGAGAACGGCCGCCGCAGCATCGCCGCGCCGCCGTTCTGCTCGGGCGCGGAGATACGGGCGTGCGCGTTGGAGGCGATGACGAGCTTGCCGTCGGGCCCGGTCTTCTCCAGGTCGGGCTCGGTGGTCTCGCTCCCGCCCGTCAGCGGGGCTCCGTCGCTCTTCCTGCGCCCGATGACCTTCTCCTGCTCGTCGCGCGCCAGCTTCTCCCAGTCGTCGAGGAGCATCCGGATGCGGCGTACGACGGCGTACGAGCCGCCCGCCATCCACCCGGGCCCCTCGCCGCTCCCGTCCGCCGGTACGAAGATCCGCCGGTCGAAGTCGGCCTCGGACGGCTTCGGGTTGCCCGTCCCGTCGACCTGTCCCATCAGGTTGCGGGCGGTCATCGGCTGCGCGGTCGCACCCGGGGAACGGTTGAAGCCGTTCATCTGCCACCGCACCCGGGCGGCTTCCCCCGCCTCCCGCTGGATCGCGCGCAGCGCGTGGAAGGCGACCAGAGCGTCGTCGGAGCCGATCTGCACCCACAGGTCGCCGTTGCTGCGCCGCGCGTCGAGGTGGTCGGAGGAGAAGTCGGGCAGCGGGTCGAGCGCGACAGGGCGCTGCCTGTCCAGGCCCGTACGGCCGAAGAAGGTGCGGCCGAAGCCGAAGGTGACGGTCAGCGAGGAGGGCCCCGCGTCCAGCGCCACCCCGGTGTCGGCGTCCCCGAACGGTTCGCCCGCCGTCATCCTCCGCGCCACCGCCGACCAGCGCCGCAGCAGGGCGGCGGCCTCCTTGCGCCCGGCGCCCGGCGCCAGGTCGAAGGCGACGAGGTGGCCGCGGGCCTGGAGGGGCGTGGTGATGCCGGCCTGGTGCTCGCCGTGGAAGGGGACGGCGGTGGAGCCGACGGACGCCAGCGCCTTCGCGTCCCCGCCGGAGCCCGAGGCCGCGGCGTACCCGGCCGCTCCGCCCCCGGCGCCGAGCACGAGGCCCGCGGCGCCGGCCGCGCCCGCCGCCCCGAGCAGCCGCCTCCTCGGGATGCCGTTGTCGATGTCGCTGTCTCTCACGCCGGTCAGCCGATCTTCACGTTCTTCTTCACGGTCACTTGGTCGATGTCGGAGGTGCGTACGGTCACTTCGAGCTCCCAGGTCCCCGGCATGGGGATCTGCACTCCGTCGGCACTCCAGTGTCCGGTGGCGATGCGGTCGGGGACGACGGGCAGCGGCCCGATCTCCTCGGCGTTGTTCGTGAACGCGACCTTCAGCTCGGGTGCGTCCATGGCCCGTCCGCCCGGCCGTTCCAGCCACACGTGCAGGGCGTTGCCCCCCGAGCGCCCCGGTCGAGCTCGACCCGGGCGGTGCCCCTGCCGTCCTCGCCGCCCGTGTCGAAGGGGATGCGGACGTCGACCGGGCGGTCGGGGACGGCGGCGGTGGCGGCCCCGCTCCGGCCCGCCTCCTTCTCCTCGGTACGTCCGGGCTCGGTGCTCGTCAGTACGGTCGTCACGGCCAGGACCACCACGGCGACCGCGGCCTCCGCCAGTACGGAGCGCCGCAGTCCGAGCCGCCCGGGGTCGGCGTCCCGTACCCGCTTCACGCGCGCGGTGGTCATCGCGGCCTTCTGCCGGGCGAGCTGCGCGGCCCGCGCGGGGTCCTCGGGCACGGTGACCGGCTCCGCCTCCGCCTCCGGCGCTTCCCGCTCCCCCGGACGTCGCGGCGGCCTCCGCCTCCGGCGCGAGCCGCTCCCCCAGCCGCCCCCGTCCAGCGCCGTGAGAACCACGCGGTCCCGACGAGGAGGGTGACCAGCCCGATCTTGACGAGCAGGAGCCGTCCGTACGCCGTCCCGGTCAGCGCCGACCAGGAGCCGACCTGCCGCCAGGACTGGTAGAGCCCGGTCGAGGCCAGCACGGCGACGCCCGCGAAGGCCACGCGGGAGAAGTTCCGTACGGCGTCGCGTTCGATGTCCGGCACCCGGTAGAGCGCGACCAGCAGTGCGGCCAGACCGCCCAGCCAGGTCGCGACGGCCAGCAGGTGCAGTACGTCGACGGGCATCGCGAGGCCGGTCTGGATGCCGGTCGACGCGTGCTCGGAGAGCGCCCAGGTCGCCGCGATCCCGGCGGCCAGTACGCCGCCGCCCAGGGCGAGTCCGAAGGTGAGGTCCCTCTTCTCCTGGGGGTCCTCCCGCTTCGCGTACGCCCCGAACAGCACGGCGACGAAGAGCGCGGCCGCGCCGAGCAGCAGCAGCCGTGAGACGAGCGAGGCGCCGGTCTTGGTGTCCAGCACGGCCTTGAGCCCGCTGAGGTCGAAGGCGTCGGCGATTTTCCCGGAGCCGGTGTAGGGCGCGCGGAGCAACAGCATGACCAGCGTCGACGCGGTCAGTGTGATCCAGCCCCGCACGACGAGGCGCTGCAACGGCCGCTCGCCCGCGCCGCGCTGCCAGCAGGCCAGGACGAAGGCGCCGCCGCCGACGAGGAGGACGAAGCCGGCGTACGCGGTGTAGCGGGCGATGCCGTAGAGCGCGCCGACGATGCCGCCGCCCGCGGACTGCTCGGGCAGGGCGACGGTGGTCTTGGAGGGGGCGCCGACGGAGAAGGTGAAGGCGCCGGAGATGGGGTGGCTGTCGGCGGAGACGGCCTGCCAGGCGACGGTGTACGTGCCGTCCGGCAGTCCGGCGTGCAGGGAGACGCCGTACTTGACGACACCTCCGGTGCTCATGTCGCGCACTTCGCCGGTGTCGGAGCGCTTGCCGCTCGGCTCCAGTACGCGGATCGAGTCGTCCCCGAGAGCGATCTTCTCGGAGAAGGTGAGGGTGACCTGTTCGGGCGCGGTGGCGACCACCGCCCCGTCCTTCGGGTCGCTCCCGGTCAGCGCGGCGTGCGCGGACGCGGGAGCGGCTCCTGCGAGGAGTGTGCAGAGGAGCGCTGCGGTGACGAGCAGCAGCCTGATCACTGCGGCTCCGAAGGGCGGGGCGGTTGCGGGCATGGCGGGTCAGTCCCTCACTGCTTCTTCGGGTTGTGGGTGGTCTCCTTCACGGGAAGCTCGGCCCTGACCGGGCCGGCCTTCTCGAAGTGCAGTTCCACGGACACCTTGTCGCCCTGCTCGGGTTTCTTCCTGAGCTTCATGAACATCAGGTGGTTCCCGCCGCGTTCGAGGTTCAGCTCACCGTCCGCGGGGACGTCGAAGGACTCGGCCTCCTGCATCTTCTGGCCCGTGGTCCGGTGGATCGTGACCTCCTCCGCGATGTCACTGGTGACGGAGGTGAGCCTGTCCGCCGTGCCGCTGTCGTTCTTCACGGTCAGGAAGCCGGCGGCCATGTCGTCCATGACCGGCTCCGGCATGAAGGCTCCTTCGATCTTCAGCTCGGGTCCGCCGCTCCCGGAACCGGTGGAGCAGCCCGCCAGTACGAGGCCCGCGGTGAGGGCCACGGCCGTGGCGAGGGTGGTGCGGCGGTTCACGGGTTCTCCCCCTCGACCAGCTCGGGGAGGTCCTCGGTGTAGTCGTCGGCGGTGGTGTCGTCGCCGTACAGCACGTATCCGGCGTCGGTCTTCGGGGAGAACGCGATGACCTGGGCGCCGTGCATGGAGACGACCGAGCCGTCCTTCTCCTTCTTCGGCGGATCGATGCCGATGCCCATCTGGCGGGCCCCGGCCTGGATGGTCGGGAAGTCGCCGGTGAGTCCGGTGAAGGCGGGGTCGCCCGCGCCCTTGAGCCACTTGCCGAGCGCCTCGGGGGTGTCCCGTTCGGGGTCGGTGGTGACGAAGACGACCTGGAGCTTGTCCCGGTCGGCCCGGGGGAGCTTCTTGTACGCGATGGCGATGTTGCTCATCGTCAGCGGGCAGACGTCGGGGCAGTTGGTGTAGCCGAAGTAGATGAGCGTCGGCTTGCCCTTGGTCCGCTCACGCAGGTCGTACTTCTTGCCGTGGGTGTCGGTGAGGACGAGGTCCGGCTTCTCGAAGGGCCGGTCGAGTACGGTCGCGGCCTTCTCGTCCGTACCGGTGGAGACGTCGGAGACGGGGCTGGAGCCGCTGTCGGCCTTGTCGCCGGCGCAGGAGGACAGGGTGAGCGCGGCCGTGGCGACGAGCGCCACGGCCAGCGCGTTCTTCTTGAGCATGGAGGGGGATCCCGGTGTTTCAGTGAGGGTGCGGGGGGCGTCGGGAGACGTCAGGAGGTGCGGCGGCGGCCGGCGAGGATGCCGAAGGCCGCACCCGCGACACCCACGATGATGCCGATGACGCCGAGGACGCGGGCGGTCGTGTCGCTGCCGGCGGTGTCACCGGCGGCGGTCGTCCCGCTCTCGTGACCGGCGTCGGCCCTGGCGGTTTCCTCGGTCTCGCTCTTGGCCGCATCGGCGGAGCCGCCGTGGTGGTCGTCGCCGGCGGGCTCGCTCAGCTTGAGGACGGCGGCGGGGTGCTCCGGCTCCTCCTCGCCCTCCTTGGGCTCCTCGATCCAGCGGACGACTTCCTTGTTGTCATACGTCTGGACGGCCTTGAGGACCAGCTGGTCGGCGTCCTCCGGCAGCTGTCCGAGGGAGAGCGGGAACTGCTGGAACTCGCCGGGCCCGATCTTGCCGCCGCTCCAGGTGACCTTGGAGACGGCCTCGTCGATCTCCCTGCCGTGGACCTTCAGCGGCTTGTCCAGCTTCGTCTTGGTGACGTCGGCCTTCCAGCCGGGCACGGGCTGCGGCATCACGGAGGACAGCGGGTGGTCGGCGGGGAAGGAGACCTCGAGCTTGACGGTCGAGGCGTTGTCCCGCTCGTTGGGCACCTTGACGTTGACGGTGGCGTAGCCGCCCTTCTCGGCGGAACCGACGGGCTGTACGCCGACGTGCGCGAAGGCCGTTCCCGCGAAGAGCAGGACGGTGGAAGCGGCGGCGGCACCGGCGACGGAGACACGGGTGATGTTCATGTGGTGAGCACTCCACGGAGCAGGGAAGGGTGTTCCGGCGCGCGGGTGCGCACCGGCATCACGACGCCGCTCCCGTGACGTGGTGTGTGCTGTGCCGGGGAGTGCGCCGTGTCAGGCTGCGAGTACGAGCGCCGCGGCGGGCGGTCCGCGCCTGATCACCGTGTGCTGGAGGGCTTCCCCGGCCGGCCGCAGGGGCGTGACGAAGGGGGTGCGCAGGGCGCGCGGCCCGTGCGCGGGCGCCCCGGGGAGCAGGCGGCGCGCAGTGACCGCACGAGCGCCAGGGCGGCGCGCAGCGACCGTACGAGCGCGCCTTCTGCGACTCCGTGGGCCGACAGCAGGACCAGCCGGGACAGTGCGCTCTCCCCGCGCCGCAGGAGCCATCCGGTCGCGACGGCTGCCAGCAGGTGGCCGAGCAGCATGGGGAGGGTGGGCAGCAGCCCGGCGGCCGCGCCCGTGTGCGCGGTGTGCGCGAGGTGCTGCTGCGTCGTGTGTACGGACGCGGGGTCGATGCCCGCTTCGGTGATGATCCGCCGCGCTTCGGCCGTGCTGAGCGGCAGTGCGCCGCGCCGCACACGAGCTTCGCGGCGAAGGCGCGCAGCGAGGTGTCGGTGGCCGCGCTCTCGAGGGCCGGGCTGTGCTGGCCGAGCCCGAAGAGGGCGTGCAGGGCGAGCTGCCCGCAGGCCAGTGCGGCGGCGATGGCGGGCATCGAGCGCGCGCGTCCGGCGAGCGGGGCGACCAGGCCGAACACGGCGGTGGCGCCGAGCGCCAGCGTCCACCAGGGGACGGTGGCGCAGGACGCCATGACGTGTCCTGTCGCGGACAGCACGACGCAGACCGCGGTGAACACCGCGGTCCTCAGCAGCCGCAGACCGGCTCCGGCGCGTGCGACGGACGTAGACATGGCTTCGACATCATCGCACTGCGCCCCCGGTATGCCTACGGCAGGTCCAGGAGCGCATACACCGGCTTAAGGAGTGCTCGCGTCGGCCGAATGAGCGCAAACACGTTGACTCCACGCTTATGGAGCGTCGCTCACGGCAATACGTAACCGTATGTCGAGCCGCAGCCAGGAGGCTGGAGCATGAGCATCTGGTGGTCTCTCCACTTGCGGCGCGAAGCCGCGAGCGTTCCGCTCGCCCGCCGCCTTCTGCTCGGCACCATGGAGACGGCGGGGGTTGATCCGGACGTCTCCTACGAGCTGTCGGTCGCGCTCAGCGAAGCCTGTGCGAACGCGGTCGAGCACGGCGGGGACGAGCGGTCCGGAGCACCCTCCGCGGAGTACCGCGTGACCGCTTACCTGGACGGCGAGAAATGCCGTATCGAGGTCGTCGACTCCGGGCCGGGCTTTCCCCCCTCGCGGCGGGACCGCCCTGCCGCACCACGTCCCGCGCCCGCCTCGGCGGAGAGCGGCAGGGGTCTGTGCCTGATCGAGCAGCTCGCCGATCACGTGCATTTCGGGAACAGGCCGGGGCACGGCGCGGTGGTCAGCTTCGACAAGATCCTGAAATGGCGCGAGGGCGCGCTGCTCAAGGTGTCCTGAAGGCCCTGAGCGGCACGCCCTCGCGGCGGTCTTGCGGGTACGTCAGCCCTGCTTGACCTGCGCCATCCAGGTCTCGACCTGGTCGGAGCGGCGCGGCAGCCCGGCCGACAGATTCCGGTTGCCGTCCTCGGTGACGAGGATGTCGTCCTCGATGCGCACGCCGATGCCGCGGTACTCCTCGGGCACGGTCAGGTCGTCGGCCTGGAAGTACAGGCCGGGCTCGACGGTCAGGCACATGCCCGGCTCCAGCGTGCCGTCGGCGTACGCCTCGCGGCGGGCGGCGGCGCAGTCGTGGACGTCCATGCCGAGCATGTGGCCGGTGCCGTGCAGGGTCCAGCGGCGCTGGAGACCGAGCTCCAGGACCTTCTCGACCGGGCCTTCGACGAGGCCCCACTCGACGAGCTTCTCGGCGAGCACGCGCTGCGAGGCGTCGTGGAAGTCGCGGTACTTGGCGCCGGGCCTCACGGCGGCGATCCCGGCTTCCTGGGCCTCGTACACCGCGTCGTAGATCTTGCGCTGGAGGTCGGTGAAGGTGCCGTTGATCGGCAGCGTGCGCGTGATGTCGGCGGTGTAGAGGGTGTGGGTCTCCACGCCGGCGTCGAGCAGCAGCAGGTCGCCGGAGCGCACGTCGCCGTCGTTGCGCACCCAGTGGAGGGTGGTGGCGAGCGGTCCGGCGGCGCAGATGGAGCCGTAACCGATGTCGTTGCCCTCGACGCGGGCGCGCAGGAAGAAGGTGCCCTCGATGTAGCGCTCGCTGGTCGCCTCGGCCTTGTCGAGGATCCTGACGACGTCCTCGAAGCCGCGGACGGTGGAGTCGACGGCCTTCTGGAGCTCGCCGATCTCGAACTCGTCCTTCACGGCGCGGGCCTCGGAGAGGTGGACGCGCAGTTCCTCGTCGCGCTCGGCGGTGACCTTGTCGGTCAGCGCGGCCTCGACGGCGGCGTCGTGCCCGCGGACGCACCGGACCGGTCCGGTGGCTTCCTTCAGCGCGGCGGTCAGCTCGCGGACGTCCTTGGCGGGGATCCCGAGGATCTGCTCGGCCTCGGCGAGGGAGTGACGGCGGCCGACCCACAGCTCGCCCTGGCCGTCGAGCCAGAACTCGCCGTTCTCACGGTCGGAGCGGGGCAGCAGGTAGACCGTCGCGTCGTGGCCCCCGTCGGCTTCCGGGCGGGGTTCCAGTACGAGGACGCCGTCCTGGGTCTGGTCGCCGGTGAGGTACGCGTACTCGGTGGAGGCGCGGAAGGCGTACTCGGTGTCGTTCGAGCGGGTCTTGAGGTTGCCCGCGGGGATCACGAGCCGCTCGCCGGGGAAGCGCGCGGAGAGCGCGGCGCGGCGGTCGGCGGTGTGCCGGGCCTGCGCGATCGGCTCCAGGCCGTGCAGTTCGGTGTCGGCCCAGCCGGACTTCATGTTCTCGGCGAGCTCGTCGGAAACGCCCGGGTACAGGCCGTTCTTCCGCTGCTTGATCGGCTCTTCGGTCTCTTCCGGGGTCTCCGGGCTGAGCTCTTCGGACACGACTGTCTCCTTGATACGACACTGGACCGCCCTCCATCGTATGTGCGACGGGAAGACGGCCCAGGACCTTGTGGACAACTGTGAGGAATCAGTCGAACCGTGCCGCCAGCAGCACGATGTCCTCCGCCGACTCCGCCGTGTCGCCGCCGTCCGGCAGCACGGTCCGCAGCACGTGGTCGGCGATCGCTCCCGGGTCGTCCCTGTCGGCCCTGGGCACGCTCGCGGCGGCCGCGTGCAGCCGTGCGAAGGCGCGGTCCATCGGGTCACCGGTGCGCTGGAGCAGCCCGTCGGTGTAGAGGAGGACTGTTTCGCCGGGTGCGGGCGCGAGTTCCACGCTCGGAGCCTCCCAGCAGGACAGCATGCCCAGCGGTGCGGAGAGCGACGTCTCGACGTACTCGGTGCGCCGGGCGCCGATGACGAGCGGCGGGCTGTGCCCGGCCCCGGCCAGCACGATCCGGCTCCCCCGGCCTCCGGCCTGGAGGGCTCCGGCCGGTTCGCAGTAGGCGAAGAGCGCGGTGGCCGACCGGGCGGGTTCGGTGAGCCGGAGCAGCAGTTCCAGGTCGACAGTACGGCGTCGGGGTCCTCGCCCTCCATCACGGCGTACGCCCGGAGGCCGGCCCGCAGCCGCCCCATCGCGGCCAGGGCGCTGGGCCCCGATCCGGAGACCGATCCGACGGCCAGTCCCAGGGCGCCCTCGGGCAGCGGCAGCGCGTCGTACCAGTCGCCGCCGACCGTGCGGTCCGGTGCGGTGGCGGGCGGCGAGCCGCACCCCGGCGACCCGGGGCAGCCTGCTGGGCAGCAGTTCCTCGGCGACGGTCGCCACCTGCGCGCGGGCGTGCTCCAGTTCCATCAGCCGGGCCAGGTGTTCGGCGGCGTAGCGCGTGTAGAGACCGGCGAGGTGACGTCGGCGCTCCGTGGGTTCGGCCGGTTCGTCGTACAGCCAGACGGCCGCGCCGAGCCGCGGGGAGGTTTCGGCGGCCAGGGGCAGCGCGTAACTGGCGGCATAGCCGAGGCGCGCCGCGACTTCGCGGTGGCGCGGGTCGAGTCCCGGCTCGCCGAAGAGGTCCGGGTGGACGATCTCGCCGGGGCGGGGGGACCCGGGGAGGCCGTCGAGGAGCCGGCCGTACGACGTGGCGCCGCGCGGCACGGTCTCGAGGTGGCCGAGGTCGGCGTGGCCGAGGCCGAGGCCGACGGTGGTGGACGGGCCGTCGTCCCCGGCCGGGCCGAGGACGACGAAGCCCCGGCGGGCGCCCACGAGGGCGGCGCCGGCGCGGAGCAGTTCGTGCAGTGCGCCGTCGGTCGAACGGGTGCGGGTCAGGCGCTCGGTGTGTTCGTGCAGGGTGGTGAGGTCGGAGACCCAGCCCGCGAGCCGGTCCTGGAGCACCGCGCCCGCGGCGGGTGGGGCAGGGGTGGGCGGAAGGGGCGCGACATTGTGTGTGGGGGAGGGAACCGCTGGATCGATTCCAGCCACTTTCCGTACGTGTGGGGCGCTCATGATCGCAGGCTTTCCTGCTGGTGCGTTCTGCTCAATAGCATCGCAAACCCCCATGTCATTCTGCGCCGCTATCAATGCATCCACATGTACACGTACAAGTGAGGCGATGTCCAGCATTGCGATCGTGGGACTCTTGGTGTCTGTGGGGATAGTCAACTTGGCCTAAAAATGCCACACACGACCGTGATTTGAGGTCGACTGAGGGCGTTCGACAGTGCGTCATATCAGCCGTGACGGGTACCTAATCGGTGATGGCCAGGGGCAGTTGGGACCGCCCTGGAACCTGGTGACGGGACCGGGCGTCTTAACCGCCGCGGGCCGTGCCCCATCCCCGAGTGGCGGGACCGCAGCACTACGGATCTCCTACGGATCAGTTAAGCGCCATGCGTGCGCCACCCTCCGCTACGTTTCACGCTCAGCCCCGAGGGGCTGCCCGTGCCGCAGGCTGAAAGTGCGGCGATGTGCCACCAGTACGCAGCCAGTACGCGACGTGCACGACCAGTGAAGATGCGCACACACAGTGCGACATGGACCTCGGCGTTCAACGGAAAGGAACGAGCGCTCATGCGCGAGATCCTCGGAAGGCGACGCAGGCTCCTTCGGTTCCGGCGGAGTGCGGGGCCTGCCCGACTCGGTGCGGCGCTGACCTGCGCCACCGCTTGGCAGTGGCCCGTACTCCCCGGCGTGGGGCTGAAGGCGTCCGGTGGACGCGGCGGCCGTGGCAGCCGCGACGGCCTTGGGCAGGGCTGTGCCTGCCCCGATCCCGAATGCGTGGTACCCGGCGCGCACCCCTTCGACCCGGGCATCCTGGCGGCCACCACCGACGAACGCATGATCCGCTGGTGGTGGACCAACCGTCCGACGGCCCCCGTCGTGCTGGCCACCGGGGGCGCGGCTCCGTGCGCGATCAGCCTCCCCGCGGTCGCCGGTGCCGTCGCGCTGACGGCGCTCGACGGCATGGGGATGCGCCTCGGCCCGGTCGTCGCGACCCCGACCCGCTGGTCGCTGCTGGTCGCCCCGTACTCCCTGGAGCGGCTCGGTGAGCTGCTGTACGCCAAGGACTGGGTGCCCAGTTCGCTGCGGTTCCACGGAGAGGGCGGCTACCTGGTGCTGCCGCCCTCGGAGACGGGCACCGGACAGGTGCGCTGGGAGAGGGCGCCCCTGGCGGGTTCGGCCGCGCCCTGGCTGCCGGACGTCGAGGCGGTCGTGGACGCGCTGGTCGCGGCGAGCAACGGCGCGCCGGACGGCGGCAGCCGGCTCGCGTACTGAGTGCGCGTGCTGAGCGGGTGTGCGTGAGGCCGGCGGCGGCTGCTGTACGACGCCGCCGCCGGCTCACCCGTACGGGTGCGAGGGAACCCGTGTTCCGGGGGATTCCGGAGGATTCGGGCGCGCGGCGGCCGTGACGCGGGCCATCCGTCGATACCTTCGGCTCACCGCAAGAACCTCCGGGCAGCTGACAGGTGGGACCCGCCTTGAACCTCCGCATGATCGGGCTCGCGGCCGTCGTGGTGTTCACCGTCCTGCTGCCTCTGGCCGGCGCATCGGCGGAGCCCGAGCCCGCCCCCGCGACGCCGACGACGCCAAGGCCGCTCCGGCGACCGTTCCCGGGAGCGACCCCGCGGCCCTCCCCGGGAGCGTCTCCGTGACCGTCCCCGGGAGCGCTTCCCGGGCCACCCCTTCGCCCGCGCCGCTGTCCGCCCCTCCGACGGTCCCCCCGACCGCCCCTTTGTCCGGCCGTGACCCGGCCGCGCGGTGCGGCCGAGCTCAGCTCTCCGGAAGGCGTCGAGGGCCAGACCTGTGTGCTGACCGACGGCGGCGACACGTGGGCGCGCACCTACTACCGCAATGCCACGGGTGCGGAACTGCGTTCCGTACTCACTCTGATGGGCCCCGGCGG
Source organism: Streptomyces altiplanensis (assembly GCA_003719395.1). Classification (GTDB taxonomy): domain Bacteria; phylum Actinomycetota; class Actinomycetes; order Streptomycetales; family Streptomycetaceae; genus Streptomyces; species Streptomyces altiplanensis. Next base: position 27,948 of record RHMC01000081.1, read on the forward strand.
CCGGACCGTTCAGATGCATTGCGCGGTGAGTGCCGAGGACGAGCCGGGAGTATGCGAAACGCCGCGTGAACCGTCGCGCGGAAAGGCCGCCGAATATTCGGCGGTGTCGGAGTTCGCCGCAGCGGGAGACGGCCCGCTGCTGCTGCGCTCGGGGAGCAATTCGGCGTCTCCCGCACCCCGTTGACCGTGCGACTACGGAGAGTGGCGGGTCGGGGGCACAGAAAGGCCCGGTCGCTGGCGACGGGGGATGCACCAGCGACCGGGCTTTCAGAACCGTAACAAGATATCCACGGTTGGCAAATCTGATCCCACCTATTCGGACAGGGGTTTACCTGCCGATATGGGGAGCTGTGACCGGAGTGACCGGTCGTCCGCAGGAATGGCGGCTGTCAGCTGAGCGTCACCTGGCGGTTGGTGAGTCCGCCCCGCGCGCGGCGCTCCTCCGGGGTCAGCGGGGCGTCCGACGCGAGGGCCGTGGCGAGCCGCTCGGCGAACTCCGCGGCGGGCTTCTCGATGTCCTCCGCCTTGATCTCGCTCGGCAGGTCCCACACCGGAACCATCAGCCCGTGCGCCCGGAAGGAACCGACCAGGCGGGTTCCCTCGCCGAGCGAGGAGGTACCGGCGGCGTGCAGCCGGGCGAGCGCGTCGAGGAGCTGCTCCTCGGCGTGCGGCATGACCCAGCGCAGGTGGTTCTTGTCGGGGGTCTCGCACCAGTACGCCGCGTCGACGCCGGACAGCCTGACGGTGGGGATCGCGGCGGCGTTGGCGCGCTCCAGGGAGGCGCTCACCTCGGGCGTCGCGTTCTCCGCGTCGGGCACCCAGAACTCGAAGCCGGAGTGCACGTCCGGCTCGAACGCGGCGTCCGGGTCGAGCAGGTCCTGGAGGCGCGGACCGTCCGCCGGGGCGCGTTCGGCCGTCACCGGGGAGCCGGGCTTCGCGGTCAGCGCGCGCCGCAGGGTGTCCGCGAGGTCACGGCTGAGGTCGCCGGAGGGGGTGTCGTTCTGCAGCCCGAGCAGGACGGAACCGTCGTCGCGGCGCAGGGCGGGCCAGGCCATCGGCAGTACGGTCGCCAGCGTGACGGAGGGGACGCCGTCCGGCAGCCCGTCCTTCAGCGTCAGCGCTGCGGTCGCGGCCGGCACCAGCTCGCGCAGGGCGACCCAGTCGCTCTCGCCGGCCAGGCCCTCGAAGGGGCGCTGGACCAGCTCGGTGACGGCGTGCGAGGCGGCGCGGCCGTGGCAGGCCTTGTAGCGGCGGCCGGAGCCGCACGGGCAGGGCTCGCGGGCTCCGACGACCGGCACCTCCCCGCTGCTCACCTGGGCCTGCGGCTTGGTACCCCTTGCGGGCTGGGGGCGCTTCTTGGCCATGGCTTGGCTTCTCCCGTTCACGGCAGTGCTGTGTCGGGCGCGAGCCTAGTCGCTGAGACGCCCCCGGCCGGGACCGGCGGGGTCGGTTCTGGACCCGGTTCCGGGCCGGCCGGGCCGGTTCGGGGCCCGGCCCCGGTCAGTCCAGGTCGTCGAACGGGACCGCGAAGTCCAGTCCCGGAACCGCGACGCGCGTGGCGAAGTCGTCGCGCCGGTGCCCCTCGGTGACGTTCGCCCACACCGTGACCTCGCCGGACGCGTTGTCCCGTACGCCCCAGTCCCGTGCCAGCGCCGTGATGATGTTGAGCCCGCGGCCGCCGCGTGCGGTGACCGAGGGCGTGGCTGGAACCGGCCGGGTGGGACCGCCTCCGTCCGTCACTTCGACGGTCAGCCCGCCCGACGTGTCGACGTGCCATGCGGCACGTATGTCACCGTCGCCCACCTCGGCCTGTCCCAGTGGCCTGCCGTGGCGGCAGGAGTTGCTGAGCAGTTCGGACAGGATCAGTACGGCATCGTCGATGACCGAATCGGACACTCCGTTGATACGCAGTTCGTCGCGCATACGGCGTCTTGCCTCACCCACGCCCGCAGGGCCATGGGGCACGGCCATGCTCGACGACGTGGGCACTTCTCGTGCCACCACCAACGCCACCCCCGAGACCTCCTTCACCCCACGCCAGGGAGTGAATGCCCCAATGGCCTGGACCGGAAACCGGACAAGCGCCGGTCAGTGACGCACTCGCACTGATCGAATACGGACCGAACGCGCCGGTGCACTCCCTGTAGTGGAAATTATGGGCGGCCGAGTTGGGAAAGCACCTGCTTCGGACGGTTTGTGATGATCGCTTCCACGCCGAGGCGTTCGCAGAGTTCGACGTCCTCCGGCTCGTTCACCGTCCAGACGTGCACCGGGTGGCCCGCGCGGTGCAGCCGTTCGATGTAGCGGGGGTGGCTGCGGACGATCCGGATGCCGGGGCCCGCGATGTGCGCGCCGGCCGGAAGCCGCCCGTCGCGCAGGAGCGGGGAGGCGAACTGCATCAGGTAGACGGTGGGGAGGGTGGGCGCGGCGACCGCCACCCGGTGCAGCGAGCGCGCCGAGAAGCTCATGATGCGTACGGGCGAGGGCTCGCCGGCCACGGGGGCGTCCAGGCCGAAGCGCTTCAGCAGCTGGAGCAGCCGCTCCTCGACCTGCCCGGCCCAGCGGGTGGGATGCTTGGTCTCGATGGCCAGCTCGACGCGGCGCCCGGCGTCCGAGACCAGCTCCAGGAGGCGCTCCAGGGTGAGTACGGAGGTGAACTCACCAGGGCTGTGCCCCCGGGCCGGGTCCCAGTCCGGCGACTCCTCGCCGCCTTGCCAGGAGCCGAAGTCGAGGGCGGCGAGGTCGGCCAGCTCGAGGGCGGAGACGGCGCCGCGGCCGTTGGAGGTGCGGTTCACCCGGCGGTCGTGGACGCAGACCAGGTGCCCGTCCGCGGTGAGCCGTACATCGCACTCGAGGGCGTCCGCGCCGTCCTCGATGGCCTTGGTGTACGCCGCCAGGGTGTGCTCGGGGGCGTCCTCGGAGGCGCCGCGGTGAGCGACGACTTGGATGGTGTGCTGCCGCGCGTGGGTCACTGCGTCATGGTGTCACCGTGGACGGGTAGGCGCGTAGACACATCACGGGGGAGCCGGTTCGGCTCTTCTCGGGATGCGGGTGTTTTGACCGATGTAAAGGATGTTCCGTGGATGCACAGGAACCGCTTACGGCCGTCTGATGTGCGGTGAGAAAAGCTGACAGCGGACACTTGCACAGTGGTGACGTTGACCAAGACCGACGTGGTACCGAGGAGAAGAGAGCTGTGAGCACCGAGAACGAGGGCACTGCGGTTCCGGCCGCCCCGTCAGCACCTCCCGTGCCGGTGGCCGCTCCCGGGCCCGCCTCCGACACCACGGGCACGAACGCCGCGGACCCCGGCCACGAGCCGGCGCCGCCCGCCGCGAGCCAGTCCGCATCGGCGACCGCTTCTGGCGCAGCAACCGCCACCAGAACATCAAGGGCTCG
>RHMC01000082.1 GCA_003719395.1 Streptomyces altiplanensis
AGCGGGAGCGGGCGGTGCGGCCACCGGCATGGGTGCGGGCGGTGCGGCCATCGGCGCGGGAGCGGGCGGTGCGGGCACAACGGGAGCGGGCACAGCCGCGCCCACTCCCCCGTGCGCGTCGGGGCCCGGTGCGTAGCCCATCGCGGGGCCGGGAGCGGCGGCCGCGGCCTGAACGCGCCGCCGGCGCCGTTGCGCTCCAGGCGGGCCAGCCGCGCTGGAGCGAAGCGCTCGTCGTCGAAGGCGGCGGGCAGCAGCACCCGGGCGCAGATCAGCTCCAGCTGGAGCCGCGGCGACGTCGCGCCCCGCATCTCGGTGAGCCCCGTGTTGACCAGGTCGGCGGCGCGGCTCAGCTCGGCCGCGCCGAACACCGAGGCCTGGGCCTGCATCCGCTCCACGACGTCCGCGGGCGCGTCGATCAGGCCCTTCTCGCGTGCGTCGGGAACGGCAGCCAGGATCACCAGGTCCCGGAGCCGCTCCAGCAGGTCGGCCACGAACCGGCGCGGGTCGTTGCCGCCCTCGATGACCTGGTCCACAACCTCGAACGCGGCGGCTCCGTCGCCCGCCGCGAAGGCGTCCACGACCGAGTCGAGGAGCGAGCTCTCCGTGTACCCGAGGAGCGCGGTCGCCATGGCATATGTCACACCGTCCTCGGCCGCGCCGGCGAGCAGCTGGTCCATGACGGACATCGAGTCGCGCACGGACCCGGCCCCGGACCGTACGACCAGCGGAAGCACCCCTTCCTCGACCGGGATGTTCTCCTTGCCGCACACCTCGCCGAGGTAGTCGCGCAGCGTCCCGGGCGGCACCAGGCGGAAGGGGTAGTGGTGCGTACGCGACCGGATCGTGCCGATGACCTTCTCGGGCTCCGTCGTCGCGAAGATGAACTTGAGGTGCTCCGGAGGCTCCTCGACCACCTTCAGCAGGGCGTTGAAGCCCGCTGGGGTGACCATGTGCGCCTCGTCGATGATGTAGATCTTGTAGCGGCTGCCGGCCGGACCGAAGAACGCCTTTTCCCGCAGGTCACGGGCGTCGTCCACGCCACCGTGCGAGGCGGCGTCGATCTCGATCACGTCGATCGATCCCCGGCCGTTCCTGGCCAGGTCGACACAGGACTGGCACGTGCCGCAAGGGGTGGGCGTGGGCCCCTGCTCGCAGTTCAGACAGCGGGCGAGGATGCGCGCGCTGGTCGTCTTTCCACAGCCCCGCGGCCCGCTGAACAGGTACGCGTGGTTGACCCGGTTGTTACGCAGGGCCTGCTGCAGCGGGGCAGTGACATGCTCCTGCCCGATGACCTCGGCGAACGACTCGGGACGGTAGCGGCGGTAGAGCGCAAGGGACGACACGTATACGAGGTTATCGGGACCCACCGACAACCGTCCCCGCCCAACGCAAGCGCCCCCCACGCACCCGCCAGAGCCCACTTACCCTTGCTGCCTTCCGGCCCTGGGGGAGTTCGGTGAGATAGCGCCACGTGAGGGGCTGGCCCCCACAGTAGCGGATCACCCCCCGGAAAAACGAGCCGGACCCCGACCGCGCGGAACGCGTTCGCGAGCACTCCTCAACGTCTTGTATTGTTTGCGGCGGAGGATTCGCCTAGTGGCCTAGGGCGCACGCTTGGAAAGCGTGTTGGGGGCAACCCCTCACGAGTTCGAATCTCGTATCCTCCGCCACCGCTTCTGCGGTACAGAAGGCCCCGACCGAAATCCGGTCGGGGCCTTCGTCGTGCTCCGGTCGGTCAGCGGTGGTTCTTCCAGAACAGGTAGGCGTGGTCCTTCGCGAAGTCCGCGCGCTTCCAGGCGTCCGAGGCCAGCGTCTGCACGTATCCGCCGTCCTCCTGGAAGCGCGGCCAGTCCGTCCGGCCCGAGGCGGCGAACTCCACCCACGTGCTGATCATCCGGTCGCGGAATCGCGCCTGCCCGTCCTTCACCTCTTGGAACAGGTCCATGTCGAACAGGTAGGCCAGCTCCGACATGTGCTGAGCGCGCTGGTCGAAGCTGGGCGCCGGGTACGTGTCGAACCAGGGCGTGTCACGCTCGCTGAACTCGTACATCCGGGTCGGGGCCCACTTCGAGAGCAGCCGCGCGGTGTCCAGGGCCGGGGCCGACCAGGCCGCGTCCGTGCGGACCGCCGCCAGGGCTTCGCCCGCCGAGGGGAACGCGCCGAGCGGGTAGCGCTTCAGTACGTCGTCGGCCCTGTCGCCGAACTCCTTCCGGATCGCGGGTTCGTACGCTTCCGGTTTCATGGGAGCGCCCCCCGGCGCCAGTTCCTGGCCGAGGACCATGCCGCGCTCCTCGTCGTGGTTGACGCCGATGAGCACGGGCACCCGGTTGAACCGTCCGGTGCGCAGCGCCTCCCGCGGGGACAGCGGCATCAGCTTCGTACCGGACACCGGACGGGGCTCGTTGAACGGGCCGTACGCCTTCAGCAGATCGGCTGCGGGCACCTCGCGCAGGCAGGTCGCCGTGTTCTTCTCGCACTTCACCGCCGTGATGATCCGCCTGGCTTCCGCCTCCGCCTCGGCCCGGGTGCGGGAGCCGCCCGTGGCGCACGGTGCGCTCTGCACGACGGCCCGGTCGAAGAGGCCGGCCGACAGGGGTGAGGCGAGGTGGCCGCACACGCTGTAGCCGCCGCCGGACTGGCCCATGACCGTGACGTTCCCCGCGTCGCCGCCGAAGGAGGCGGCGTTCGCGCGGACCCAGCGCAGGGCCGCCTGCTGGTCCTCCAGCCCGAGTCCGTCCGCCTCCTCGAGGGCAGGGGTGCTCAGGAAGCCCATCACTCCCAGCCGGTAGTTCATCGAGACCACGACCGCGCCTTCGGCGGCCAGACGGTCGGGTCCGTACATGTCACCGGTGCCGTACATCAGGCTGCCGCCGTGGATCCAGACGATCACCGGCCGCTTGCCGTCGGACTCGGCGGGTGCGGTGACATTCAGATAGAGACAGTCCTCACTCTCGCCCGGCACCCCGACCGGGAGTCCCGCCGGCTGCGCGCAGGGCGCGCCCGGGACGGTCGCCTCGCGGACGCCGGTCCAGGTCGTGGCCGGCCTGGGCGGGGCCCAGCGCAGTGCGCCGACCGGCGGGACCGCGTAGGGGATGCCCCGGAAACTGCGCAGAGTCCCGTCGGCTTCGCCGCGCACCTTTCCTGCCGTCGTGGTGACGACCGTGCCGAGGGTCTGCGTCTTCGACGTCCTGGCCTTCCCCGCATCGGCGGACGCGGCCGGACCGAGGCCCAGCCCCCATCCCAGTCCCCCCAGCGTCAGCGCGGCGACGAACCACTTGGAAACGCTCCTGGTGTGTCTCATGGGAAGAACGCTAAACAGATTTGGGCGATCGCGCAATGCGTTCGCCTTATTCGTTCGACTCATGCAATCGCCCAACAAGAGTGTTACGCTGCCGCGCATGGGGAACCGTGAAGCCCTCCTCGTAGGCGCCAAGTCATGCCTGCGGGAGAAGGGGTACGACCGCACCAGCGTCCGCGACATCGCCACCGCGGCCGGCGTCAGCATGGCTGCCATCGGCTACCACTACGGATCCAGGGAGACGCTGCTCAACCAAGCCCTCTTCGAGATCCTCGACGAGTGGGGGGACAGCATGGGCCGGGCGCTCACCCCTGACGCCGACGGCTCCACGGGGCGTCACTTCGAGCAGATGTGGGAAAGCCTCATCGCGGACTTCACCGCCCATCCCGACCTGTGGCTGGCCTCCATGGAGCTGTTCATGCAGGCCCAGCGCCAGCCGGAACTGCGCGCCGCGCTGGGGGAAGGCATGGCGGAGGGCCGCCGTGGCATGGCGGCGATCCTGGAGAGCGTCCCCGAGAGCGAGGTGGCGGAGACTTCCGTCCGGACCCTCGGCAGCGTCCAGCTCGCGCTGATGTCGGGCCTGATGATCCAGCACCTCGGCGACCCGGCCACCGCGCCCACCGCCGCCGAAGTGCTCCAAGGACTGCGCGGTCTCGGCGATCTCGCGCACTGAGGCGCACCGGTCGCCTCCGCGGGATCCGTGAAATCCGCGGGATCCGTGGAACTCGCAGAATCCGCCGGCGCGGGTCTCATGCGCCGTCTTCGGCGCCGCCAGCCGTCTCCGGGCGGTGGTCCCGGCCCGCGACCGCGGCTGGTTCCGACGTGGGGCGCGTGGGCGCCAGACGCTTGAAGTAGAAGCTGCAGTCCTTGAGGGTGCCGGCCGGATCGCCCGCGTAGTCGGGGACGACGCCGTAGCGGGTCCAGCCCGCGGCGCGGTAGAGGTGTTCGGCGGGACTGCCGGTCTCGGTGTCCAGGAGCAGGAGCGTGGCTCCGGCGCGGGCGGCGGCCTCTTCGGCGGCGGCGAGGAGTGCGCGGCCCAGGCCCTGGCCGCGGGCGTCGCGGTGGACCATGAGCTTGACCAGTTCGGCGCGGTGCCGACTGTTGGGTTTGGGGCTGCGGGCGAGGCTGAAGGTGCCGACGATGCCGCCGGGACCTCGGGCGGCCCATACGGCGAGGCTGCCGTCGTCCACCGCCGGTTGCCGGGCGGTCCACCAGGCGACGGCCTCGTCGTGGCCGAAGGGGGCGAGGAAGCCGACGGACGCGTTGCCGTCGACCGCGTCCGCGAGGAGGCCGGCCAGGCCCTGCACACTGTCGCGGAACTCGTCGGGCGACAGGCGCGTCACGACATGAGTCCGCGTGACGGCGGTCATGGCAGGACGACCATGACCGCGTAGCGGACCGGACCGGGACCCGGGCAGCGAAATCGCGAAGGGCCCCAGAGCCGGAAGCGCAGGCAGTCCCCGGCGCGGAGCTCGTGGACGCCGCCGCCCGCCGTGACCTCCAGGGCACCTTCCAGTACCCAGATGTGCTGCTCGATGCCCGGCACGGGAGGTCCTTCGTACGAGATGTCCGCATCCGGCCGCAGCACCCCCTCGACGATCTCACCCCGCAGTCCGGGGTGCGGCGGGGAAACCGACCGCCGGGTGAAGCCCGACTCCTCGTCGCGCCACACCAACTGGCGGTCGGTACGGACCAGTTGCGGCGGCTCGGCCTCCACCTCGGCGAGCAGGTGCGACATCGTCCGCCCGTACGCCGTGCACAGGGTGCCCAGCACCGCCGCCGTCGGGCTGATCTCGGCACGCTCCAGCCGCGAAAGGGTCGACCGGCTGATGTCCGTACGCCGCGCCAGCTCGTCCAGTGACCAGCCGCGCTCCGTGCGCAGCTCGGAGAGCCTGGCTGCCAGACGGTCCTCGACGCTTCTCACAACAGAGAGAATATCCCATTTATGGGAAGCCCGTCAGTCCGCCAGTCCGTCAGTCCGCCAGTCCGTCACGCCGCCCGCTCCCCTTCGCCGAGGGGACGACTGTGGTCGCCCCGGCGCAGGATCTCTTCGGCGTCGTCGAGCGGCGGGCAGGTCCACCGCTCGGTGATCATGTGTTTGCGCGCCTTCGCCTCCGGCCCGGTCAGCCGTACGGCCCGTTCCCAGCCGGTGGCGAACACCGCCCCCGCGCCGTCGAGGTGCAGACACGTCACGTACGGCTTCGGCGCGAAGGCGGCGGGGGCGAGGCCCAGCAGGGCGGCCGCGTTGTGCCCCGCGAGCTTGCCGAGGGGGATGGCGTGCCGGCAACTCGGCAGCACCTGGTGGCCCGGTTCGGCGTACGCCGCTGCCGTGTCCCCGGCGGCGTACACCCCGGGCACACCGGTGATCTGGAGGAAAGGGGTCGACCGTCAGGGCGCCGACGCGGTCGGGGGAGGCGGGGCGTGGAGCGCAGCGATGCCCCCTTCTCCGCAGGCCGCCGCGAAGGCCGCCACCACACGCCGCCGGGCTTCGACGGAGACCTCGAAGCGCGGGGCGCGGGCCGCCACATGCCTGCGGGGCCGTGCCGCGAGCTGCCGGCAGGCCGCAGGGGTACGCCCCACGGCCCGGCCCACCTCGGTGAAGGGAAGCCCGAACACAAGCCCGAACACGTCGTGCAGAACGAACGCCGTGCGCTCGGCCGGGCTGAGCATCTCCAGCACCACCAGCATCGCCAGGGGCTCAGCGATTCGTCGAGCGCGACGTGGTCGGCCGGATCGGACGGGCCCGCGGGCCCGCGGGAGCGGCCGGGCCGGCCATCACCGCCTCGGTGATGAGCGGATCCGGCAGCCAGGGGCCGACGTACTCCGCCCGGTTCCTGCCCGCGGACTTCAGGACGTCCTGCGCCAGCCGTGACACCGTCACGATCAGCCGGCCCGTGAGGTCCGCCATCCGCGAGCGGTCGGCGCCGCGCAACTGATCCAGCTCTCCTGGACCACGTCCTCGGCCTCGCCGACGCTGCCGCATCGTTTTCTTCGTTCACATCATGAGGACGACACCGCCGCCTCACGTGCGACATCGAAGGACAACCCGGCCACCGTGACGGCCAGCACCTCGGCGAGCAGCACCGGTTCTCGGCCGGGACGGCTGCCCCCGGTCCGTTCGCACGGACCGCACAGCGTCATCCCCAGAACCGCCCGCCACCTGCCGCGCGGAACACCGCACGCGTCGCATGCGTCGCGCTCGTCGTACGAGACCATGACTCCCCCACCCGTAAACTTTCCTGTTTACAGCCGACCAGGGAATCGTTCCACGAGGGTCTGACAATCATGCCGCGCGCGGCCCTGTCAGGTCCCTGCCGGTCCGGCCCGGAGCACGCCCGAGGGGTGGTGCCGGCCCCGCCGCCCGAGCACGGGCAGCGCGCGGCGGGAGGGTTCACGGCGGAGAGGGCGCACCGGCCCGCCCAGTTCCGGATTGCCCGATTCCGGCCCCCGCAGGGCTGCCGGAACCGACAGAATGTACGACCTCCCCGCCCTCTCGCCTCCAGGAGCGCCGCCATGTCCGACGACCCGTCCAGCCACCAGCCGACCGCCGCGGACCGCCACCACGTGATCCAGGTGCGCGGTGCCCGCGAGAACAACCTGGCGAACGTGTCGGTCGACATCCCCAAGCGCCGGCTCACGGTCTTCACCGGCGTCTCCGGATCAGGCAAGTCCTCGCTCGTCTTCGGCACCATCGCCGCCGAGTCGCAGCGGCTCATCAACGAGACGTACACCGCCTTCCTCCAGTCGCTGATGCCCAGCATGGGCCGCCCCGACGTCGACGCCCTGCACAACCTGAGCGCGGCGATCGTCGTCGACCAGGAGCGGATGGGCGCCAACTCCCGTTCCACGGTGGGCACGGCGACGGACGCGTACACGATGCTGCGGATCATCTTCAGCCGCCTCGGCACGCCCCGCATCGGGACGTCCAGCGCCTTCAGCTTCAACAGCGCGGAGGGCATGTGCCCCGAGTGCGAGGGCATCGGGCAGGTGTCGAAGATCGACACCGATCAGCTGGTGGACCGCGAACTGTCCCTGAACGAAGGCGCGATCACCGTCCCCGGTTTCGCGGTCGATTCCTGGTACTGGCAGGTCATGGCCGGTTCCGGCCTCTACGACCCGGACAAGAGACTGAAGGACTTCACGCCCGCCGAGTGGGAGGACTTCCTCCACAAGCCGTCCACCAAGATCAAGGTCGGCAGCAACAACCTGACGTACGAGGGCCTCGTGGTGAAGGTCCAGCGGGTCTACCTCTCCAAGGACCGCGACGCGATGCAGTCCCACATCAGGGCCTTCGTGGACCGGGCCGTCGTCTTCACCGACTGCCGGCCTGCGGCGGCACCCGTCTCAGTGCCGCCGCGCTGTCCTCGGTGATCGACGGCGTCAACATCGCCCAGTGCTCGGCCATGCAGATCAGCGACCTGGCCGCCTTCGTACGGAGGATCGACGAACCGTCGGTCGCGCCGCTGCTCGCCGGCCTGCGCCACACCCTCGACTCGCTCGTCGAGATCGGCCTCGGCTACCTGAGCCTGGACCGTACGTCGTCCACGCTCTCCGGCGGCGAGGCGCAGCGCGTGAAGATGGTCCGCCACCTCGGCTCCAGCCTCACCGACGTCACGTACGTCTTCGACGAGCCCACCGTCGGACTGCACCCGCACGACATCAGCCGCATGAACGACCTCCTCCTGCGCCTGCGCGACAAGGGCAACACGGTCCTCGTCGTCGAGCACAAGCCCGAGGTCATCGCGATCGCCGACCATGTGGTGGACCTGGGCCCGGGCGCGGGTCCGGCGGGCGGTCAGATCTGTTACAGCGGCGACGTGCCCGGCCTGCGCGCCTCGGACACACTCACCGGACGCCATCTGGAGCACCGGGTGCGGCTGCGCGAGAGCGTGCGCGAGCCGCGCGGAAAGATCTCGATCGAGGGCGCGGACCTGCACAATCTGCGGGGCGTCGACGTCGACATCCCGACGGGTGTACTGACCGTGGTGACCGGCGTCGCCGGCTCCGGCAAGAGCTCGCTGATCCACGGCTACCTGTCGGTGCGCGACGGCGTGGCGGTCGCGGACCAGTCCCCGATCCGGGGCTCACGCCGGTCGAACCCGGCGACGTACACCGGCCTGCTGAACCCGGTCCGTACCGCCTTCGCCAAGGAGAACGGGGTCAAGGCGGCGCTCTTCAGCGCGAATTCGGAGGGCGCCTGCCCGGGCTGCAACGGCCTCGGCCTCGTCTACACCGACCTCGCCATGATGGCCGGGGTGGCGTCGGTCTGCGAGAAGTGCGAGGGCAGGCGCTTCACGCCGGAGGTGCTCACCTACACCCTGCGCGGCAAGAACATCAGCGAGGTGCTGGGCATGTCGACGGCCGAGGCGTACGACTTCTTCCCGTCCGGGCAGGCCCGCGCGATCCTGGGCCGGCTGATCGACGTCGGGCTGAGCTACCTCCGCCTCGGCCAGCCGCTCAGCACCCTGTCGGGCGGCGAGCGGCAGCGGCTGAAGCTCGCCATCCACATGGCGGAGAAGTCGACGACGTACGTCCTGGACGAGCCGACCACCGGACTGCACATGGCGGACGTCGACAAGCTCCTGGCGCTCCTCGACCGGCTGGTCGACGCCGGGAACACGGTCGTCGTCATCGAGCACCACCAGGCGGTGATGGCGCGCGCGGACTGGCTGATCGACCTGGGGCCGGGCGGTGGCCACGACGGCGGCCGGGTGGTCTTCACCGGCACCCCGGCGGAGCTCGTCGCGGACGGGGACACCCTGACGGCGGAGCACCTGCGGCAGTACATCGGCTGACAGCCGCCCCACGGAGAGACGAGACGAAACGTCTTGCGTAGAGGGAGAGGGGCGGTTACGGTGATGTCAATACGAAACGTCTCGTCTCGATTTCCGTGGAAGAAGGTCGTTCTTGCTCCGATCCGGTACTCAACTCGCCCTGTCCGACGTCACCGTGCGGTACGACGACCACGTCGTCCTCGACCGCGTCTCCCTCACCGTCCGGCCCGGCGAGAAAGCAGGCGTCGTGGGCGACAACGGGTCGGGCAAGTCCACCCTGCTCCGTCTCCTCGCCGGCACCCGCCGCCCCGACAACGGCACCGTCACCGTCATCGCCCCCGGCGGCACCGGCCACCTCGCCCAGACCCTCGGCCTGCCGCCCACCGCGCCGGTCGGTCGCGCCGTCGACCTCGCCCTCGCCGAACTGCGGGCGCTGGAGCGGCGCATGAGGCAGGCCGAAGCGGACCTCGGCCACACGGGTCCGGACGGCCTTTCGGCGTACGCCGCCCTCGTGGCCGAGTTCGAGGCGCGCGGCGGCCACGACGCCGACCGCCGCGTCGACACCACCCTGCGCAGGCTCGGCGAGCGCACCGCCCTCGACCGCGCCCGCCCCCTCGGCACGCTCTCCGGCGGACAGCGCGCCCGGCTCGCGCTCGCCGCGACCCTGGCCGCCGCGCCGGAGGTGCTGCTGCTCGACGAACCGCCAACGACCTCGACGACGAGGCCGTCGGGTGGCTGGAGGAGCACCTGCTCGCGCACCGCGGCACGGTGGTCGCGGTCACCCACGACCGCGTCTTCCTCGACCGGGTGACCACCACCGTGCTGGAGGTGGACCACGACGCGCGGACGGTACGCCGCTACGGCAACGGCTACGGCGGCTTCCTCACCGCCAAGGCCGCCGCCCGCGCCCGCTGGGCCAGGCAGCACGAGGAGTGGCGTGCCGAGGTCGCCCGGCATTCCGCCCTCGCCGAGTCGAACACCGCGCTGCTCTCCGCCATCCGCGCAAGGCCCCGGCCGCCTTCAGCGGCGCCGGCGCCTTCCGCGCCAGGTCGCGCGCGCACGGCGCGATGAGCCGCATCCGCAGCGCGCCGCGAGCAGCTGCTACCGGCTGACCGGGCATCCGGTGCCACCGCCCCCCGCAGCCCCTGCGGTTCACGGCCCGCATCGAGGGCGAGGCGGCGGGGGGCGGAGCTGGACGGCGTAGACGTGGCGGGACGCCTGCGCGTCGGCTCCCTGCGCATCGCCCCTGGCGAGCGCGTGCTCGTCACCGGGCCCAACGGCGCCGGCAAGTCCACTCTGCTCCGGGTCCTGGCGGGGGACCTGACCCCCGGCAGCGGTACGGTCACCCGCCGCCCCGGACCGGCTTCCTGCGCCAGGACAGCTCCCGTACGGACGCCGACGGCGACGGCCGTACGGTCCTGGAGGCCTTCGGGGCACCGGAGCGCGCCGACGAGCTGCTCGCGCTGGGCCTCTTCCGCGCGGCAGACCTGGCGAAGCCCGTACGTACCCTCTCCACCGGCGGCCGCCGCAGGCTCGAACTGGCGCGCCTGGTCACGTCCCCGGTGGACCTGCTGCTGCTCGACGAGCCGACGAACCACCTGGCGCCGGCCCTGGTCGAGGAGCTGGAGGCGGCCCTGGCCTGCTACGCGGGCGCGCTCGTGATCGTCACGCACGACCGGCGGATACGGGGCGGATTCACGGGGACGCGACTGGAGGTGGCGGACGGTGAGGTGCGCGAAGCGGGTGTGTACGCGTGATCACCGCAGGACGAGACCGGAACCGACGGACCCGGAGCCGACGAGCCCGGAATCGACGGACCCGGAGCCGCTCCCGTGACGGGCATCCCCCGAACGGGGGAAAACCCGCCCGGCCCGCTCTCCGTACGGTGGCGCCCGCCACGACCCGCCGCAATCCCCTGCGGCGGGGCCGCCCGACCCGCCCCACATCGCCGGAAGGATCACTTCCGCTCATGTTTTGCTCCCGTTCTGGCGGTTGATACGGCCTTTGCGCCCCGCCTTCATGGCTGCGCCCGGAGCCGCTCGCCCGGTAGGCTTTCCGTGTGATCTTCAAGCGCATCGGAAACGGCCGGCCGTATCCCGACCACGGCCGGGAAAGCACCCGGCAGTGGGCGGATGTCGCGCCGCGCCCGGTCCGCCTCGATCAGCTGGTGACCACCAAGGGCCAGCTGGATCTCGAGACACTGCTCGCCGAGGACTCGACGTTCTACGGCGACCTCTTCGCCCACGTCGTGAAGTGGCAGGGTGACCTCTACCTGGAGGACGGACTGCACCGCGCGGTCCGCGCCGCACTCCAGCAGCGCCAGGTGCTGCACGCGCGCGTCCTCGAGCTCGACAACATCTGATCATCGGGCCGCCCGGTCACCCGGACGGCCCCGGAAGGCCGTCCCCATTGGTCCCTACGGGTTGGTCCGGCCCAAGTCATTGATCATTTAGTAGGCATCATCACCGAGGCGCACTACGCTGCGCCCATGAGCATGCTGACACCCCCCGGCATGGGCGGAAAGTACCGTATTACGGGCAACAAGTTCCCGCGCATGCGACGCCCCCGGAACCGACGCAGGACCCTCCTCGCGGTGGCGGCCTCGATCGTGGCCCTCGGTCTGGCCGGCTGGGGGACTCTGCAGCTCATCGACGTCTTCACGGGCGGCGAGAAGCGGACCACGGCCGCCGGACGCGGGCAGGGCTGCGAGAAGCCCGCGCCGTCCGCGTCGCCGAAGGCCGCGCTGCCCGAGCCGGCCAGGATCAAGGTCAACGTCTACAACGCGACACCGCGCTCCGGCCTCGCCAAGAACACCGCCGACGAGCTGAAGAAGCGCGGCTTCGCCATCGGCGAGATCGGCAACGCCCCCAAGGAGTACGACAAGAAGGTCAAGGGCTCGGGGGTGCTGCTGGGCTCGCCCAAGGCTCTCGCCGGCACCCTGCCCGTACTCGGTACGCAGCTCAAGGGCGCCCTGCGGAAGGCCGACACCCGCAAGGGCGCCGACGTGGACCTGATCCTGGGCACGGCCTTCAAGAAGCTGGACGCGAAGAAGGACGCGGACAGGGCCCTGGCCGTTCTGGCCAGGCCCGCGCCCGCGCCCTCCTCGAAGTGCTGAGAACGCCGCGTCCGTACGGCTGCCGCTAGCCGGCGGTCCCGTACATCCGGTCACCCGCGTCGCCGAGGCCCGGCACGATGTAGCCGTGCTCGTTGAGCCGCTCGTCGACCGAGGCGGTGACCACGGTGACCGGAGCGCCGGCCAGCTCCCGCTCCATGACCTCGACGCCCTCGGGCGCCGCGAGCAGCACGACCGCCGTGACGTCGTCCGCGCCGCGCTTGATCAGTTCACGGATCGCCGCGACCAGGGTGCCGCCGGTGGCCAGCATCGGGTCGAGTACGTACACCTGGCGGCCGGAGAGGTCCTCCGGCATCCGGGTCGCGTACGTCTCCGCCTGGAGCGTGTCCTCGTTGCGGATCATGCCGAGGAAACCCACCTCGGCGGTCGGCAGCAGCCGCACCATGCCGTCGAGCATGCCCAGGCCGGCCCGCAGGATCGGCACGACCAGGGGGCGCGGGTGGGACAGCTTCACGCCCGTCGTCGACGTGACCGGGGTCTGGATGTCGACCTGCTCGGTGCGCACGTCCCGGGTGGCCTCGTACGCGAGCAGGGTGACCAGCTCGTCGGCGAGGCGCCGGAAGGTCGGGGAGTCGGTGCGCTTGTCGCGCAGCGTGGTGAGTTTGTGCGCCACCAGCGGGTGGTCGACAACATGGATCCGCATGGCGTCAACAGTAACCGGGCATCCCGGCCGCCCGCGCTGGCATCAACCCGTCGGCCGGGGGGAAGGTGGGGTGGGGAACAAACCCGGGTTTGGGGTGGTGTGGTCGATGCCGGACGGGGAGCACGGTCAGGAACAGCAGGAAAACACAGGTGAGGCCGACCGCAGGCGGCGGCGCGCCCAGTTCCTGCGCGAGCTGTACGAGGCCAAGGCACTGCGTGACCGGGTGCAGCCGCGCCGGGCCCGGGCGGCCCGGATGCGGCAGCAGATGCGGATGCGCACCTTCCGCTGGTAGCGGGCCTGCTCGCGGGACCGGGACACGACGCAAGAGCGGAAGACCTCTCGCGGAGCGATTGTTTCTGCCACGATTCCGAGTGGGCGGGGATCGGAGCTGCGAAACGGTTTCTCCCCACCTCAGCGAACCCTCCAGCCGGGAGGAACTCCAACCGGCACTTCTCAAGACCAGTGGGAGAGTCACGGTGTACTTCGCCGCACTGCTCGCGCGCACCGAAGACGGGTGGAAAGCGAGCGACACGGAGCTCGACGACGTGGAAACCCTGTCCGACCTGACCGATCTGGCCCGTGAGGCCACGGTCGACGACGACACGGTGATCGTCTTCATCGAGCAGGAAGACGCATGGTTCGGCCTCGTCCGGGTGGACGGCGAGGAGGACCCTCGTATTTATGTCTCGGACGCGGCCTCGGCCGCCCGTTCCTCGTACGGGGAGATCCTGCTCACCGACGAACTGCTCGGCCGGGCCCCCGAGGACCCGGACGTCCTGGAAGTGCTCGTCGACCTCGACGGCACCGAGGACGGGGAACCGGACGAGGAAGCCATCGACGACGAGGAGGAGATCACGGCGGACGACAGCGGCACCGTACCGGCGGGCCCGCTCGGGGAAGCGGGGATCCTGGCGGACCTCGGCCTGCCCGGGGAGGAACTGCTGGCGCTCGGCACGGACGCGCTCAACGAGATCGCGGACGCCCTGGGCGCGCCGACGTCCTGGAGACCGTCCAGTAGTGAGTCCGGCAGTGACAGAGAAACAGGAACAGGTACCGGATCCGGTACGGGACCGGTGGCGGGCGCCCATGCGCCTGGCCCTGGACGAGGCGGCACGGGCGGCGGTGGCCGGTGACGTACCGGTCGGCGCCGTCCTGCTGGCCCCCGACGGCTCGCTGCTCTCGGCGGGCCACAACGAGCGTGAGGCGACGGGCGACCCGACGGCGCACGCCGAGGTGCTGGCCATCCGCAGGGCGGCGCACGAGCTCGGCGAGTGGCGGCTGACGGGCTGCACGCTCGTCGTCACCCTGGAGCCGTGCACGATGTGCGCGGGAGCGCTCGTGCAGTCGCGGGTGGAGAGGGTGGTCTACGGAGCGCTCGACGAGAAGGCGGGCGCGGCCGGTTCGCTCTGGGACGTCGTACGGGACCGGAGGCTGAACCACCGGCCCGAGGTCATCGGGGGCGTGCTCGAAGAAGAGTGCTCGGACCGGTTGACGGCCTTCTTCAGGGACCGCTGAGGGGCCGGCCGGACAACCGGTCGGACAACCGATTTCGGAGCACGGCCCCGCGTGGGCTAAGCTCTCTCTCGGTAGCGTGTCCGAGCGGCCTAAGGAGCACGCCTCGAAAGCGTGTGAGGGGGCAACTCCTCCGTGGGTTCAAATCCCACCGCTACCGCTCAGAACGAAAGCCCCGGCTCCCCGAGCCGGGGCTTTCGTGTTGCTCCGGCCGTTCCGGTCGCCCTGATCGAAAACGTGTCCCCTGAACTGCCCGTTCCTGCGGTTAGACTCACGCGACTCAGGGGACCGGCAGGGGAGGCCGAACAACATGGTGCAAGCGAAGAAGATAGCGCTCTACGTGGTCGTCGTCTTCGTGCTGTACACGATCATCAATTTCCCCGAGCGGGCGGCCGATTTCGTCCAGGTAGGGTTCGAAGGCGTGTCCAGTGCCGCCCAGGGCGTCGGCGATCTCATGTCCCAGCTGGTCCAGTGAGCGGGCGCCCTCCGCATCGAAGGAGTGCTCCTTGATCCGCCATCTGGTCCTCTTCAAGCTCAACGAGGGTGTCGAGCGGGACGAGCCGCGCGTCGCCGCCGGCGCGAAGGCCTTCGAGGAGCTCGACGGGACCGTTCCCGAGCTGGAGTTCTGGGAGTGCGCCTGGAACATCACCGACCGGCCCATCGCTTACGACTTCGCCATCAACTCGGCCGTTCAGGACCGCGATGCGCTGAAGCGCTACATCGAGCACCCGGCCCACCGGGCGGCCGCCGCGCAGTGGCGCGAATTCGCCACGTGGGTGATCGCCGACTACGAGTTCTGAGCCCCCGAGGCGCCGGGCCCCGCACCGTTCCGGTGCGGGGTTTTTGCATGTTTAAGACCCAACTTGCCCTCAACACGGATCTATACGGTGCTTGCACACACTGCACATGTCTTGTGATGCTATGACCGCTTTTGACGGATGAGTTGACGTGGTTGACCGAGAAAAGGGGTGGCGTGACCGTGCCGGCCAGTACAGCACCTCAAGCTCCGCCCCAGCAGCTTCAGCCACTTCCCCCCGAGACCGCGCCCGACGGCCCGGCGGGCGGTCCCGCGAAGCGCCGGGGCGCGGACACCAGGGCGCTCACCCAGGTCCTGTTCACGGAGCTGAAGGGGCTGAACCCGGGCACGCCCGAACACAACCGCGTGCGCGGAGCGCTCATCGAGGCGAACCTGCCGCTGGTGCGGTACGCCGCCGCCCGGTTCCGCAGCCGCAACGAGCCGATGGAGGACGTCGTCCAGGTCGGCACGATCGGGCTGATCAACGCGATCGACCGGTTCGACCCGGACCGCGGCGTGCAGTTCCCGACCTTCGCGATGCCGACCGTCGTGGGCGAGATCAAGCGGTACTTCCGCGACAACGTCAGGACCGTGCACGTGCCGCGCCGGCTGCACGAGCTGTGGGTGCAGGTCAGCGGGGCCACCGAGGACCTCACGACGGCCCACGGGCGCTCCCCCACGACCGCCGAGATCGCCGAGCGCCTGCGCATCTCCGAGGACGAGGTGCTGGCGTGCATCGAGGCGGGGCGCTCGTACCACGCGACCTCGCTGGAGGCGGCCCAGGAGGGTGACGGGCTGCCGGGACTGCTCGACCGGCTCGGGTACGAGGACCCGGCGCTGGCCGGGGTCGAGCACCGCGACCTCGTGCGGCACCTGCTCGTACAGCTGCCCGAACGTGAACAGCGGATCCTGCTGCTCCGGTACTACAACAACCTGACGCAGTCCCAGATCAGTGCCGAACTGGGCGTCTCCCAGATGCATGTGTCGAGACTTCTGGCGAGAAGCTTCGCCCGGCTCAGATCCGCAAATCGGATCGAGGCGTAACCGGATCGGGTAGAACCTGCTCGTGGCCGAAAAGCCGCACACCCCCTCTTTCCTGCGCAGGTTTGTCGACTTGGCGCTACAGCGCGTTGCCGACATGTGACATTCTGCTGAGACCGCGTTTGCCGCAGCCACTCCTCCGGTATTCAGGTGGAGGCTGCTTCCTCCGACGGGAGCGCCCGCCGCTACCGTCAGCGACCTCAAGGGGGTGGCATGTCCGCAGAACAGGGCAGCTCGAAGGTGCTCACGAAGGAAGTAGTGCCCGCCGTGCTCGACCAGGTGCCGGCTCCGCCGCCGCTGGTGTCGCAGCCGGAAGCCATCGACACCCGCACTCTGTCCCGCTCGCTCTTCCTGCGGCTTGCCGCCCTCGACAAGGACAGCCCGGACCGTACGTACGTACGGGACACGCTGATCGAGCTCAACCTGCCCCTGGTCCGGTACGCCGCCGCCCGGTTCCGCAGCCGCAACGAGCCGATGGAGGACATCGTCCAGGTCGGCACGATCGGGCTGATCAAGGCGATCGACCGGTTCGACTGCGAACGGGGCGTCGAGTTCCCGACGTTCGCGATGCCGACGGTGGTCGGCGAGATCAAGCGCTTCTTCCGCGACACCAGCTGGTCGGTACGGGTCCCGCGCCGCCTCCAGGAGCTGCGGCTCGCGCTGACGAAGGCCAGCGACGACCTCGCGCAGAGGCTCGACCGCTCGCCGACCGTCCCCGAACTCGCCGCGGTGCTCGGGGTGTCGGAGGAGGACGTCGTCGACGGCCTCGCGGTGGGCAACGCCTACACCGCGAGCTCGCTGGACTCGCCCTCCCCGGAGGACGACGGCGGCGAGGGTTCGCTGGCGGACCGGCTCGGGTACGAGGACACGGCGCTGGAGGGTGTCGAGTACCGCGAGTCCCTGAAGCCGCTGCTGGCGAAGCTGCCGCCGCGCGAGCGCCAGATCATCATGCTGCGGTTCTTCGCGAACATGACGCAGTCCCAGATCGGCGAGGAGGTCGGCATCTCCCAGATGCACGTCTCGCGCCTGCTGACCCGCACGCTCTCGCAGCTCCGGGAAGGGCTCATCGCGGACTGAGCGGCGTCACCGGCACGACCGGCACGACGGCACCACTGTCACGAGGCCCGGCACACGGCCGCCGGGGCGCTACGACGAGCGCCCCGGCGGTCGTGCTGTCCCGGACGGCGTGTCCGCCGGCCGGGAGCGACGGTCAGCCGAGCGCGAGCCAGGCGACCGCCGCGAGGATCACGACGACGGCCACGAGACCGACGATCAGGCCGGTCCTGGGACCGCCCGACGCCGCGGCCGCGGCCGGCTGCTGTCGCTGCGGTTCGCCGTCGTCCACGAAGGCGCGGAACATCTGGGTGCTGCCCGCCGGGTCGTGGTGACCCTCGGGGCCCTGGGGAGCATGGGGGTTGTGTGCCATGGGGAAGGACCCTAGCGAAGTGGGGCCGCCCGGCACACCCCAGGACCCCTGAAGCGGCGCCACCACGCCTTCACAGGCCTGATCTGCGGCTTTACCGGCCACTCGGCCACCCTTGACCCGCCACGAACGGATCCTTTTGGGTTCCTTTACTCCGGCAAGCCCGAATTCATTTGCCTGTAGCAACCAACCGCTTATATGGTTGCCCTAAGCAACAAGATGTTCGGAGGTGCCCATGGCCGCACAGAGTCAGTTCGCGGAACTGGCCCGGCAGCTCAGCGCCATCGGTGCCGTGAAGCGCGATCTCGCACGCATCCTCCCCGCGCACTGCCCGGCCGGATCGGCCGCCGTGCTCACCCTCCTCGACCACCACGGCGAGATGCGGATGAGCCGGCTCGCCGAGCTCCTCGCGGTCGACATGTCGGTGACCAGCCGGCATGTGGCACATGTGGCGGAGCGCGGCTGGGTCGACCGGGCCCCCGACCCGTGCGACAAGCGTTCACGCATCCTGCGGCTCAACCCGGCGGGCCGGGCGCTCCTGGAGGAACTCTCCGAGCGCTACATCCAGACGCTCGCCGGTGCCCTCGACGACTGGTCCGACGACGAGGTCGGACAGCTCAACACGATGCTGGCCCGCCTGCGCCGCAGTTTTGACTGCTTGGGGGTGCCGGGGGCCGCCCCGGTAAAGCACAGCGGCGAGTGCCGGGCGCGGTCACCGCACCACTTCGAGCACGACGCAGTAACACCCGCAACACCCGCGTAAGAGCAAAGGAATTCAATGGCTACGACCACACCAGCCGGTGTGCGGGGCGGCCACGCCAAGCAGGGGTCCTCCCACTCCTCCGACGGCGCGCCGATGACTCACCGGCAGATCATGGAGGCCCTCACCGGTCTTCTGCTCGGCATGTTCGTCGCGATGCTGTCGTCGACGATCGTGTCCAACGCCCTCCCCGAGATCATCAGGGACCTCGACGGCACCCAGAGCGCGTACACCTGGGTCGTCACCGCGGCGCTCCTGTCCATGACGGTGACCACCCCGCTCTGGGGCAAGCTGGCGGACCTCTTCAGCAAGAAGCTGCTGGTCCAGGTGGCTCTGGTCATCTTCGTGATCGGCTCGGCGCTCGCCGGCATATCGCAGAACACCGGCACGCTCATCGCCTTCCGCGTGCTCCAGGGCGTCGGCACCGGTGGTCTGGTCGCGCTCTCGCAGATCGTGATCGCCGCGATGATCCCGCCGCGTGAGCGCGGCCGGTACGCCGGTTACATCGGCGCCACGTTCGCGGTCGCGACGGTCGGCGGTCCGCTGCTCGGCGGCGTCATCACCGACACCGACTGGCTGGGCTGGCGCTGGTGCTTCTACGTCGGTGTGCCGTTCGCGGCCATCGCACTGGTCCTCCTCCAGAAGACCCTCAAGCTTCCGGTCGTCAGGCGCAAGGTCAAGATCGACTGGCTCGGCGCCTTCTTCCTGGCCGCCTCCGTCTCCCTGCTGATGATCTGGGTGACCCTGGCGGGCGACAAGTACGACTGGATCTCGTGGCAGACGTACGCGATGGCCGGCGGATCCGTCGTGCTCGGCCTGATCTTCGTCCTCGTCGAGACGAAGGCCGCGGAGCCCCTGATCCCGCTGCGCTTCTTCCGTAACCGCACGATCGCGCTCACGTCCTTCGCGAGCCTCTTCGTCGGTGTCGCGATGTTCGGCTCGACCGTCTTCCTGAGCCAGTACTTCCAGCTCGCCCGGGACAAGTCGCCGACGATGTCCGGCGTCATGACGATCCCGATGATCGCCGGTCTCTTCATCTCCTCGACGGTCTCCGGCCAGATCATCACCAAGACCGGCCGCTGGAAGGGCTTCCTGGTCGGCGGCGGTGTCGGCCTCGTGGCGGGCCTCGGCCTGCTCAGCACCATCACGTACGACACCGAGTACTGGCAGGTCGCCCTCTACATGGCGGTCCTCGGTCTCGGCCTCGGCATGATGATGCAGAACCTCGTCCTGGCCTCCCAGAACCAGGTCAAGCCGCACGAGCTCGGCGCGGCCAGCTCGCTGGTCACCTTCACCCGCACCCTCGGTGGCGCCATCGGCGTCTCCGCGCTCGGCGCGGTGCTCTCCAGCCGCATCACCCACTACGTCGAGGACGGCCTCGCCGCCCTCCACATCAAGCCGGGCGCGGCCGGCGCCGGGGACTCCATCCCGGACATGGACGCGCTGCCCGCGCCGATCAGGACCGTCATGGAGAGCGCCTACGGAGACGGGGTCGCCGACCTCTTCCTGTACGCCGCGCCCATCGCGCTGGTCGGTCTGGTCCTGGTCCTGTTCGTGAAGGAGGTCGCCTTGAAGTCGTCCAACGACGACGCGACGCAGTTCAGTCGCAGCCGGACGCGGAGCCGGTGTCCGCGGCGCCCGCCGGCGTGGCCACCGCGGACACCGGGGCCGCCACCCCGATCGTGACCGGCAAGACCCTGCACGGCACGGTCCGTACCGCCGAGGGGACGGCCGTACCGCACGCCGCGGTCACGCTGATCTCGCTCGCCGGACGGCAGCTCGGCCGCGCGGTCGCCCAGGAGGGCCGTTACGCGCTGGACGCCCCGGCGGCCGGTTCGTACGTCCTGATCGCCTCCGCCGACGGCTTCCAGCCGCAGGCGTCCACGGTGGTCGTGGGTGACGAGCCCGTCGCGTACGACATCCTCCTGTCCGGTACGAGCGGACTCGCCGGCACCGTGCGCACCGCGGACGGCGGCCTGCCCGTCGAGGACGCGATGGTCATCGTGACCGACGTACGCGGCGATGTGCTCGCCACCGGCAAGTCGGCCGCACAGGGCGACTTCGTCTTCGGCGAGCTGGTCCCCGGAACGGTGACCGTCGCGGTGAACGCGGCCGGCTTCCGGCCGATGGCGCTGCCGGTGGAGATCGGCGGCCAGGGCGTCACCCGCGTCGAGGTCGCGCTCCAGTCCGGCGCGCTGGTCCGGGGCACGGTACGCGGCGCGCCGCCCGGCGCCCGCTGGCCGACGCCCGGGTGACGCTGATGGACGCCGCCGGGAACGTGGTCGCCTCCTCCACCACCGGGGACGACGGGGCGTACGCCTTCGCGACCTCGACTCGGGCGAGTACACGGTCGTCGCGACCGGCTACCCGCCGGTGGCCGGAGTGCTCACCGTCTCGGGCCGCGGCGTCGACGGCCACGACATCGAGCCTCGCCCACCCGGGGCGAGTAACCAAACGGCCCCCGGCCCGGGGGCGCGCCCCAGCGGAGACGCGCCCCCACGGCCGGTGTGGAAACGGGCCCCGGCAGCGGGTCCGACAGGCAGGGGACGGCCTGTCGGACCGGCCGGGGCCCACAGTCTTAAGGAGAGAGAACGGGATGGGACTTCGCGCACAGGTACGGACCCGGGACGGCTGGGCCGTGCAGCACGCGGTGGTGACCGTGACCGACATGACGGGCACCCAGGTGATCCGGGCGGCCGCGGACGAGGAGGGGACGGCGAGGACCGAGACCCCCCTGCCCGCCGGTCCCTACACGGTGATCGTGACGCCGCCGGTTACGCCCCCGCGGCGTCGACGGCGTTCGTCACGGCGAGCGGACGGGCGGACGCCGGAACGGTCGTACTGGCCCGCCAGGGCGGCGTGGAACTCCCGCCCCCCGGCACCTGGACGCTCGACCCGGCGCACTCCTCGGTGGGCGCGGTCGCCCAGCACCTGGGGATCTCCAGCGTGCACGGCCGCTTCACCGAGTTCGGCGGGCACATCGAGATCGCCGAGGACCTGGAGAAGTCGCGCGTCGAGGCCGTCATCACGGCGGCCAGCATCGACACCGGCAACGGCATGCGGGACGGCCACCTGAAGTCGTCCGACTTCCTGGACGTGGAGCGGTTCCCCGAGATCAGGTACAGCAGCACGGGCCTGACCCCGGCGGGCCCCGACCGGTGGACCGTGCACGGCGAGCTGTCCCTGCACGGGGTCGTCGCCGTCGACCTGAAACCTCAGCTACCTGGGGGAGCCCGGACCCGTGGGGCGGCGTACGGGCGGCCTTCCGCGCGACGGCCGAGCTGCGCCGCGACGACTTCGCCATGAACTACAACCAGGTCGTCCAGGCGGGCATCTCCGCGATCGGCGCGACGCTGCGGGTCGAACTCGACATGCAGGCGGTGCAGGGGGACCGGCTCCCGCAGGCGTAGCGCCCGCGGAGCGCTAGCGGGAGGCTCGGCCGGTGAAGGAGCCGGGCGAGGGCGGGCCGTCGCCCGCCTCGGACACCAGGGCGTAACAGAGGTCCCGCAGCTTGACGTTCCGCCCCTGCGAGGCCCGGCGCAGTATGTTCAGCGCCACACCCGCCGTGCAGCGCCTGCGGGCCATGACGATGCCGATCGCCTGGTCGATGACCGAGCGCGAGAGCATCGCGGTCCGCAGGTCGTGCACCGTCTCCGCCTCCTGCTCGATGCGCTCGGCGACGGCGACCGCCCCCGCCGCCTGGGCGGACAGCTGCCGTGCCGTCTCCCGCTGGGTCCTGAAGGCGTGGGGCCGGCCGGAGTAGAGGTTGAGGGCGCCGAGGGCATGGGAGTTCAGCGCCAGCGGAGTGGCCAGGACGGACCGTACGCCGTGCGCGGCGGCCGCCGCCGGGTACGGGCCCCAGCGCCGCTCCTGGAGCATGTCGGGTACGTAGTTCTCCTCGCCGTTCTCCATGCTGCACACGCAGGGCCCGGCCTCGGCCTCGTACTGCAGCAGATCCAGCCGGAGCGCGTCGCTGCTCTCGGCGGCGGCCGTGACCAGGCGGCCGCCTCGGCGCATCGTGATGCTGCACGCCTGTGCGCCGTCCATCGCGCGTACGGCGCGCCGCGTCACGTCCTGGAGGAAGGCGTGCAGGCCACGCCAGTCGGTGAACGCGTCGTGGAGCGAGGCGAAGTCGAAGCCGTCGGCCGGGGTGCTCCCCGTGCCCTCCGCGCTCCTTGCCGTATCCGTCATGCGTTCCCTGTGCCCGCGATCGCGCCGGTCACTCTGGGTGCTATTCCGTGGTCCTGACTTCGACGATGCGTGACGCGATGTCGCGGAGTTTCACATTGCCCTTCTGCGAGGCGCGCACGAGACGGTCGAAGGCCTGCGACGCGTCGATGTTCATGCGCCCCATGAGAATGCCGGTGGCCTGCCCGATCACGTCCCGCGTGTGCATGGCCTCGGAGAGCTGTTCCTGCACTTCGACGGAGTCCAGGGCGATGCCGAGGTGGGCCGAGAACAGCCGCCCGACGCGTACGGACTCGTCGTCGAAGGCGCTCGGCTTGCGCGAGTAGAGCGTCAGCACGCTGAATCTCCGCTGGTGGCCCCGGAGCCGGAGGAACAGGACGGAGCGCAGGCCGTTCTCGGCGAGCACCGGCCCGTGGCCGTCGCATGCGGCGATCTCCTCTATGCGGGCGACGGGGCTGGTCCACAGCTCCGGCCGGCCCATGGCGCAGCCCGCTCCGCATCCGGTCGCCGCGTCGAGGGTCCGTATCACCTCGTCGGTCCAGGCGACGGTACGGACGTCTCCCGCGCGTTCGACGAGGGAGATGCCCGCGTGATCGGCGTCGGGCACGATCTCCCTGGCCAGCCGCACCCCGGCCCGTGCCGTCTCCGCATGTCCTTCGGCTTCGTACAGGGTGATCGCGGCAGCGGCCAACGACTCCGCCAACGAGACAGACTTCCCCGTATGGGCAGAACCATAGGAAATCTCAGGAATGTCGGACGCAGTCACCACGAACCTCTTCGGCGAGCACGGCTGAGGGTGCGGCCATGCGCAGGAGAGCTCCGCAGCACATTCCTGACTGCGAGCAAAGGACGGACAGACTCTATCCGCTTCTGTCCTGCGACGAAGCATTCGTGGTGGCGGCCGACCGCTCAGCGGGCCGTCATCACCTCGATGCCCGCGATCAGCGTCTCCAGCGCGAACTGGAAGTCGCGCTCGCGCATCTCCGCCACCGTGTCCCCGCCCCGCGCCTCCATCAGGTCCTTCGCGTTCTCGAACGTCTCGCGCAGCTGCGGCGCGGCGCTCATCGCGCCCATCGCCTGGGCGAAGAACTCGTCCTGGCTCATGCCCGCCGACGCGCACCGCTGCACGAAGTGGCCCTCGATCGTGCCGAACCCGTAGACGAACTGGAAGACCGCGGACAGGCCGCCCATCTGCCCGTGCGGCGGCAGCCCGGTCGCGCGCATCACGTCCTGCACGGCCCGGGAGAACGCCAGCGAGTGCGGCCCGATGTTGAGGAACGTACCGATCAGCGGCGACACCCACACGTGCCGGACCAGCAACTCCCGGTAGCTGGTGGCCAGTGCGCGCAGCCGGTCGCGCCAGTCGCCGGTGTCCGCCGGGGGCGTGATCTCGCTGAAGACCGAGTCGAGGGCCAGCTCCAGCAGGTCGTCCTTGGTGTCGACGTACCAGTAGACGGACATGGCGGTGACGTTCAGCTCGGCGGCGAGCCGGCGCATGGAGAACTTCGCGAGTCCCTCGGCGTCGAGCAGCCGCACCGACACCTCGGTGATCCGGTCCCGGTCGAGACCGGCCGGCTGGTCCGCCTTGCGGGTGCGTGGTGTCTTCCCCTCCAGCCAGACGCTGTTGCGGGCTGGGTTCCTGACGCGGTCGGCCGCGGACACCATGGACGCACACTCCTCGTTCTCCCGGCGGGACGGGCGACGAACCGGAATGACCCGGTCCGCCCCCCGTTCCGATGCTAAGCCGCTGATGCTGCTCCGGATGAGTCTGCCCGCTCGGCACGGCGCAACAGCACCGCGGCGAGCAGCCCGCCGGCGAGCACCGCGTCGGCGCCGACCAGTTGACTGGTCTCGGCCCCCGGGGCGAAGGCGTCCGCGATACGGGCCCGCTCCCCCGCGCCGTCCGCCGCCGCCGGCGCTGCGGGCAGCGAGGCCGCGCCGACCGCGGCGGGAACGAGCGTGGCGAAGCGGGAGTTGAGCACCGCGCCCAGGACTGCGACGCCCAGGCCGTTGCCGAACTCGGCCGGCGTGCCGTTGACGCCCGCGCCCACACCGGCCTTCTCCGGCGGGATGGCACTCATGAAGGCGTTGGCCATGGCGGGCATCGCGAGCGAGATGCCCGCGCCCATCACGACCAGTGCGAGCAGCATTCCGCCGTGGCCGGACCCGGTGCCGCCGCCGAGGACCGCGATCGCGGCGAGACCGGCGGACAGCAGGGTCATGCCGGAGGCGATGGTCGCGGGCGTGCCCAGCCGGGGCAGCAGCCGCGCGCCGAGTCCGGTGAGGCTGAGCACGACGACCGTGAGCGCGAGCGGCGCCGTGCGCGGTCCCGCCTCCAGGGGCCCGTACCCGAGCACGCACTGGAGGTTCTGGGTGAGGAGGAAGAGCGAGCCGCCCATGCCGAACGCGACGAGGATCTCGCCCGCGACCGCGCCGACGAAGCGCCGGCCGCGGAAGAAGTGCAGGACCAGCATCGGGTACGGGATGCGCAGCTCCCAGAACACGAAGGCGCCGAGGACGAGGACGCCGGCCGCGGCGGAGACCAGCACCTGGGTGGAGCTCCAGCCGTGCTCCGGGCCGGAGACGACCGCGTACACGACGGCGGTCGTGCCGACGGTGGAGAGCAGCGCGCCGATGACACCGAGGATCAGCCGGGGCTGCGGGTGGCCTTGCGCGGTGGGGCGGTTCTCGGCGGTCGTCGCCGTCATGCGGGGGTCTCCTTGTACGGGTACGGGAGCGTGGCGGACTGTTCCGTACACCGCACAAGGAGTTCCTGTACGCCGTATGATTATTTCCGTTCGGTCAGGTCGTAGAGGACCGTCCCGTCGACGGTGACCTTCGTGAAGTTCGCCTCCACCCATGGGGTGACGGCGGAGTCGCCGCCCCCGGGACCTCCACCGCTGCCGCTCGCGACGAAGTAGTGGATCTCGCCCTTCCGTACGTACGCCCTGAACTCGGCCAGGGTCGGGGACGGATCGCTGCCGTTGAAGCCGCCGATCGCCATCACCGGCTCCTCGGTGGCGAGTTGGTAGCTCGCGGCGTTCTGCGAGCCGATCGCGGCCGCGGCCCAGGTGTAGTCGTCGGCGCCGTCCCGGATCGTGGCCTCCGCCTCGGATCCGACGCTCCGGCCGTCGAGCAGTCCGCCCATGCCGCCGCCCGCTGCCGCTCTCGCGGGCGGTGCCGGGTCCTTCGGGGAAGCCGCCGGGCATCGCACCGCCCTGCTGGCCACCGGGGCCGCCCGGCCGCCCCGGCACCGGCACCGGCACCGGCACCGGCACCGGCACCGGCACCGACCGGAGGCTGCCCCGCACCGCCCGCCGGACGCTCACCCCCGCCGAAACCGCCGCCGGGGCCACCTCCGCCGGGACCGCCCCGCGCCGAGGCCGGGCCCGCCGTGACGATGGAGCCGGTGTGCGCGTCGGCGACCGTGGTCAGGGCGTACGCGCCCGGCCCCGCCAGCGCCGCCGCGAGACCCAGCCCCGCGGCCCCCAGGGCGGCCCTCCGGTCCACGCGCCCCGCGAGCGCCAGCCCGAGTGCGGCCACCAGGCCGGCGACGAGCTCGGCCCAGCGCAGCCACGGCAGGTAGTCGGGGGTGCGCCCCAGCAGGACGTACGCCCACAGGGACGTCACCGCGACCGTCGCGCCCAGCGTCGCCGCCGCCGCGAGCGAGCGGCGTTCCTCCCAGAGCACGGCCCCGCCCATGCCGATCAGGGCGGCGACGTACGGGGCCAGGGCCACCGTGTAGTACTCGTGGAAGATCCCGGCCATGAAGCTGAAGACGGCCGCGGTCATCAGCAGCGAGCCGCCCCACGCGACGAACGCGGCCCGCGCCGTGTCCGTGCGCTTCGCCTTCCAGGTGATGACGACCCCCGCGACGAGCAGGATCAGCGCGGCGGGCAGCAGCAGGAGATGTGGCCGCCGATGTTCGTACTGAACATCCGCCCGATGCCGCTCTCGCCCCAGCCGCCGCCCCCTCGGCCTCCCCCGCCGCCGACGCTTCCGGCCTCCTCGCCGTTGATGCGGCCCAGGCCGTTGTAGCCGAAGGTCAGCTCCAGGAAGCTGTTGGTCTGCGAGCCGCCGACGTACGGACGCGAGGCCGCCGGCCGAGTTCGACGATCTCGACCCACCAGCCGCCCGCGACCACGGCCGCGAGCCCGGCGAGGGCGAGCGGCCGAGGCGGCGGCGTACGGACGCGGGCGCGCGACGGCGTACAGCACGGCGAGCGGCGGCAGGATCAGGAACGCCTGGAGGGTCTTCGTCAGGAACGCGAAGCCGACCGCCACCCCCGCCCACACCAGCCACTTCGCCCGCGCGTCCTCGAGGGCGCGGAGCACGCAGTACACGGTGACGGTCATCAGCAGCGCGAGCAGCGCGTCCGGGTTGTTGAACCGGAACATCAGCGCGGCGACGGGCGTGAGCGCGAGCACGGCGCCCGCGATCAGGCCGGCGGCGGGGGAGAAGCGGCGGCGTACGGCGGCGTACAGCACCGCGACCGTCCCCACTCCCATCAGCACCTCGGGGACGAGGATCTGCCAGGAGCCGAGGCCGAAGAGCCGTACGGACAGGGCCATCGGCCACAGGGCGGCCGGGGGCTTGTCGACGGTGATGGAGTTCGCGGCGTCGGACGAGCCGAAGAAGAAGGCCTTCCAGCTCTCGCTGCCGGCCTGGACGGCGGCGGAGTAGAAGGAGTTGGCGTAGCCGGAGGCGCCGAGGTTCCAGAGGTAGAGCAGCGCGGTGGCGAGCAGCAGCGCGAACAGCGCGGGACGGGCCCAGCGGGGGTCGTCGTGTCGGTGTGTGGTCATCGGTCGGCCCTCTTGGGTGCGGTGTGGTCGGTGGGCCTGCCGGGGAAGACCCAGGCGCGGAAGAGCAGGAAGCGGAGCACGGTCGCGGCGAGGTTCGCCGCGACGAGCACGGCCAGTTCGGTGCCGTGGGAGAGGGTGCCCGAGGACGCGGCGGCGTCGAGGGCGGCGAGCGAGCCGCTGGTGAGGGCGAGCCCGATGCCGAACACGACGAGGCCCTGGGCCTGGTGGCGCAGGGCGCGGTCACGGCCCCGTACCCCGAAGGTGAGCCTCCGGTTGGCCGCCGTGTTGGCCACGGCCGACACGAGCAGCGCGAGCGCGTTGGCGGCCTGCGGCCCCGCCCCCGTACGGAAGACGGAGTAGAGCGCCAGATAGACCAGCGTGCTCAGCGCGCCCACGACGCAGAAACCGACCAGCTGACGGGCGAGGCCGCCGGGGACGCCACCGATCGCACGGTCGCGCGGGTCGTCGCCGAAGGGCCGCGCGAGCCGGTCCAGCGGCAGCGAGCCGACGGCGAGCGACGCGCCCGACGCGCCAGACGCCCTTGAGGTCGTCGACGGCCGTCCGCACGATGTGGACCGTGCTGTCGGGGTCGTCGACCCAGTCCACCGGCACCTCGTGGATGCGCAGTCCGGCGCGTTCGGCGAGCACGAGCATCTCGGTGTCGAAGAACCACCCGGTGTCCTCGACCATCGGCAGCAGCCGCTCGGCGACGTCGGCCCGTATCGCCTTGAACCCGCACTGCGCGTCGGAGAAGCGGGCGGCGAGGGAGGAACGGAGGATCAGGTTGTACGTACGCGAGACGAACTCGCGCTTCGGCCCGCGCACGACCCGCGAACCGCCCGCGAGCCGGGAGCCGATGGCGAGGTCGGAGTGGCCCGAGATCAGCGGGGCGACCAGCGGGAGCAGGGCCTTGAGGTCGGTGGAGAGATCGACGTCCATGTAGGCGAGGACCGGCGCGTCGGAACGCTCCCAGACGGCGCGCAGGGCCCGCCCGCGCCCCTTCTGCTCCAGCCGTACGGAGGTCACCGCGGGCAGCACGCGCCCGAGCCGGGCGGCGATTTCGGGCGTGCGGTCGGTGCTCGCGTTGTCGGCGACGGTGATCCGGAATCCGTACGGGAACGTGCGGGCCAGGTGCTCGTGGAGCCGGAGCACGCACGCTTCGAGGTCCTTCTCCTCGTTGTGGACAGGTATGACGACGTCAAGCACGGGTACGGGGGCGCCGCCCGCTTCCCCGGCCGGAAGGTGCTCCCTGGCCGGGAGGGCGCCCGCTGAAGTGTCGGTTCGCATGGCCCCGACCCTCACGAACCGCCCTGTCGGGGCGGTGTGGCAGCCCTGTGACCCACCTGTGAGTCACGCCGGCGCGGCTTCCCGCGCTTCCCGCGCTTCCCGCGCCGCGGCCGGAAGACGTACCGCGAAGACCGTGCGGCCCGGTGCGCTCTCCACCGTGACGCCGCCGCCGTGCGCGACCACCACGGCCCGCACGATCGCGAGGCCCAGGCCGGTCGACGCCGTCTCTCCCGCCGCCGCCCCCGCGCGCCGCGCGCGGGACGCGTCCCCGCGGGCGAAGCGCTCGAAGACGTACGGGAGGAGGGCGGGAGCGATGCCGGGGCCGTCGTCCGCGACTTCCGTCACGACCCGGCCCTCCTCCTCGAGGCACGCGGACGTGACGGTGGTTCCCGGCGGGGTGTGGGTGCGGGCGTTGGCCAGCAGGTTCACCAGGACCTGCTGGAGGCGGGCGGATCGCCGCGTACGACGGCGGGCTCGTCCGGGAGCTCCAGCCGCCAGACGTGCCCCTGCCCGGCCACCCGCGCGTCGCTGACCGCGTCCACGACGAGCGGCGAGAGATCGGTGCGCTCGTACGACAGCGGGCGCGGTCGGCCGGCGTCCGGTCCCGCCTCCGGCCGCTCGCCCGCCTGCGCGTCCAGCCGTGCAGCAGCAGCGTCCTCCACCAGGCCCGTCATCCGCGCCGCCTCCGACTCGATCCGCCCGAGGGCGTGCCGCGTGTCGGGCCCGGCCGTCTCCCGCCCGCGCCGGGTGAGCTCGGCGTACCCGCGGATCGAGGCGAGCGGCGTGCGCAGTTCGTGGCTCGCGTCCGCGACGAACTGCCGCACCCGCGTCTCGCTCTCCTGCCGCGCCGGCCAGCGCCGAACCGACGTGCCCGAGCATCCGGTTGAGCGCCGCCCCGACCTGCCGACCTCGGTCCGGGGGTCGGCCTCCTGCCCGCGCACCCGCTCGTGGAGCGCCACCTCACCGCTGTGCAGCGGAAGTTCGGACACCCGCGTCGCGGTCGCGGCGACCCGCCGCAGCGGACGCAGCGCGACGCCCACGATCGCCGTCCCCGCGAGCCCGGCGGCGACCAGTCCGGCGGCCGTGACGCACACCTCGACGACGATCAGCGTCCTGACGTGTCCTGGACGCCGCCGAGCGGAAAGCCCAGCACCACGGATCCGTCGCGCGCCGAAGCGACCCGGTAGTCGCCGAGCCCCGGAAGGGCCACCGTGTGCGGTGCGGCGTCCCGCTCCACCGAGCCCAGCGCCCGGGCCTGCGCACCGGACAGCGCCTCCAGGTGCGCCCCGGGCCGTGCCCCCCGCGCCTCGGTGCTCTTCGCACTCACCGGCACGGCCCCGTCCGGGGCGACGAGCCCGCCGACGGTCCCCAGCGGCTGTCCGGGCGCCGCCACGAACCTCAGCTCCTGGCCGGCCTCCCCCGAAGGGTCCCGCTCGGCCCACCGCACGGACGTCATCAGCTGGTCGTCGAGCTGGTTCTCCAGGTACGAGTGCAGGGCGATCGTCGTGACCGTCCCGATCACCGCCGCGACCACCGCGATCAGCGCGAGGGCCGACAGCACCAGGCGGTTGCGCAGGGACACCGCTCACCCGCCCGGCTTGATCAGGTATCCCGCCCCGCGCCGGGTGTGGATCATCGGCGGGCGGCCGGCGTCGATCTTCCTTCTCAGGTACGAGATGTAGAGCTCGACGACGTTCGCCTTCCCCCCGAAGTCGTAGCTCCACACCCGTTCCAGGATCTGCGCCTTGCTGAGCACACGCCGCGGGTTGCGCATCAGGAAGCGCAGCAGCTCGAACTCGGTCGCGGTGAGATGGATCTCCTCGCCGCCCCGGGCCACTTCGTGGCTGTCCTCGTCGAGCGTCAGGTCCCCCACCGCCAGCAGCGACTCGTCGCGTACGGCCGCGGCGCCGTCCCCGACCGGCGGATCAGCCCGCGCAGCCGCGCCACCACCTCCTCCAGGCTGAACGGCTTGGTGACGTAGTCGTCGCCGCCCGCCGTCAGCCCGGCGATCCGGTCCTCGACCGAGTCCTTGGCCGTCAGGAACAGCACGGGGACGTCCGGGAGTTCGCAGCGCATGCGCCCGAGGACGGCGAGGCCGTCCATGTCCGGCAGCATCACGTCCAGTACGACCGCGTCGGGCCGGAAGTCGCGCGCGGAGCGGACCGCGCCGGCGCCGTCACCGGCGCTGCGGACCTCCCACCCCTCGTATCGCAGTGCCATCGACAGCAGCTCGGCGAGCGGCGCCTCGTCGTCCACGACGAGCACCCGCACGGCCCGCCACCGGGTCTGAGCATCTCGGTACGCATGGGCCCAAGGCTGGACGGCGCCTCTGAGAGCTTCCTTTCCCGTTCCTGTGAATCCCCTGAGAAACCTGAGAAACCCGCACCCCCACCCGCCCGCGCACCCCGCGCAC
>RHMC01000083.1 GCA_003719395.1 Streptomyces altiplanensis
CAGTACCAGGCAGCTCCGGCCGCCCCTGCCGCTCCCCAGCCCCCCGGCCGGCAGCGCCCGCGCCGGAGACCGCCTCAGGTCCCGGGCCCGGAGCTGGTTCCGGTTCCGGTGCTTCCTACGCCGTGGCTTCGGCGCCCCCGCCTCCTCCCCCGCCGCCGATGGCGATCGAGGACGACGTACCGGAAGAGGACGATCCGGACCTCGTCGACTCGGCGCTGTCCGGCCACGACCTGATCGTGCGGGAGCTGGGTGCGACGGTCGTCGAGGAGTTCACGAACGAGTAGCCGGCGGGAGCCCGGCCGACGTCCGGCGGGGGGAGCGCGGCGCGCGGGCTAGGCTGCACCCGTGAAGGTCCTCGTCATCGGCGGCGGCGCCCGCGAACATGCCCTGTGCCGCTCTCTGTCCCTCGATCCCGACGTCACCGCGCTGTACTGCGCCCCCGGCAACGCCGGCATCGCCGAGGTGGCCGAGCTGCACCCGGTCGACGCCCTCGACGGTGCGGCCGTTGCCCGGCTCGCCGGCGAGCTCGGCGCCGGCCTCGTCGTCGTAGGCCCGGAGGCGCCGCTCGTCGCCGGGGCTCGCCGACGCGGTGCGCGCGGCCGGCATCCCCTGCTTCGGCCCGTCCCGGGAGGCCGCTCAGCTGGAGGGCTCCAAGGCCTTCGCCAAGGACGTGATGGCCGGGGCGAACGTCCCCACCGCCCGCAGCTACGTCTGCACCACCCCCGAGGAGATCGACACGGCGCTGGACGCCTTCGGCGCGCCGTACGTCGTCAAGGACGACGGTCTCGCCGCGGGCAAGGGCGTCGTCGTCACCGACGACATCGACGCGGCCCGCGAGCACGCGCTGGCCTGCGACCGCGTGGTCATCGAGGAGTTCCTCGACGGCCCCGAGGTCTCGCTCTTCGCGATCACCGACGGTGTGACCGTCCTCCCCCTCCAGCCCGCGCAGGACTTCAAGCGCGCGCTCGACGGCGACGAGGGCCCGAACACCGGCGGCATGGGCGCGTACTCCCCGCTCCCGTGGGCCGACCCCAAGCTGGTCGACGAGGTCATGGCGACCGTGCTCCAGCCGACCGTCGACGAGCTGCGCCGCCGCGGCACGCCCTTCTCCGGGCTGCTGTACGCGGGTCTGGCGATCACCTCGCGCGGCGTGCGGGTCATCGAGTTCAACGCCCGTTTCGGCGACCCGGAGACCCAGGTGGTCCTGGCCCGCCTCAAGACCCCGCTGGCGCGCGTGCTCCTCAGCTCCGCCAACGGCACTCTTGACGTCGAACCCCCGCTGAACTGGCGCGACGCCGCCGCCGTGACGGTCGTCATCGCCTCGCACAACTACCCGGACACCCCGCGGACGGGCGACCGGATCGAAGGCCTCGACGAGGTCGCGGCCCAGGACGCGCCCCACGCGTACGTTCTGCA
Source organism: Streptomyces altiplanensis (assembly GCA_003719395.1). Classification (GTDB taxonomy): domain Bacteria; phylum Actinomycetota; class Actinomycetes; order Streptomycetales; family Streptomycetaceae; genus Streptomyces; species Streptomyces altiplanensis. The sequence continues at coordinate 1,417 of RHMC01000083.1, forward strand.
CGCCGGAACCAGGCGGGACGGCGACGCCGTGGTGAGCGCGGGCGGCCGGGTGCTGTCGGTGACCGCGACGGGAGCGGACCTGACCGAGGCCCGCGAGCGGGCGTACACCGCGGTGGCGCGGATCCGGCTCGACGGGGCGCAGTACCGGACGGACATCGCCCGGAAGGCGGCGTCCGAGGCCTGATCCCACCGCCCTTCCGACGCCCGACCGCGTCAGTAGCTTTCCTTCCCCAAAGCCATTCCATCGAGTGACCGCTGGTCCATCCGGCTGACGGCCGCCGAACCCCCAACTAGGGTGCGGCGCAAGCATTCCGGCACTTGGCCCACCGACATTGCGATGTCAGTGGCGGGTGCCACAGTGGGGGAATGAGCAAAGCCGTCGCAGGGCGAAGGGGGTGACGTCCGGCCGTGTCCGGTACCGGTAAGGGTGTGGAGAAGGGCGCGCAGTCCGCGCGTTCCAGGGCTCTCGCCGTGCTGCGCGTCCGCGGCAGGGCGCTGGCCGTCGCCCTGCTTCCCGCGGCCGTCGCCGTCGTCCTGCTGAGGGCGGCGCCACGGGCCATGCGGACGGCGGGGGCTGGGACGCCGCGCGCTGGGTGACGTCCGTCGTCGCGGTGGTGGCGCTGCTGGCGGCCGTCGCGGTAGGGGCCGTGATCGTACGGGCGAGGCCGGCCGTCACCCCGACGGTGGAGGTCGCCGAGGAGTCCGCGCCGGACCTCTACCGGCTCGTGCGCGATCTGGCGGACGGCCTGGAGGTGCCGGCGCCGTCCGCGATAGCGCTCACGCCGGACTGCGACAGCTGGCTGGAGGACCGCACGCACCCGGCATCGGCGTCCCTGCCGACCGCCCCGGCCCCCGCCCCCGCACGGCGCAGAACCGCGGCCGCACCCGTGCTGGTCATCGGCTCGCCGTTCCTGTGGTGGATGCGGGTGGCGGAGCTGCGGGCGGTGCTCGCCCCGGTCGTCGCCGGTACGGGGCCCTCCGCGCACCCCGACATAGCCGCCGCGCGCCGCTTCGTGCGGGGCCTGGACGCCGCCGTCGCGGTCGCCGCTCACCCGGACCGGAGCCTCCTGCGCCGCATACCCCTCGGCTTCATCGGCTGGACCTCCCGCTGATGCTGCGCAGCTGCCGCGTGCACGCCGCCGAGATGGAGCGGGGCGTCGCGACCGCCGCGTCCGAGCGCGCGCAGACCGTGGACTACGGTCTGCGGATCGTGGCCCAGGAGCAGGTCGGCCTGGCGTACGCGGGCTGGGACCGGCTGCTGACCCGGGTCGCGCTGCCCGCCTGGCGCATGGGCCGCTGGCCGTCCCGCCTCGACGCGGGCGTGGTCTCCGCCCTCACCGAGCTCTCCCGGCGCGACCGTCTGGCCGAGGGCTTCACCTCCCGGCTGGGCGACCGGCCGGCGTGCGACCTCCTGGAGGAGCCCGGCGCCGTGGACGAGGCCGCCTCCCTCCTCGCCGCCCGCCTCTTCCACGGAGGCCCCGCCGAACCGGGGCCGGACTGGTCGCCGGTGGACTGGCCGCAGTACCCGGAAGAGGTCGTCGACCGCAAGTGGCGCGCCGACGCCGCCCGCCTGCACCGCGTACTGGACACCCTGGGCATACGCCGCCCCACGGCCCCCGACGCCCCCACCCTGACCCGGGTGATGGACCATCTGTCGGCGCCCCTGCCCACGAGCGACGCGCCCCACGCGGCGGCCGAGGCGCTTGCCACGGCCATCGAGGCAGAGGTCGCCCGGGAAGGAGCGCCCGCCCCGGCGACCGCGCCGCTCGGGCCCGACGAGGGCGACGGCCTGTGGGAGACCGGCCCCCTCCCGCTCTTCCCGCTCCAGCCGCCCAGGACCGGCCGTGACCTGCTCGCCGACCATGTCACCGCGATGGTCTGCTGCGCCGCCGTCGACACCACCGGCGCCGTACCCGGCCTGGACTGGCTCGACGGCCCCGTACTCCTGGTCGAGGGCGAGCGTCACGCGGATCTGGCCGCCCACGTCCTGAGCCTCGTCGAGGACGGCGACGCGGCGCGCTCCGCTCCTGGCTGGCCTCCGCCGGCGTACGCCCGGAGAAACCGGTCCGTCTGGTCTGAGCCCCGCGTCGCGTGCCACGGTGGCGGGAGGAGACGCCCCGGCGCGGCGCCGACCCCGAAGCCCCCGTACCCACCACCCCCAGAAGCACCGCACCTCAGACGCACCGCAGGCCCCTATCACGCCCCCCGCGTACCGGAGGCTCAGATTCCGTTCACGTCTATTCGCGACGAACGGTGACGGAGTGCGTGCGTTATGTGATGTGCTGGGGGTCGGTAGCTGACAAGTGGTGCATCACTGTTGTCTCGGGGGCTTGAGGGAGGGAAGCGGTATGGGGGACGAATTCAACCGGCGCTGGGAATCGGGAGCTCTCGCGCATGCCGTTTCCGACCCCTTCGGCCAGGGCCCCCTGCCCTGGCTGCGCGGCGGCGAGCACTACTTCAGCGACAGCGGCCAGGTCATCCCCTGGTACGCCGAGCACACCGAGTACACCGAACACGTCGACCCCGTCACTGGCGTCAGGCTCCCGCAGCCCCGCTCCACCTCCACCGGCGGCCCCCGCACACCGACGACGTGCGTCAGCAGATCAAAGGCTTCGCGTCCCCCGGCGCGGCCGCGCGCCCGGCGAGGCGATCGACTTCCACATCACCGTGGACCCGCCCCAGCAGTTCTCCGTCGACATCTACCGGATCGGCCACTACAGCGGTCACGGCGCGGCCAAAATCACCACCAGCCCCCGTCTGTCCGGCATCGTCCAGCCGGCCCCGCTCGCCGCCGACCGCACCGTCTCCTGCCACCACTGGTGGCTGTCCTGGCGCCTGCAGATCACGGAGTTCTGGAACGTCGGGGCGTACGTCGCCGTGCTCACCACCGCCGACGGCTACCGCTCGCACATCCCCTTCACGGTCCGCGACAGCCACCCCGCCGACCTCCTCCTGCTCCTGCCCGACATCACCTGGCAGGCGTACAACCTCTACCCGGAGGACGGCCGCACCGGCGCCAGCCTCTACCACGCGTGGGACAGCATGGGCCGCCTCCTCGGCGAGGAGGACGCGGCCACGACCGTCTCCTTCGACCGCCCGTACGCCGGAGCGGGCCTGCCCCTCCACGTGGGCCACGCGTACGACTTCATCCGCTGGGCCGAGCGCTACGGCTACGACCTCGCCTACGCCGACGCCCGCGACCTGCACGCGGGCCGCATCGACCCGACCCGCTACCGCGGCCTGGTCTTCCCCGGCCACGACGAGTACTGGTCCGCCCCCATGCGCCGCACCACCGAACTCGCGCGCGAGGCGGGCACCTCCCTCGTCTTCCTCTCCGCCAACACCATGTACTGGCAGGTCGAACTCGCGCCCTCCCCCTCCGGCACCGCCGACCGCCTCCTCACCTGCCGCAAGCGCCGCGGCCCCGGCAAGCCCGCTCTCTGGCGCGAGGTCGACGTCCCGAGCAGCAGCTGATGGGCATCCAGTACGCCGGACGGGTCCCCGAGCCCAGCCCCCTGGTCGTACGCAACGCGGACCACTGGCTCTGGGACTCCACCGGCGCCCACGAGAACGACGAGATCGAGGGCCTGGTGGCCGGCGAGGCCGACCGTTACTTCCCGCGCACCGCCCTCCCCGAGCACCAGCGCCGCATCCTGCTCGCCCACTCCCCCTACCGGGACGGCGACGGGGCCCTCCGCCACCAGGAGACATCGCTCTACCGGGCCCCCAGCGGCGCCCTCGTCTTCGCCTCGGGCACGTTCGCCTGGTCCCCGGCCCTGGACCGTCCGGGTCACGTGGACCCGCGCATCCAGCGGGCCACGGCCAACCTCCTGGACCGCATCTGCAAACGTGACTGAGCTCCCGGGCCGCCCCGCCACGACGTCCGCGCTCCGCATACGGGAGAATCGGAAGCGCTCCTGGATCAACCTACGCGGAGGAACCGTGTCCGGATTCGTAGAAAAGCCCGAGCCTCCCCAGCTCCCGGGCCTGACCCACCTCCACACGGGCAAGGTGCGTGACCTCTACCAGAACGAGGCGGGCGACCTCGTCATGGTCGCCAGCGACCGCATCTCCGCGTACGACTGGGTGCTGCCCACGGAGATCCCCGACAAGGGCCGGGTGCTGACCCAGCTCTCGCTCTGGTGGTTCGAGCAGCTCGTGGACATCATCCCGAACCACGTCATCTCCACCGAGCTCCCGCCCGGAGCCCCCGCCGACTGGGCCGGCCGTACGCTCGTCTGCACGTCCCTGCGGATGGTCCCGGTCGAGTGCGTGGCCCGCGGCTACCTCACCGGCTCGGGCCTCGCCGAGTACCAGCAGTCCCGCACCGTGTGCGGCCTGGCCCTCCCCGAAGGCCTGACCGACGGCTCCGAACTCCCCGCGCCGATCTTCACGCCCGCCACGAAGGCGGCCGTCGGCGATCACGACGAGAACGTCAGTTACGAGGAAGTCGCCCGCCAGGTCGGCGCCGAGACCGCCGCCAAGCTGCGCCAGACGACCCTCGCCGTGTACAGCCGGGCCCGCGACATCGCCCGTGACCGGGGCATCGTCCTCGCCGACACGAAGTTCGAGTTCGGCTTCGACGGCGACCGGCTGGTCATCGCCGACGAGGTGCTGACCCCGGACTCCTCCCGCTTCTGGCCCGCCGCCACCTGGGAGCCCGGCCACGCCCAGCCGTCGTACGACAAGCAGTACGTCCGCGACTGGCTGACCTCGCCCGCCTCCGGCTGGGACCGCAAGGCGGAGCTGCCGCCGCCCGCCCTCCCGCAGGAGATCGTCGACGCGACCCGGGCGAAGTACCTGGAGGCGTACGAGCTCCTCACCGGCACCAACTGGTCCTAGGGCAACGCAGAAGCCCCGGTCGTGACGACCGGGGCCTTCTGACTCACTCTGAGCGGACGACCAGGTTCGAACTGGCGACCTCAACCTTGGCAAGGTTGCGCTCTACCAACTGAGCTACGTCCGCATGCGCCGTGGCGCGCTGCCCACTATACCCAACCCCGCTCGCGTGCGATGCGTACAGCCGTATGACGATTTTCCGCACCCAGCTTCGAAGCGGCCGACGACAGGTAGTTGCGCACCGTCCCCGGCGACAGCGCGGCCCGCTCCGCGATCTCCGCGACGGGTGCCCCGTCCGCCGCCAGCTCCAGCACCTCCGCCTCGCGCGCGGTCAGCGGCGAGTCTCCCGCGGAGATCGCGTCGGCCGCCAACTCCGGGTCCACATAACGGTTTCCGTCCCGTACGCTCCGGATCAGCTCGGCCAGCCGCTGCGCGCTGACGGTCTTCGGCACGACGCCCGCACCCCCGCCGCAAGCGCCCGCTTCAGGTGCCCGGGCCGCCCGTGGCTGGTCACGATCATGCAGCGGCACCCGGGCAGCTCGGCCCGCAGGGATGTGGCCACGCTCACACCCGTCGATCCCCGGCATCTGCAGATCCAGGACGGCGACGTCCGGCCGGTGCGCCCGCGCCATCGCCAGCGCCTCGGGCCCCGTGGCCGCCTCGGCGACGACGACCAGATCGTCCTCCAGTGCGAGCAGCGCGGCGAGCGCGCCCCGGATCAGATGCTCGTCGTCGGCCAGCAGCACCCGTACGGGAACCGGGGGAGCGGTCATCGCAGCGCCTCCCGAGCCGGTGCCCCCTGCGCCGGTGCTTCCTGCGTCCGCGTCCTCTGCGTCCGTGTCCTCTGCGTCCGCGTCTCCTGTGCCAGCGGTACTTCGGCCGTGAGCCGGAACCGGCCGTCCTCCACCGGCCCCGCCCGCAGCGTCCCGCCGACCACTGTCAGCCGCTCCCTGAGCCCGGCAAGCCCCGACCCCGGGGTGCCCGGAGCGGAACCGCCCTCCGCGCCGTCGTTCTCCACGACCAGCACCGCCCGCCCGCCGCCGGACGTCAGCCGCACCGTGCAGCTGCGCGCGTCCCCGTGCCGCAGCACATTGGTCGTCGCCTCCCGTACGACCCAGCCGAGCGCCGACTGCACGCCCGGCGGAAGCTCGTCGCCGAGCGGCTCCCGGTCCATCAGGCAGTCGATGCCCGCCGCACTCAACACGCCCCGTGCTCCTTCCAGTTCGGCGGACAGATCCGCGTCCCGATAGCCGCGTACGAGCTCACGCACCTCGCGCTGCGACTCCTGCGCGATCCGCTGCACCTCGGCCATCTGGTCGGCGGCCTCCGGCCTGCCGCGCCGCGCCAGCCGCACCGCCAGCTCGCTCTTGAGCGCGATGACGGCCAGATTGCGGCCCATGACGTCGTGCATGTCCCGCCCGAAGCGCAGCCGTTCCTCGGCGACCGCCAGCCGGGCGGACACGTCGCGGGACCGGTCCAGCTCCCAGATCATCGCCATGAACCAGGCCGTCGAGCGCGTGGTGACCAGCGCGAACAACCCCACGAAGAACACGACTGTCGCAGCCGCCACCGCGAGCGGGGGCTCCGCCCCGGTGGCAGCCATCGCGCCGGCCACCAGCGCCGCGGTCACCACCGATCCCAGCACCAGCCACCGCAGCGTCGACAGCATGAACGTCGACATGGCCGGGGACAGCAGGGCGTACGGCAGCATTTGCAGCATCGCCGTCCCGTCGCCGATGCCGCCGATCGCCTGGAGCACCAGGAGCAGGCTCACCGAAACGCCGCCCAGGGCCAGCGCGACGGCCGCCGACCGCCACGGCGCCCGAGCCCCGTCGACGTAGTGCGCGAGCCCGTGGTGGATGGTGTGCATCGCGACCGCGCACTGGGCCACGGAGAGCGCCACCAGCCCGCGTGCGAGCGCGACGGCGTCGGGATCACGGGCGAGCTCCCGGGTGAGGGGGGTGAGGATGCTGACCGGGATCAGCCACGGCAGGACGTACAGCACCGCCCGCATGTACAGATCCAGCTTCGCGGCCTGGCTCCGCTTCCGCCAGAAACCCCTCATCCCCGTCCCCCCGCTCTCTTCTCCCCGGTCGCCTAGCGCCGCGGTTCCCAACGGAACCATCGCTGCACGGCGAACACCGACAGTACGGTCCAGGCCACAGCCGTGGCGACGGCACCCAGCGCCTCGTACGCCCCCAACTGCCCGGTCCAGCCGCCCCGCACCAGTTCCACGGCCGGCGACAGCGGCAGCAGCTCGCAGACCGAGGCGAGCGCGTCCGGCATCAGCTCCAGCGGTACGACGACCCCCGACCCGGCCATCGAGACCAGCAGCATCGGCATGATCGTGATCTGCGCCCCCTCGGCGGACCTGGTGAAGACCGTCGTCGCCGCCGCCGTCGTACTCGCGACCACAAGACCCAGCACCACTCCGGCCACCACCCACAACGGATCGGCGGGCATCTCCATCCCCAGGACCGCCGCCCCCGCGACCACCAGCAGCACGCACTGCGCGAACCCGGCCGCCAGCGTGGCGGCGCCGTCCCGGCCAGGATCTCCGCGTCGCCCGGCTCCCCGGTCCGCAACCGCTTGAGCACGAGCTCCTCGCGCCGCACCACATAGACCGTGACCAGCGCCGAGTACACACCGAAGAGCAGCACGAACGCCACGGACATCGGCATCAGCGCCGCGCCCAGTGATATCCCGGCCTCCTTCAGGGCCGCGCCGTCGAGGAACGGCCGCATCGCGTAGGTCATCGCGACCGGCAGCACCAGCGCCGTGATGAGCACCGCCTTGTGCCGTACGAGCAGCGTCAGTTCGGCCCGCGTCAGGGCCGCCATACGTCCCGCAGCAGCCGTACTCATCGCGCCGCCCCCTTGCCCGCCATGTCCGCGTTGCCCGCTTCCTTTTCCTTCGCCTCCCGCGCGATGTTCAGGAAGGCCTCCTCCAGCGAGGCGACGCACATCGAGCCCGCGCAGCTCCACCCCCGTCGTGCCGGCCCACGTCAACAGCCCCGTGGCGGCCGCCTGGAGCCGGTCCGTGAACAACCGCACCGACCGGCCCGCCACCTCGTGCCCCGTGACGCCCAGCTGCCCCAGAGGCGGCAGATCCCCCAGGTGGTAGCCGTCCGGCAGCTCGAAGGAGATCTGCGACGGGTACGCCGCCACGACCTCGTCGACCCGCCCCTCGGCGGCGATCCGCCCCTCGTGCATGATCGCCAGCCGGTCGGCGAGCTCCTCGGCCTCCTCCAGGTAGTGCGTGGTCAGCAGTACGGTCGTTCCCCCGTCGCGCAGCTCGCGCACCAGCTCCCACGTCTCGCGCCGCCCCTCGGCGTCGAGACCCGTCGTCGGCTCGTCGAGGAAGAGGACCTCGGCCGCCCGAGCAGCGCCATCGCCAGGTCGAGCCGCCGCCGTTCACCGCCGGACAACTGCTTGACCCGTACGCTTTCCCGCCTCCCCAGCCCCACCAGCTCCAGCGCCTCGCCCACCGGCCGCGCTCCGCTGGTGCACCCCGCCCACATCCGGGCGGTCTCGCGCACGGTCAGCTCGGACGGGAAACCGCCCTCCTGGAGCATCACGCCGACCCGGGGACGTACCTTCGCGCGTTCGGTGTACGGGTCGTGGCCGAGCACCCGGACGCTGCCGCCGCTGGGCGGGGCCAGGCCCTCCAGGAGCTCCAGGGTCGAGGTCTTGCCCGCACCGTTCGTACCGAGCAGCGCGAAGAGCTCGCCGCGCGCCACGGAGAAGGAGAGTGAGCGGACGGCCTCGAAGCCGCCGCTGTAGACGCGCCGCAGCCCTTCCGCGTCGATCACATAGTCATCGGTGGTCATGTCCCCAGACTCCCGCCGGACCACGGCCGGCGGCAGTGCGTGCTGTCACCCCTGCACATGACAAATGTCAGTACGGCCGGGGGCGGACACGACGAAGGCCCCGGTCGTAATGACCGGGGCCTTCGTACTCGCTGAGCGGACGACGAGATTCGAACTCGCGACCCTCACCTTGGCAAGGTGATGCTCTACCAACTGAGCCACGTCCGCATGTGGTGCCACCACTGTACCCGACCACCGAAGTGGCCGGTCTAGCGATGCAGAGCGGGTGACAGGAATTGCACACTGCGCCTTCCCCCTGGAAGGGGGATGTTCTACTACTGAACTACACCCGCACGCTGCTCGGGGACCGGCCCTTCGGCCTTGCCCCTCGGCGTGATCCAGACTCTAGCCGACAGGTGGGGGTGCAATGCAAATCGGCTCCTCCACGTGTCGTCAGGAAGCCTCCGCGAAGGCCTCGTAGACCTTCTTCGGGATGCGGCCGCGGGCCGGCACGTCCATCTGGTGCGAGCGCGCCCACGCGCGCACCGCCGCCGGGTCGGGGGCCACGGAGGTGTGGCGGTAGGTCCTGCCCGACTTCGACTGCTTTCGGCCGGCCTGGATGAAGGGCTCCAGTGCCGTGCGCAGTTTCTTTGCATTGGCGGGATTCAGGTCGATCTCGTACGACTTCCCGTCCAGGCCGAAGCTGACCGTTTCCGCTGCTTCCCCTCCGTCGATGTCGTCGAAGAGCGTGACCACTACGCGCTGAGCCACGGATATCGGTCCTTTCCTGCGGCGTCACCACGCTTGACGTGGGGAGACGCCGGCCTTCCGGCTGTTTTGGAGCAATGCTGATTTCTTCGCTATTCCTTTGTACAGCGACAGGCATTGCATGGCGTAGCCCAGTTAATTCCGTCCGCGTGTCCGTACGCAATCGGAGGCGGCCGTTTTCCCCTGATTTTTTCTCGGGGTTGCCGCTCCCGATACCGGTCCGTGATCCACGTCAACCCTTATCTACCCGCGTAGAATTTCTGGGCGGGTACGCTGATGGAACCGCCTTCGCACCACACCACCACCGGGAGTGCCAGTGGCACGCGTCGTAGTCGACGTCATGCTCAAGCCCGAGATCCTCGACCCGCAGGGACAGGCGGTGCAGCGTGCACTGCCCCGTCTCGGCTTCGAGGGAATCGCGGACGTCCGTCAGGGAAAGCGTTTCGAGCTCGAGGTCGAAGGGCCCGTCGATGACGCCGCCCTCGCCCGCATCAACGAGATGGCCGAAACGTTCCTCGCCAACACCGTCATCGAGGACTTCACCGTGAAGGTGGAGGAGTCGAAGTGACCGCTCGTATCGGAGTCGTCACCTTTCCTGGAACGCTCGACGACCAGGACAGCCTCCGCGCCGTCCGGACGGCGGGCGCCGAGCCGGTCTCGCTGTGGCACCGGGACAAGGACCTCAAGCAGGTCGACGCGGTCGTCCTCGCGGGCGGTTTCTCCTACGGCGACTACCTGCGGGCCGGTGCCATCGCCCGCTTCTCGCCCGTGATGGAGACGATCATCGAGCAGGCGAAGGCCGGCCTGCCGGTCCTCGGCATCTGCAACGGTTTCCAGATCCTCACCGAGGCCCATCTCCTGCCCGGCGGGATGCTGCAGAACAACCATCTGCACTTCATCTGCCGCGAGCAGAAGCTGCGCGTGGAGACGAGCGGGACGGCCTGGACGGCGGACTACACCGCCGGGCAGGAGATCCGGATCCCGCTCAAGAACATGGACGGCCGTTACGTCGCCGACGAGCGCACGCTCGACGAGCTGGAGGCCGAGGGCCGCGTCGCCTTCCGCTACCTGGACGTCAACCCGAACGGCTCGCTCCGCGACATCGCCGGCATCACCAACGCCGCCGGCAACGTCGTCGGCCTGATGCCGCACCCGGAGCACGCCGTGGAGCCGCTGGTCGGCACGGGACGTACCGACGGCCTCGGATTCTTCACCTCGATCCTGAAGAAGCTGGTCAACGCATGACTCTCGACACCGTCAAGCACGCCTCGGAGACCCCCGAGGCCGAGCAGCCCTGGAAGGAACTCGGCCTCAAGGAGGACGAGTACGCGCGCATCCGCGAGATCCTGGGCCGCCGTCCGACCGGCGCCGAGCTCGCCATGTACAGCGTCATGTGGTCCGAGCACTGCTCGTACAAGAGCAGCAAGGTCCACCTGAAGCAGTTCGGCGAGAAGGTGCCGGTCAACGACGCGATGCTCGTCGGCATCGGCGAGAACGCGGGCGTCGTCGACGTCGGCCAGGGCTACGCCGTGACCTTCAAGGTCGAGTCGCACAACCACCCCTCGTACATCGAGCCCTACCAGGGCGCGGCCACCGGCGTCGGCGGCATCGTCCGCGACATCCTGGCCATGGGCGCCCGCCCGGTCGCGGTCGTCGACCCGCTGCGCTTCGGCGCGGCCGACCACCCCGACACCCGGCGCGTACTGCCCGGCGTGGTCGCGGGCATCGGCGGCTACGGCAACTGCCTGGGTCTGCCGAACATCGGCGGCGAGGTCGTCTTCGACGCGTGCTACCAGGGCAACCCGCTGGTCAACGCCGGCTGCATCGGCGTCATGAAGCACGAGGACATCCACCTCGCCAAGGCGAGCGGTCCCGGCAACAAGGTCATCCTGTACGGCGCCCGCACGGGCGGCGACGGCATCGGCGGCGTGTCGGTCCTCGCCTCCGAGACCTTCGAGTCGACCGGTCCCGCGAAGCGTCCGGCCGTCCAGGTCGGCGACCCCTTCCAGGAGAAGCTCCTCATCGAGTGCACCCTGGAGATCTTCCGCGAGCAGCTCGTCGCGGGCATCCAGGACCTCGGCGGCGCGGGCCTGTCCTGCGCCACCTCCGAGCTGGCCTCGGCCGGTTCGGGCGGCATGCGCGTGGAGCTGGACACCGTTCCGCTGCGCGACTCCTCCCTCTCGCCCGAGGAAATCCTCATGAGCGAGTCGCAGGAGCGCATGTGCGCGATCGTGGAGCCGGACAAGGTCGACCGCTTCCTGGAGATCTGCGAGAAGTGGGACGTCATCGCCACCGTCATCGGTGAGGTGACCGACGGCTCGCAGCTGGAGATCTTCTGGCACGGCGAGCAGATCGTCGACGTACCGCCGCGGACCGTGGCCCACGAGGGCCCCGTCTACAACCGGCCGTACGCCCGCCCCGCGTGGCAGGACGCACTCCAGGCCGACGACGCCAACAAGCTGGCGCGCCCGGCGGACGCCGCCGAGCTGCGCGAGCAGGTGCTGAAGCTCGTCTCGTCGCCGAACCAGGCGTCGAAGTCGTGGATCACCGACCAGTACGACCGCTTCGTGCAGGGCAACACCGTGCTCGCCATGCCCGAGGACGCCGGCATGGTCCGGATCGACGAGAAGACGAACCTGGGCGTCGCCATGGCGACCGACGGCAACGGCCGGTACGCCAAGCTCGACCCGTACACGGGCGCGCAGCTGGCGCTCGCCGAGTCGTACCGCAACGTCGCCGCCTCCGGCGCCAAGCCGCTCGCGATCTCCGACTGCCTGAACTTCGGCTCCCCCGAGGACCCGGACGTCATGTGGCAGTTCGCGGAGGCCACGCGCGGTCTCGCGGACGGCTGCCTCCAGCTCGGCACCCCGGTGACCGGCGGCAACGTGTCGCTCTACAACCAGACCGGCGAGACGGCCATCCACCCGACGCCCGTCGTCGCGGTGCTCGGCGTGATCGACGACGTGACGCGGCGCACGCCCGTCGCCTTCGCGGAAGAGGGCCAGCTCCTCTACCTGCTCGGCGACACGCACGAGGAACTGGGCGGCTCGGCCTGGTCCCAGGTCATCCACGACCACCTCGGCGGCATGCCGCCGAAGGTCGATCTGGAACGCGAGAAGCTGCTGGCCGAAATCCTGATCTCGGCCTCGCGCGACGGCATGATCGACGCGGCGCACGACCTGAGCGACGGCGGCCTGATCCAGGCGGTCACCGAGTCCTGCCTGCGGGGCGGGAAGGGTGCGCGGCTGGTCGTGCCGGACGCTCTTGACTCCTTCGTGTTCCTGTTCTCCGAGTCCGCCGGCCGGGCGGTCGTTTCCGTGCCGCGCAGCGAGGAGCTCCGCTTCACCGACATGTGCGGGGCGCGGGGTCTGCCCGTGACCCGGATCGGTGTCGTCGACGGCGACGAGATCGAGGTTCAGGGCGAGTTCAGCATTCCGCTGAGCGAGCTCCGTACGGCGCACGAGAAGACCCTTCCGGGCCTCTTCGCCTGAGTCCCGCACGGATCATCGAGGATGTGCGTACGGCCCCGCCCTCCAAGAGGGCGGGCCGTCGGCCGGTCCGGCGCCGTGTCCGCGGGCGTCACTGCGCCGTGCCCCAGAAGGCGTCGGTCTCGTCGATGTCCTCGACGCACTCGTCGATGTCCGACATCTTGCCGCCCACGGTCGTGAAGAAGAGCGCGCCCTTCATCTCGATGCCGCGGTCCCCGCGCTCGGCGTACCACTTGTGGGCGGCCACGGCGTGTCCGCGCCCGTCCACGTAGACGCCCTCCAGGCCGGCCCGCATGGAGCCGCCCGACAGCTCGAAGAGCTTGCGGAACAGGCCCAGGACGTTGTCCCGGCCCTTGTAGTGACCGGAGACCTGACTCGACCCGGGCGTGTGGAACGTGCAGTCCGCCGTCATCATGGTCGCGAGGGTCTCCATGTCGCCCTTGTTGAACGCCTCGTAGCCCCGGCGTACCAGGGCACTGTCCGGGTGCTCACCCATGGCTGCTTCCCACCTTCCGTAATCCGTACGACCGCCTTCCTCCATCGTCCGCCGGGTGTGCGCCCGCTGCCACGCGGCCACGACCGGTACGACGGCCACGACCGGTACGACGGCCACGACCGGCGGGGCCGGGTCGGTTAACCTCGCCCCCATGCCCCCTGCCAGGAAGCGCACCCGCAGGTACGACCCCGCCAAGATCCTCGCCGCCGTGCTGGCGCAGTCCGCCCAGGTACGGGCAGGAGTCCGCACCCTCACCCCCGAGCAGCTCGCCGCCCCCACCCGGCTGGGTGACTGGACGGTCCGCGAGCTGGCGGCGCACGTCTGCATGGCGCTCGGCTCCGTCGCCCGCTCACTGGAGGAGCCCGAGCCCGCCGGGCAGGAGATGGCGCTGCTCGACTGGCCTTTCGCCACCGTGACCGCCGCGGGCCGGATCGACGAGGACACCAGGGCGCTCGCCGCCGGGGCCGGGCCGGGCGAGCTGGCCGAGCTGTACGCGCGTACCGAAGCGGCCGTCGCCGCCGCGCTGCCGGGCGCTTCGGACGACCGGCTGGTGCCCATGCGGTTCGGGGCCATGCGGCTCGGCGACTTCCTGGTCACCCGTACCGTCGAGCTGATCGTCCACACCGACGATCTGAACGACGCGACCGGGCTGGGCATCCCGTACGACCGCCAGGCCCTCGCCGCCTGCACCCGCGTTCTCGCCGACGCCCTCGCCGTGAAGGCGCCCGGCGGTTCGGTCGAGGTCCGCGTCCCGCCGTACGCCGTGGTGCAGTGCGTGGAGGGCCCCCGGCACACCCGCGGGACCCCGCCCAACGTCGTCGAGACCGACCCGCTCACCTGGATCCGCCTCGCCACGGGGCGTACGGACTGGGACACGGCCGTCGGCGAGGCGAAGGTCAGCGCCAGTGGCGAGAGGGCCCACCTGGCCGGGTTGTTGCCCGTTCTCGGGTAGCGGAGACAAGTGATCATGTACTATTGCCGACGCCAACGCAGGACGTACGCACCGAGGAGGTGAGACCCATTACCGCTGTACCAGGCCGGGTGCTCTCCTCCCGCGACCGCGCGGTCCCCCTGACATAGGTGACCGAGGGAGCGCCCATCGGCGTCCCGAAAGGTTTCCCGTGTCCCTCTCCCCTTCCGTCATCGTCACCAGGCTTCGCGCCGCCGGCTGTGTATTCGCCGAGGACGAGGCGGAGCTGCTTCTCTCCACCGCACGAAATCCCGCGGACCTCGCCGCCATGGTGGACCGGCGGATCGCCGGCCTTCCCCTGGAACACGTTCTCGGCTGGGCCGAGTTCTGCGGCCGTCGCGTCACCGTCGACCCCGGCGTCTTCGTCCCGCGCCGCCGCACCGAGTTCCTCGTCCGGCAGGCCGCCGCCCTCGCGCCGTCGCGGGCCGTCGTGGTCGACCTGTGCTGCGGCTCGGGCGCGCTGGGCGCGGCGCTGGCCGCGTCCATGGAGCAGGCCGAGCTGTACGCCGCCGATGTCGATCCGGCCGCCGTGCGGTGTGCCCGGCGCAATGTCGGTGCCATGGGCGGGCAGGTGTACGAAGGCGACCTCTACGAGCCGCTGCCGGTGGCCACGCTGCGGGGCCGGGTCGACGTACTGCTGGCCAATGTGCCGTACGTACCGACCGAGGAGATAGAGCTGCTGCCCCCGGAGGCCCGCATCCACGAGGCGCGGGTCGCGCTCGACGGCGGGGCGGACGGGCTCGACGTACTGCGGCGGGTGACGGCGGAGGCGGCGCGGTGGCTGGCGCCGGGCGGCCACCTGCTGTTCGAGACGAGCGAGCGCCAGGCGCCGCAGGCCGTGGAGACCGTCGCCCGCGACGGGCTGGTCCCGCGGGTCGTCACGTCCGACGAGCTGTACGCCACCGTCGTCATCGGAAGGAAGAAGGACGGACAAGCCGGGTGACGGGTAAACGGAACCAGAAACGCCACTGGTTCCGTCCCACCGCCATGGATACGTCGCGCACCCGCATCTGCGGCCCCCTCACCGGCGCCGCCACCGTCCTCGCCCTCCTGACCCTGGCCGCCTGCGGTACGGAGCCGGGCCCGGGCGCCGGAGGTGACGCCACTGTGAAGCCGGCCCCCCAGGTCACCGGCATCGACTGGACCGTCGACAGCGTGACCGTCGACGGCAAGAAGGTGCCGGCGCCCGAGAAGGCCACGGTCCGGTTCGACGGGAAGGGCCGGGCCGAGGGCAGCACCGGCTGCAATCACTTCGGTGCCGATGCGGCGGTCAAGGGCGACACGATCACCGTGGGGCCCGCCGGGACCACCGAGATCGGCTGCCCGAAGAACGTCGCGAAGTTCGAACAGCACCTCCAGCGCACCCTCACCGGTGAGCTCAAGGCCGAGGTCACGAACGACAGGCTCACGCTGACCACGGCCGACGGCGACACCATCGCCCTGTCCGAGACGCAGCCCGAGCCCGGCGCGCAGCTGCTCGGCACCGAGTGGCGCGTGGAGTCGCTGCGTGACGGTGACACCGCGACCTCGCTGCCCGGGGACGCGGCGGGCAAGGCGAAGCTGGTCTTCGCCGAGGACGGGTCCGTGGGCGGCCATCTCGGCTGCAACAACGTCTCGGGCCGGGCGAAGGTCTCCGGGGACACCCTCACCTTCTCCAAGATCGCCACGACCCGGAAGCTGTGCTCTCCGCCGGTGATGGATGCCGAGCGGGCGCTGCTCGGCATCCTCGACGGCAAGGCGGCCTACGAGATCCGTGAGCGCGCCCTGTCCCTCACCGCGGCGGACGGCAAGGGACTGGACGCGGTCGCGATCGCCAAGTGACCTGAGCACCGGCGTTCGCGGTACGGGGCCGGGAGCCGCCGACGGGGCCGGTGCGGCACCGCGTCACCCCCGCTCAGGACACCGCCCCGTACGGCAGCAGCCCCGCGTCCGTCCTCTCCCAGGCGGCCCGCAGCGCGCCCAGCCGCTCCGGCTCCTGCGACGCCTTGTCCGCCTGCTCCCGCGCGTCCTCGGTGAGCCGGAAGAGCTGGTCCCTGCCGCCCGCGTCCCGGTAGTACTTCCACTCGCCGCGCCGCAGCGCCCGTTCGCCCCGCACGCGCCAGAACAGGTCACGTGCCGGGGCCCGCTCGCCCCGCAGCAGGTACCCGGCGAGGCTCGCGCCGTCCAGGGGGTACGCCGGGTCGGGGCGCGCGCCCGCCACCTCCAGCAGCGTCGCCGTCCAGTCCGGCGTGAAGACCGGCACCTCGCTGACCTGGCCGCCGTCGATCCGCGCGGGCCAGCGCACGAGGGTCGGCACGCGTATGCCGCCCTCCTTCAGGGAGGACTTGTTGCCCGACAGGGGCCAGTTGTACGAGAAGCGCTCGCCGCCGTTGTCACTCGCGAAGACGACCAGGGTGTCCTTCTCCTGCCCCGACCGCCGCAGCGCGCCCAGCACCTCGCCGACCGACCGGTCCAGGTCCTCGACCATCTCCCGGTACTTCTCGACCGAGCCGCCGTCCTGGTGCCACAGCGCGCCCCGCTCGCCCGCCTCGATCCGCCGCACGATCCCGGCGCTCGCCTCCTCGTCGCCGTCGGCGATCCAGGGCCAGTGCGGGGTGGTGAAGTTCAGGTTCAGCAGCCACGGTCTGTCGTGTCGGCGCTCTATGTAACCGCTCGCCCGCTCGGTCAGGATCCGCGTGTAGTACCGCAGGTCCTTGTACGGGGCGTCGCCCTCGTAGAGGTCGTACTCCCCGCCGAGCCCCAGCTTCGAGTAGTACTCCAGCGCGCCCCCGAAGTTGCCGAAGAACTCGTCCCAGCCCGACCGTGTCGGGCTGTAGTCCGGCAGGTACCCGCAGTGCCACTTGCCGATCAGCGCGGTCGCGTACCCGGCGCCCCTCAGCAGCGAGGCGAGCGTGGGGTGCGTCGGCTCCAGCCCACCGTCCTGTCCGCGATCGGCTCGGCGAGCCCGCCCTTCGTACGCCCCGGGAAGCGCCCCGTGTAGAGGCTGAAGCGGGTCGGGGAGCAGGTCGCGGACCCGGAGTACGCGTCGGTGAAGCGCACCCCCTGCCGGGCGAGCCGGTCGAGGTGCGGCGTACGGATGTGGGGGGAACCGTACGAGGAGAGGTCGGCCCAGCCCAGGTCGTCGCCCAGGACGAACAGGATGTTGGGCCGCCGGGAGCGCCGGTCGGCGGCCGCCCGGAAGGGCCGCTCCCCCGGGGCGCCGGCGGTGGCTCCGGCAGGGGCGGCGGAGGCCGGCCCGGTCGCGAGCCGACGGCGGCGGCGCTCGCGGCCGACGACACCGCCGAAGGCGCGCCGGGACAGCTTCTTGTCGTGCGAGGTCACGGGATCTCCAGTGATGAAGAGCACGCCGGCCGGGCCCGTGGCGGCGCGGTTCAGCGCTCTGCCGGGGCCGGACCGGGGCAGGGGGGGCCGCGGGAAGGCGGCACGGAGGAAGGAGAGGTGATCTACGGGGCGCGGGAGGGAAACGCGCCTACACGCAGCGACAGATGGCGCTCGCGACACGGACCAGGTCGACGTGGCGGCGCTCCACCAGCGTGACCGAGCGGTCACCGAGGGGCTGCATGGGGCAGGAGCCTGGCGGAGTCATCGCGCACCTGTCAAGCCCTGACCCGTCTCGGCCGACGGCCGTCCGCGTCCCCAATTCGGACCAGTGGTCGATCTCGCCTACACTCGGTGGCGTGCCTCGTGGTGATGGACGACTCAACCACGACCTGCTCCCCGGTGAGAAAGGCCCCCAGGACGCTTGCGGCGTCTTCGGTGTCTGGGCTCCCGGCGAAGAGGTCGCCAAGCTCACCTATTTCGGACTGTATGCCCTGCAGCACCGTGGACAGGAGTCCGCGGGCATCGCAGTGAGCAACGGGTCCCAGATCCTGGTCTTCAAAGACATGGGACTGGTCTCGCAGGTCTTCGACGAAACCTCTCTCGGCTCTCTCCAGGGCCATATCGCGGTGGGCCATGCCCGCTACTCCACCACCGGAGCATCGGTGTGGGAGAACGCGCAGCCGACCTTCCGTGCCACCGCGCACGGATCGATCGCCCTGGGGCACAACGGCAACCTGGTCAACACGGCGCAGCTCGCCGAGATGGTCGCCGCCCTCCCCAAGGAGAACGGCCGCGCGACGCAGGTCGCCGCGACCAATGACACCGACCTGGTCACAGCGCTGCTGGCCGGCCAGACGGACGACGACGGCAAGCCCCTCACGATCGAGGAAGCCGCCGCCAAGGTCCTTCCCGACGTCATGGGCGCCTTCTCCCTCGTCTTCATGGACGAGGGCACGCTCTACGCCGCCCGCGACCCGCAGGGCATCCGCCCGCTGGTCCTCGGCCGGCTGGAGCGCGGCTGGGTGGTGGCCTCCGAGTCCGCCGCCCTCGACATCTGCGGCGCCGCGTACGTCCGTGAGGTCGAGCCGGGCGAGATGCTCGCGATCGACGAGAACGGTCTGCGCACCTCCCGATTCGCGGAAGCGAAGCCCAAGGGATGTGTCTTCGAGTACGTCTACCTGGCGCGCCCGGACACCGACATCGCCGGCCGCAACGTCTATCTCTCGCGTGTCGAGATGGGCCGGAAACTGGCCAAGGAAGCTCCGGTCGAAGCCGACCTGGTGATAGCGACGCCCGAGTCCGGCACCCCCGCCGCGATCGGTTACGCCGAGGCGAGCGGAATTCCGTACGGCTCGGGCCTCGTCAAGAACGCGTACGTCGGCCGGACCTTCATCCAGCCCTCGCAGACGATCCGCCAGCTCGGCATCCGCCTGAAGCTGAACCCGCTCAAGGAAGTCATCCGCGGCAAGCGCCTGGTGGTCGTCGACGACTCGATCGTCCGCGGCAACACCCAGCGCGCCCTGGTCAAGATGCTCCGCGAGGCCGGCGCCGCCGAGATCCACATCCGGATCTCCTCCCCGCCGGTGAAGTGGCCCTGCTTCTTCGGCATCGACTTCGCGACCCGCGCGGAGCTCATCGCCAACGGCATGACGATCGACGAGATCGGCACCTCGCTGGGCGCCGACTCGCTCTCGTACATCTCCATCGACGGGATGATCGAGTCGACCACCATCCCCAAGGCGAACCTGTGCCGCGCCTGCTTCGACGGCGAGTACCCGATGGAGCTCCCGGACCCCGAGCTGCTCGGCAAGCAGCTTCTGGAGACCGAGCTCGCGGCCGGCCCGGCGAGCGCCGCGGCCGAGGCGCTCCGTCGCCCGTAACGCCCCCCTTTCACGACACGAAAGATCTCAAACTCATGTCTGCTGAATCTGCTGGGCGTGCTCCGCACGCGGGCACCGGTGCCAGCTACGCGTCCGCGGGCGTAGACATCGAAGCCGGCGACCGCGCCGTGGAGCTGATGAAGGAGTGGGTGAAGAAGACGCAGCGCCCCGAGGTCCTCGGCGGCCTGGGCGGCTTCGCCGGCCTCTTCGACGCCTCCGCCCTCAAGCGCTACGAGCGTCCGCTGCTCGCCTCCGCCACCGACGGTGTCGGTACGAAGGTCGACCTCGCGCGCAAGATGGGCGTGTACGACACGATCGGCCACGACCTCGTCGGCATGGTCGTCGACGACCTGGTCGTCTGCGGCGCCGAGCCGCTGTTCATGACCGACTACATCTGTGTCGGCAAGGTGCATCCCGAGCGTGTCGCTGCCATCGTGAAGGGCATCGCCGAGGGCTGTGTCCTCGCGGGCTGCGCCCTGGTCGGCGGCGAGACGGCCGAGCACCCCGGCCTGCTGGGCGAGGACGACTTCGACGTCGCCGGCGCCGGTACGGGCGTGGTGGAGTACGACCGGCTGCTGGGCGCGGACCGTATCCGCAAGGGTGACGCGGTGATCGCCATGGCGTCCTCCGGTCTCCACTCGAACGGGTACTCACTCGTCCGGCACGTGGTCTTCGACCGCGCCGGCTGGACGCTGGACCGCGAGGTCGAGGAGTTCGGCCGCACCCTCGGCGAGGAGCTCCTGGAGCCCACCAAGATCTACTCGCTGGACTGCCTGGCCCTCACCCGCACCACCGAGGTGCACGCTTTCAGCCACATCACGGGCGGCGGTCTTGCGAACAACCTGGCCCGCGTGGTCCCGGACGGCCTGCACGCCACGGTCGACCGCTCCACCTGGACCCCCGGCGCGGTGTTCGACCTCGTCGGCAAGGCCGGACAGGTCGAGCGGCTCGAACTGGAGAAGACCCTCAACATGGGTGTCGGCATGATGGCCGTCGTCCCCGAGGGGTCGGTGAACGTGGCGCTGGAGACTCTCGCCGACCGCGGTGTCGACGCCTGGGTGGCCGGAGAGATCACCGAGCGCGGCGACCACGCCACGGGCGCGACGCTCACGGGCGACTACAGCAAGTAATCACCCGGGCAGCACAGAACCCGGTCCGGGGCCGAGGCCCAGGACCGGGTCAAGTGTGTGATGCCTGTTCGAGGTGTACGGACGTCAAGCGCCGCGACGATGTGCCGAAGGACCGGACTCCTCGTCCTCGTCCCCGTCATCGTTGTACTGAGCCGCGTACTGTGCGTACGGGTCGTCTTCCTCGTCGTCGTCCTCGAACGGCTCGCCATTAGGCGGCTGTTGCGAAGTCGTCGAAGCGCCCAGCTCGTTGGCCAGACGCGACAGATCAGTCCCGCCGCTGCTGTACTTCAGCTGGCGGGCGACCTTAGTCTGCTTGGCCTTTGCCCGGCCGCGCCCCATGGCTCGACCCCCTCGGTGACGGGGCTCGACGGCCCCAGAGTCTTGACACGCGTTCATGGTTCGGAACGGACTCCCCTGGGAGAGACCGGCCCGTAGGGCATCAACGGTACCTGCTTCCGTGGCCATACGGTACGCCGCCCGCATGCAACGCCTCGGCACAGAACCCACGAGAAGCCCCGTCCTCGCTGGTCAACTGCGATTTTAACCTCTTCTGAGGGCCGACCCGCCGACGGGGGTGAGTCATGTCTCGCCGACGGCGGGCCGGCTCCCGGAAGAGGACCGCGATGTCAGCGCCCGCGTGCCTCGGCCATCCTCTGCTCGGCGATCCTGTCGGCCGCCGCGGCCGGCGGAATGCCGTCCGCCTTCGCACGTGCGAATATTGCGAGCGTGGTGTCGAAGATCTTCGCGGCCTTCGCCCTGCACCGGTCGAAGTCGAAACCGTGCAGCTCGTCGGCGACCTGGATCACACCGCCGGCGTTCACCACGTAGTCGGGCGCGTAGAGGATCCCGCGGTCCGCGAGGTCCTTCTCGACGCCGGGGTGGTCGAGCTGGTTGTTGGCCGCGCCGCACACCACCTTCGCCGTCAGCGCCGGAACGCTCTCGTCGTTCAGCGCGCCGCCGAGTGCGCACGGGGCGTAGATGTCCAGGCCCTCGACGCGGATCAGCGCGTCGGTGTCCGCGACGACGGCCACCCGGGGGTGACGGTCGGTGACGCGACGTACCGACTCCTCCCGTACGTCCGTGATCACGACCTCGGCGCCGTCCTCCAGGAGGTGCTCGACGAGGTGGTGGCCGACCTTGCCCACGCCCGCGACGCCGACCTTGCGGCCGCGCAGGGTCGGGTCGCCCCACAGGTGCTGGGCCGAGGCCCGCATGCCCTGGAAGACGCCGAAGGCGGTCAGCACGGAGGAGTCGCCCGCGCCGCCGTTCTCGGGGGAGCGGCCGGTCGCCCAGCGGGTCTCACGGGAGACGACGTCCATGTCGGCGACGTACGTGCCGACGTCGCAGGCGGTCACGTAGCGGCCGCCGAGGGAGTCCACGAACCTGCCGTAGGCGAGGAGCAGTTCCTCGCTCTTGAGCGTCTCGGGGTCACCGATGATCACGGCCTTGCCGCCGCCGTGGCCGAGCCCGGCCAGGGCGTTCTTGTACGACATGCCGCGCGCGAGGTTCAGCGCGTCGGCGACAGCCTCTTCCTCGGTCGCGTACGGGTAGAAGCGCGTACCGCCGAGGGCCGGGCCCAGGGCGGTGGAGTGGATGGCGATGACGGCCTTGAGGCCGCTGGCGCGGTCCTGGCACAGCACGACTTGCTCGTGGCCGCCCTGTTCCGATCGGAACAGGGTGTGCAGGACGCCTTCGGATGCGTCGGTCACGGTGGTGACTCCCAAGTACGAGGCGCTACGCCCTCCTGCGGGTGGGGAGGGCCGGTGGGCAAGAGAGTAAGACCTGGCAGGCCCCGGGTGGACCCCAGTGCCGAGGATCACCCCCCGGCGGAGTACGCGTGGGACGATTTCTCCCCGGTTTCCTTCCGGTTCTTCCAGGTTCTTTCCGGTCGAAGTGAGGAGCAGGCGTGGCCCAGGCGTCATCGGTGACCGTCCCGTACGCCGCCTATCTGCGGGTGTACGAACCACTGGCCGCCTTCCCCGAGCCGGAGCGCGGCCACTGGGCGCGGTACGCGGGCCGCGAGCGGCTGCCCACGGCCCAGGACGAACTCAGGCGGTCGCTGGCCGACTTGCTGCCCACCCCGCCGGTGCCCGTGCCGGTCCATGAGAGCGGTGACGCGTTCGTGACCGAAGTGGACGGAGTGGTGTGCGTCTGTCCCTGGCGGACGAGGCTGCGCGGCTGGCTGGCGCTGGAGGAACTGCCCGGACTCTTCCCGGAGCCGATGCTGGACGCGGCGCTGCCGCCGCTGGTGCGCCGGCAGGCGGCCGCGGACTTCGAGCGGTGGCTGGAGCGCCACCCGGACGCGCGGCCGTGGATCAGGAGTTCGGCGTGGCACGTGCCGGTGCGCTGGTTCGCGCTTTTCACGGACGAGGAACGGGAGTACCGGAAGGGCGAGGGGGAGGCCGCGCCCGTACTGCGCTACCGGACGCCGATGGCCCAGGCGCGGCGGCGGGTGGCGCGGGCGCTGAAGACGCTGCGGGAGCAGCTCGACGCCGAGGTCGGCGGGCCGCTCGTCGAGAGCCTGGTGGATGTGGGTCGCTGGCTGGAGGAATTCCACCCCAGGTCGCTGGTCGAGCTCGATTACGGCGGCCTGGTGCACGTACTTCCGCAGGAACATCTCGCGGAGGACCACTCCGCGGCGGATGTGGCCGAGGGGATCGCGGCGCTGCGGGCCGGGGACGGCGCGGGGGCCGGAGAGGCGTACGGGAGGCTGACGGAGCGGTGGCGGGTGGTGCGCGAGCTTCAGTTCGCGAACTGACCGCGAGGGGGCGCTGATCCGGCGGCCGGGACGTAGGTCCTGATCCGGGCCTTTGCCTCAAGCGTGATGGACAGCACTTAGCGGTCTCTTGCGCCCATCCCCCTTCCTCATGCCAAAATAGGACAAGGAGTCCGGCGAGGGCTCCTTCCGTCCTGCTATGGGCGGAATGGCTCGGTATTGCGCGCTATGGGGGGTCATGACGGCTCCTGATCGCTCTGTGACTGATCGTCACTGTGACGTGACTGTCCGCTATGGCATGGTCCATCGGCTTCGTCGCTGATGAACACCTGGGAGGGCAATTCCATCGGTTTGGCCGACGTGGCTGGACGGATGGTGTAGTTGTAGTGCCGAGGACAAGCCGTTCGTCCTATAACCGACTCGGCCCGCGTCCGCCATTTCGGGCAACGCGGGTCAAGGTGCAGAATTTAGAGGAAAGAACCGTGATGGTTCGGTTCTCCCGAGGAGGCCGCTCATGACCGCTCGCACCCCTGACGCCGAGCCGCTGCTGACCCCGGCTGAGGTTGCCACGATGTTCCGCGTGGACCCGAAGACGGTCACGCGCTGGGCCAAGGCAGGCAAGCTCACGTCCATCCGCACGCTTGGTGGACACCGGCGTTACCGCGAGGCAGAGGTCCGCGCACTGCTTGCGGGCATTCCGCAGCAGCGCAGCGAGGCCTGAACAACTGAATAACCCGCTTTACCGGGCAATCCTCCGGGTCCCCCAACCCGGACGCCCACCTGAGCACCACACGACAGGCGCCTGCCCCAACAGGCGCCACATCCGGGCTTGATGGATGCGTCGTTGATCGCGCTGGACTCCGCCGGGTCCAGCGCGATCTTTTTTATGCCCGCGCCAGGGTGCCCGCCGACCGCTCTGACCTGCGGCGCGCCGGCCTCCGGGGCCCCCTCGGGGGAGGGGTGGGGGAGGGCTCCGAACAACCCCTTCGGGGGAGTGCAATTGCACATATTAAATTGACTGGTTGTAGGGAGGGAGTAAGTGCCCCAGTTTTCAAAACTCATGGAGTGACACCCGTCACACAGGGGAACTCTTGTTTATTTCCACCCCGCCAGCGATAGGGCGGGGATGTGCGGCGCCATCCGTCAGGACGGCGGGGAGCTTTCGGCTTCGGCGGCTTCGGGGGCTTCGGCGGCTTCGGCGGCCTCCGTGGGCCCGGTGGCCTTCGGAGGCCTTTCCGTCCCCGCCTCCGGCTCCATGGCGAGCCGCAGGAGCCGGTGACAGATGGGGCAGTGTCTTGTGACGTGGCGGTAGCCCGTCGAGGCCGCCAGATGGGCACGCAGCAGTGCGCGCGTCTCGTGCCTGGCAGTTGATGCGGCCATGCGTCACCTCCCGGTGCGGGCCCCGGGTGCCCTGATGCCTGGTTACCGGTGGCGGATGACGCAGTCAAGACGCAAGAAGGCCCGGATCCTTGCGGATCCGGGCCTTCCCGTACTTCTTCTTGTGCGGTCCTGACGGGATTTGAACCCGCGGCCTCCACCTTGACAGGGTGGCGAGCACTCCAAACTGCTCCACAGGACCTTGCTTCGCTTTGCCGTGTTGCTTGGCGCTGCGAAGACAGACTGTACAGCAGGTCAGGGGGTGCGGGCGAACTCACTCAAGGCGACGGCGGAGTTACGGGGCCGCCGCGTCGATCGCCTTCACGATCCGCTTGTCGGAGACGGGCTGGGCCGTCCCCAGGGCGTGCGCGAAGTAGCTCACCCGCAGCTCCTCGATCATCCAGCGGATGTCCAGGACTTCCTGCGGTACGGGCCGGCCCTGCGGCAGCTGCTCCAGCAGCCAGGCGTACTCGTCCTGCATCTCGTGGACCTTCTCCATGCGCGTGGTGTCGCGCTGGACGGCCGTCGGCATCTGCTGGAGCCTGCGGTCGGCCGCGACGAGATAGCGCATCAGGTCGGGCAGCCGGCGCAGCCCCGTCTTCGTGACGAACCCGGGCGGCACGAGGGCCGCCAGCTGGTCGCGCACGTCGGCGAGGTTGGCCAGCAGCGCCGGGCTGGAGGCGGCCTTCAGGCGGCGCTCGCAGGCCTGCCAGGCGGCCAGGATCTGCTGGACCTGGTTCACCGTGCGCACGGTCGCGTCCACGAGGTCGGCGCGGACCTTGTCGTACAGCTTCCGGAACGATTCCTCGTCCCAGGCCGGACCGCCGTGGTCCGCGATCAGCTTGTCGGCGGCAGCGGTCGCGCAGTCGTCGAACAGCGCCTGGACCGAGCCGTGCGGATTGCGCGAAAGGGCCAGTTTCTGCTGGTTGCTGAGCTTGTCCGAGGCGAACTTCGCCGGGTTCACCGGGATGTTGAGCAGGATGAGCCTGCGCGTGCCCCGCCACATCTCCTGCTGCTGTTCGGCCTCCGTGTCGAAGAGCCGCACGGCGACGCTCCCGCCCTGGTCGACGAGGGCCGGGTAGGCCCGGACCGGCTGGCCGGCCCTGCGCGTCTCGAAGACGCGGCTGAGCGTGCCGATGGTCCAGTCCGTGAGGCCCGTACGTTCGACGGACTCGCCCGAGGGGCCCGCGGTCGCCGCGGCGGCCTTGGAGAGGGCCTGACGGGCCTTGGGGCGCAGCTTGAGCCGCAGCGCCTCCAGGTCCTTGTCCTCGGCGAGGTTCCTGCGGCGCTCGTCGACGATCCGGAACGTGATCTTCAGGTGGTCCGGGACGCGCGACAGGTCGAAGTCGTCCGCCTCGACCGGTACGCCGACCATCCGCTTCAGCTCGCGCGCGAGCGTCACCGGCAGTGGCTCCTGCAGGGGAACGGCCCGCTCCAGGAACTTCTGCGCGTAGTTCGGGGCCGGCACGTAGTGGCGCCGGATCGGCTTGGGGAGGGAGCGGATCAGCTCGGTGACCACTTCCTCGCGCAGGCCCGGGATCTGCCAGTCGAATCCCTCGGAGGTGACCTGGTTGAGGACCTGGAGCGGGATGTGGACGGTCACGCCGTCCGCGTCCGCGCCCGGCTCGAACTGGTACGTCACCCGGAACTTGAGCTTCCCCTGGCGCCAGCTGTCCGGATAGTCGTCCTTGGTGACCGCCCCGGCCTTCTCGTTGATGAGCATCTCGCGCTCGAAGTCGAGAAGTTCGGGCTCGTCGCGCTTCTTGTGCTTCCACCACGAGTCGAAGTGCGCGCCCGAGACGACGTGTTCGGGGATGCGCCGGTCGTAGAAGTCGAAGAGCGTCTCGTCGTCCACGAGGATGTCGCGGCGGCGGGCGCGGTGCTCCAGCTCCTCGACCTCGGTCAGGAGCTTGCGGTTGTCCGCGTAGAACTTGTGGTGCGTACGCCAGTCGCCCTCGACCAGAGCGTTGCGAATGAAAAGATCGCGGCTGGTCTCCGGGTCGATCCGGCCGTAGTTGACCTTGCGCTGGGCGATGATCGGGACGCCGTACAGCGTGACCCTCTCGTACGCCATGACGGCCGCCTGGTCCTTCTCCCAGTGCGGCTCGCTGTACGTGCGCCTGATGAGGTGCTGGGCGAGCGGCTCGATCCACTCGGGCTCGATCCTCGCGTTGACCCGCGCCCACAGGCGTGACGTTTCGACCAGCTCGGCAGACATGATGAAGCGGGGCTGCTTCTTGAAGAGCGCCGAGCCCGGGAAGATCGCGAACTTGGCGCTGCGGGCACCGAGGTACTCGTTCTTCTCGGTGTCCTTCAGGCCGATGTGGGAGAGCAGACCGGCCAGCAGGGACTGGTGCACGGACAGCTCCGGCGCGTCGTCCTCGTTGACGTGTATGCCCATCTGCTTCGCGACGGAACGCAGCTGCGTGTAGATGTCCTGCCATTCGCGAATGCGCAGGAAGTTGAGGTACTCCGACTTGCACATCCGGCGGAAGCTGGAGGAGCCGCGCTCCTTCTGCTGCTCGCGGACGTACCGCCAGAGATTGAGGAAGGCGAGGAAGTCGGACGTCTCGTCCTTGAAGCGGGCGTGCTGCTGGTCCGCCTGCTGCTGCTTCTCGGACGGGCGCTCGCGCGGGTCCTGGATGGAGAGCGCGGAGGCGATCACCATCACTTCGCGCACGCAGCCGTTCTTGTCCGCCTCCAGGACCATGCGGGCCAGGCGGGGGTCTACCGGGAGCTGGGCGAGCTTGCGGCCCTGCTCGGTGAGCCGCTTCTTCGGGTCCTTCTCGGCCGGATCCAGCGCGCCGAGCTCCTGGAGGAGCTGGACGCCGTCGCGGATGTTGCGGTGGTCCGGCGGGTCGATGAAGGGGAACTTCTCGATGTCGCCGAGGCCGGCCGCGGTCATCTGGAGGATGACGGAGGCCAGGTTCGTCCGCAGGATCTCGGCGTCCGTGAACTCCGGCCGGGTGACGAAGTCGTCCTCGGAGTAGAGCCGGATGCAGATGCCGTCGGACGTACGGCCGCAACGGCCCTTGCGCTGGTTGGCGCTGGCCTGGCTGATCCGCTCGATCGGCAGGCGCTGGACCTTGGTGCGGTGGCTGTAGCGGGAGATGCGGGCGGTGCCCGGGTCGATCACGTACTTGATGCCGGGGACGGTGAGCGAGGTCTCCGCGACGTTGGTGGCGAGGACGATCCGCCGGCCGGTGTGGCGCTGGAAGACGCGGTGCTGCTCGGCGTGCGAGAGGCGTGCGTAGAGGGGGAGGACCTCGGTGTGGCGGAGGTTCCTCTTGTTGAGCGCGTCGGCGGTGTCGCGGATCTCGCGCTCGCCGGAGAGGAAGACCAGGATGTCGCCGGGGCCCTCGGCCTGGAGCTCGTCGACGGCGTCGGCGATCGCGGTGATCTGGTCGCGGTCGGAGTCGTCGCCGTCCTCTTCGAGGAGCGGGCGGTACCGGACCTCGACGGGGTACGTACGGCCGCTGACCTCGACGATCGGGGCGTCACCGAAGTGACGGGAGAAGCGCTCGGGGTCGATGGTCGCGGAGGTGATCACGACCTTGAGGTCGGGCCGCCTGGGCAGCAGCTGGGCGAGATACCCCAGCAGGAAGTCGATGTTGAGGGACCGCTCGTGGGCCTCGTCGATGATGATCGTGTCGTACGCGCGCAGGTCGCGGTCCGTCTGGATCTCGGCGAGCAGGATGCCGTCCGTCATGAGCTTGACGAAGGTGGCGTCCGGGTTGACCTGGTCGGTGAACCGGACCTTCCAGCCGACCGCCTCGCCGAGCGGGGTCTTCAGCTCGTCCGCGATGCGTTCGGCGACGGTGCGGGCGGCGATGCGGCGCGGCTGCGTGTGGCCGATCATGCCCTTCACACCGCGGCCCAGCTCCATACAGATCTTGGGGATCTGGGTGGTCTTGCCCGAGCCGGTCTCACCCGCGACGATCACGACCTGGTGGTCGCGTATCGCCTCGGCGATGTCGTCCTTGCGCTGGCTGACCGGCAGCGACTCCGGATACGTGATCTCGGGCACGCGGGCAGCACGCTGCGCCAGGCGGGCGGCGGACTTCTCCGCCTCGGCGGCGATTTCGTCCAGCACGGCCTGCCGGGCCTCGGGCTTGCGGATGCGACGGGCGCCGTCGAGACGGCGGCCGAGCCGGTGGGCGTCGCGGAGCGGCAGCCCGGCGAGCGCGGTCTGGAGGTCGGCGAAGGAAGTAGACATACCTGATTCAGGATCTCACCCGCCGGTTGCGACTGGCGAACCGATTTCGGCCGGGGCGGGCGCGCGGGAGCCCTTACGCTTGGCGGGACGCCCCCGGACAGGAGATCCCGAGCCAATGCCCCAGGTCAGCCGCCGGTGCCGCGGCGCGGCGACGGCGAGCGCGCTGCTGGGGACGTTGCTGGCGCTGGCCGCGCTGCTCCTGTGCACGGACACGAGGGGCGGGGCCCCGGCCGCGACCGCAGCGGTCACGGCCCCGGGCGGGACCCCCGCCTCTGCCTCTGCCCTTGCCCCTGTTTCCGCTCCCGCCTCCGTCTCCGCTCCCGCCTCCGTCTCCGCTCCCGGCTCCGCCGATGAGCGGGAGCCCGGCTGCCGCGAGCGGCACCGGGACGGCGTGGGGAGCGCGCCGGTCACGCCGCCGCGCAAGGGGGGCAGGCGTACGAGCTGCTGCCCGCCCTGTACGACGCCGGGGCCGGGGCCGGTTCGTGGGGCGCCGACGGCCCGGCCCCGCGGCCGGCGCCCGGCCACCGGCCGCCGCCGCTGGACCCACCGTCGCCCCATAGGCCTCTCGATCCTGCGGGTCTAGCCGAACGGCCTGCGGG